>NZ_JBSXNW010000014.1:0-81086 GCF_056857835.1 Flagellimonas sp. B-3
CCGTAGGAGTCTGGTCCGTGTCTCAGTACCAGTGTGGGGGATCCCCCTCTCAGGGCCCCTAACCATCGCTGCCTTGGTGGGCCGTTACCCCACCAACTAACTAATGGTACGCATGGCCATCCCTGTCCGATAAATCTTTAATCGTCATATCATGCGATATGACGATACCATGGGGCATTAATCCAAGTTTCCCTGGGCTATTCCCCTGACAGGGGCAGGTTCCATACGCGTTCCGCACCCGTGCGCCGGTCGCCACCAGAAAAGCAAGCTTTTCCGTGTTGCCCCTCGACTTGCATGTGTTAGGCCTGCCGCTAGCGTTCATCCTGAGCCAGGATCAAACTCTTCATTGTATTTCCTTGAATGTCTGTACGACACCCGGAAATCCGAGTCCCTGCATCAAAATGGTTCTTATTCTCTTTACGCTGTCGTTACAATATGTATATGAACTTCTTTAATCTTTTTTGCTCGAAAAAACCCAGAATTTCAATCCAAATCTCCTCTCGCAAACGCCCTGCCTTATCAGCTAAGCGGGTGCAAATATACGCACGTTATTTTATCTCTACAAAATGTTTTTTGATATTTTTTTCGAAAAAAAATCAATTAAATTATAAGTGCTTGTTTTTCAGTATTCCCTTGTTTTGTTTCTTATCAAATTTTACGAAAAGAAATTCCAGACCAACCCAAATCTAATCACAAAATCGCGATACGGATAATTTGGTGCGGAGTAATAATTTGGTTCTGAAAAAATGGAATTAAGGTGTTCTGCCTTTAAATAGATTCTGGTTTGCTTTACTTTGGCATTTATAAAAAAATCCAATAGTGGATAACCGCCCAATTCTTCGTTATTCTGAATATAGAACTCGCCCAACAAGGGATTATAGGCATTCATATTATATGATGTAAAATATTTAAAGGTTATTCCTGTTTGCAGGAACATAGCTTTCTTAAATACATCACTTGAAAAGTACAGACTGTTCCTTGTAACCACTTGGGGAAGATTGAGCACTTGATTGTCTTGGGTCACCTCCTGATACATTATGGTGTTCATCAAGGCCCACTTTCGCCACTTCACTTCTTTTTTATACTTCGCCTTTAGGTGATTTATGGTTCCCGCTTCCTGAAAAGGCCTTACAAAAGCAGTTTCTTGCCCCAATCCTATTTCTTCCTCACTTGCGGTAGATGCAAAGTAGGTGTAATTGTCCACTGCGCTATACGCTGCTTCCAACTGACCAAAATATTTTGAATCGAAACCAAACTTGATACTCTGTGTTTGCACCTTTTCGAAAGTGTTGTTGTTTTGCCAATTGAAATTGCGATAATCACTTTGATAGAGCAAATAATTAAAGTCCGGCATCCGTGAAGAAATATGTATGGCGCCCGTTATTGAATTGTTGTCATTCAACCGATATCTCGCCATGGCATCAAAATTATTACCGGTAAGGTCTCCGGAAACAGTGTAGTTTACGTTGCCTTTTAGAAAAAATGGCCCCAAAGTGTTGCTATATGACCCTCCTACCGAAATTTCCTCACCTTTCAATTTGTTTTGAATGGTTTCTTCTTCAGTTATAAGAAGACTGTTAAAAAAGTAATTATAGTTGTACAGGCTTATATTACCAGACAATCTGCCCAAGGTTCTATTTGAAAACTCCACTGTTCCCTTATTGAACATCGTTTTAAGCCGGGCCCTATCTTCAATTGGGGTTAAAAACGGATCTTGACCAAATGCATCATTCTGTCGGGTTTGTCCAAAATCGTATATTTTGGATTCGTAACTAAACTCATGTCCGATGACCAAGATGGTTGGTTCTTTGTCCGTTGAATCTTTTTTGTGGTTGACCAATTTATATTGGTGGTCCAGGAAATAGCGCTTTCCCAATATTCGATTGTTGGCATCGGTATACAGTAAATCGATTTTTGCCCTATCCTGAAAATCGGGCAAATTGTCTTCGAACTGAGTTCTATCCAACAGCCCCCCACTTTCTTCGCTTTGCATCTCTTGTGCCGCTATATGTCCACGAAGGCCGTATTTTTCATTCCGTGTGAGATAATTAAAGGTTACCCTAAACTTCCCGTCCTGAGCTTCTTCATACCTGTATTTTCCCAATGAGCGAAAACCATTGTAGGCTATGGATGCGTTAAATCGCTTGGATACATTAAAGGTAAGCAATGCATCCAAAAACTGTCCTTGCTCCATGGTTGTCTTGAACATAAGCTCCGTCATCGGAGTAGGCACGTTATAATAGTTGATGTCCTCCTTTTCAAAATATCCCGGATGTTTTGCTGTAGCTCCTATTTGGGGATAATAGGATGTTCCTAAAAAGCTCTTGCCAAGCTCGTTATAAGGTTGTCCCATATTCGCAAAAGGCATCAACTCAAAATCATCTTTTCTAAGGTAATTATACTTGTATTCTTTTTTTATTGTTAAAGTGGTGTCCACATAGGTAGTATCCCTTTGATAGGAAATTATCTTATAATCACGGATGCTGATGGAGTCTTCCTTTTTAGCTGCCAACTTGCCCATTCCCTTATCTTTTAATTTTCGCTTTGTTGAATCCTTGGATTTGGTCAAAAGGGAGTCTTTACCCTGAAGTTGCAAGGAATCCGCCTGTTTTGTTGGCGGTAGCGAGTCTTGCTGCGCCATTAGGACATGGCCAAAAAATAAAAGCAGGGTCAATATTAAAAATCTCATTCCGTGATATTGGTTGGGCAAAGGTAAAAGTTTTGTTACTAAAGAAATGTGAAAAGTTGATGCATAAAAAACCCCGCCAATTGGCGGGGTTTCCATTAAAACTTATATAACAGCTCAAAACTAGTTTTGAGTTGAAATGCTTGGATTGTTTTGAATTTCCGACTGAGGAATCTCAAAGGTCAATCTTTCATCGTCGTAATTGATCGGAACGCCCACATTGGAAAGGTGATTATCTCCCCTAACAACGGTTCCTTGGTTTCTCTTTAGAGAAAGGTAGCTTTTTCCCTCTCCCCAAAGCTCAATACGGGTTTGAAGATAGATCTCGTCCAATAGCGCCTGCCCCGAAAGACCATCGACATAGGCCGTACTTGGCAATCTCTCTGCCAGCAAATCCTTCAATATGGTTCGTGCAGCCCCGGCATCACCTGCCTTGGCAGCAGCCTCTGCGTGCAATAAATACATTTCCGCCACCCTTAAGTAAACATAATCAGTGGTAATGTTGGCCTGACCACCTATTACCCTGTCCGGGTGGTAGAATTTATTCAAAGGCATTAAGTCCGTATATTCCCCGATCGGCTCGGCAAACTGTTGCTTACGCACATCATCCTCTGGAATGGCCGCATAAAGGTCGGAGTCGATAGCCTTGGCATCGCCTGCCCAGGCATAACTATAGGTGAAAAGGTCCATTTGTCCCCACCAAGAAACAAGTCCAAGACCGGCATCCACCGTTAGGTCAACGCCCCAGATCCATCCCGAGGTGTTCAAATCGTTGAAACCGCCCAAGACTTCCTCCGAGTTCATCAAAGTATAGCCACCATTGTTTATCACATCGGCGGTCAAATCCATGACCTCCTCATGGCTGTCTCCTTTGGATGCCAGCACATATGCCAGGATGGCCTGGGCAACGGTTTTGTCCACTTGGCCCTTTGAGCTTCTGGAGAACCCGTCCAACAAAGAAATAGACTCGTTAAGGTCTTTTTCCATCAGCGCATAAATCTCCGAAGTAGTCACCTTTGGCCCATTCAGGTCGTCCGGGCTATCGTAGATAGGCAGGATTTCGGCTGAAGGGTCGTAGGAGTTTGCAAAGTATTGGGTCAAATAGAAATAAGCATGGGCACGAAGTGCTTTGGCCTGTCCCATCAAAAACTTATTCTCTTCTATTTGAGGAATTACATCATTACCGCCCAGGGCATCGATCACCAAGTTCGCAGAGCGAATAACACGGAAATAGAACCTCCAGGGCATGTAATTTCTCGTTCTGGTAAAATCCTGTGTGGACTGGAACTCTGTAATATCGGCCCTGTACCAACCATAGGTACTTACAGAAAGTGCCATATCGCCGGAAAGCATATCGCCGTAGATATCATATCCCTTATGTCCAAAGTCATCATGGTTTGTAGTACCACCACTTTCGGTAGCGAACATTGTTGAGTAGATACCCGAAATTGTTCCTTCAATTACAGCTGGGTTAACGGCAGCCGCCTCCCCAACTTGCTCTTGTGTCAAGAACTCGGACGGTTGCTCGTCCAAGAAATCCTTTCCACAGCCTGCCAACAATAATAGTGCGGCTATAACTGATAATTTAATATTACTATTTTTCATAACTTTTTTTTCTAAAATTTAACTCTTACACCCAAGGTCACGGTAGTCAACGGAGCATAAATTCTCCTTGCCGAAGCACCGTTCTCTCTTACAGATGGGTTAAAACCTTCTCTAGCGGTTTTGATTGCCAAATTATCACCAGCCAACCAAATGTTCACGTTGTCAATCCCCATTCTTTCAACATCTTTTTTGGGTAACGTATATCCGATTTTGGCATTGTTAAAGGCAAGATAATCCGTACTTGTCAACCATCTTGTGGTATTTACCCTTTGATCCTGACCAGTGGCATCATCCAAACGTGGTACATTTGTAATGTCCCCTGGGTTTTGCCATCTCTGGGAAATATCCTTGTGGAAGTTTGTGGAGGCCGCACCGAAGTTATCGCTCATCAACTCAGAATACTGGTTGTCCATCGCCCATCCTCCAACACTGTAGGTAAACTGTGCAGAGAAATCGAAATTCTTCACTTGCGCTGCCAATCTGAATGCTCCGAACAAATCAGGAATACCAGATTTACCTACATACTTCTGTGTTGCATCGGCATAGGTTTCCGTGACTTGTCTTTCAATGTTGGCGTCTGGATTTTCATCCATGTAGGCCATCATATCAGCAATACCGTCTTCACCATCATCAAGGGTGCCGTTACCGTTAGCGTCGTTAAAGTATTGATAGTATTGACCAACACCGTTTTCCGGATTTACACCAGCCCACTCCCTGATGTAGAAATCATAGATAGAACTTCCCTTTGAATATCCATAAGGAGTTGCAGATGTATCCAATATTCTTGGCTCACCAGTTGAAGGCTCAAGTGGCATCGTAAGAATCTCATTGTTGATATGGGATCCATTAATAGAGAAATCCAATTTGAAATCCTCTTTATTAAAAATGTGGCTAGTAAGGTTGAATTCGATACCTTGGTTCAACAATTCACCATCGTTAACCGTAACGATTGCAATACCTTGGGAAGGTCCAACCCTTCTCTCAAAAATCAGGTTGTCCGTCTTTTTGCTGTAGAAGTCAACAACACCATCCAAATATCTACCGAGACCAAACTCGACACCTGTCTGGAACATTTTGGAGGTCTCCCATGTCAAATCTGGGTTTCCATTGTCCCTGATAGAAAGTGAAATTTGATCGTTCAAGTTATTGATGTCGTACGTGTCATATGCAATATAATAATCTTCATCATCTACTGCCTGATCTCCAGTAACACCATAAGAAGCTTTCAACTTCAAGAAATCGAAAACACCGTTACCGGACATGAAGTCTTCGTTGGTAATAACCCATGCAGCACCGACCGAACCGAAGGTACCCCACTTTTCGTTGATAAACCTGGAAGAACCATCTCTACGTACCGAAGCGGTCAAGAAATATTTCTTGTCGTAATCATAGTTCACCTGACCAAAGTAAGACTCAATGCTATATCCTCTGGAAAAACCGGAAGGAGGTCCTTGCGAAACAACAAAGTTGTTCAATTCATAAATATCGGGGTGAACGGCCAATCTTTTTGAGGCCACGCTTTGCTCTCTCTCGAACTGGTTGTTCTCATGTGCGACCAAGGCCTCAATGGAGTGGCTGCCAAATTCAGTCTGGTAACGCAACAGTTTTAAGAAGTTGGTAGTCAAGAAATTTCTGTCCCTTTGAAACAAACTGCCCCCAGTGGAAATACCACCACCATAGAATGGGTTTGTGAACGACTTGTAACGCTCAGTGGCAAACTGTGCACCAAAACGGGTTTCAAAGGTCAATCCTTTTGCAATATCGATATCCAAGGAGAAATTACCGTTGATTTCGTGTCTGTTCGTACCTACAAAATCATACAAAGCAGAAGCAATCGGGTTCAACTGGTCAGCATTTGGTCTTGATCTAAATCCAGAAGCTGTACCGTAATCGTACTGATAACCTCCAAATATTGGGTCTTCCACCAATTGGGCGTTCTCATCTCTCAAGAATACCGGGAATATCGGCGCCATTTTGTCGGCAAACTCAAACAAGTTTTCAGAACCAACGGTCTGACCATTGTTTTGGCTTTTGGAATAAGCATATCCTGCATTCACTCCAACTTTCAACCATTCCTTAACTTGGGAATCGGCATTCAACCTGGCCGTATATCTTTGGTAACCAGTATTAAGGGCGTAACCGTTATCGTTCAAGTACCCAATTGAAGTAAAGTATTTGCTTTTTTCGTCACCACCAGCCATTCTAAGGTTGGTTTCTGTCCTAATGGCTGCATCAAAAGCCAAATCGGCATATCTCTCAGGCGTGTATCTTCTTGTTACTCCCGGTCTAACGGTACTGGTTGCAGGGTCGATCAACTCACCTCCATCCGCAACGTTCCACATATTGTATCCAGGATGCACATAGTTCACGGAAAATAGATTATCGTTTGCGAAAGCAACAGGATCTTCTTCACCATCCAAGGCAGCACCATTACGAATACCTTCCCAAACATAACCTATGTACTCTTCTGGAGATGTGATTACGTCATACCTTGGTATCAACTGCATGTTGAAACCAGACTTCACATCCACTTCAATGTAAGATTCATTGGCAGAACCTGATTTGGTGGTAATCAAAATAACACCATTGGCCCCACGAGAACCATAAATTGCGGTTGCCGTGGCATCTTTTAATACTGTGGTAGTTTTGATATCCGCAGGGTTAATGGAGTTGATACTTCCTGTAAAGGGAACACCATCGACCACATACAAAGGATCTCGGTTACCATTAACAGAACCATAACCCCTTACACGAATAGTGGAAGTAGTACCCGGCTGTCCGGATGTATTGATTACGGAAACACCCGCAACCTCACCTGCCAATGCTTGGGAAACGTTAGAAAATGATTTTACCTCCAAGGCTTCGGCCTCAACAACAGACGCCGTACCCGCAAAGGCTTGCTTTGTTGTGGTACCATAACCTACAACTACCACCTCTTCCAAGGCCTGGGCATCGTCCTGCATCTGCACATTGATAGTGAATGATGCACCAACAGTTCTTTCTACGGTCGCCTGACCGATGTAACTGAAACGCAAAACCTGTCCTTCGGAAGCTGAGATGGTGTAATTTCCATCAAAATCTGTTTGTGTACCATTAGACGTTCCTACAACGACTATGGAAACACCAGGAAGTGGCAGACTGTTTTGGTCCGTCACGTTACCTGAAACTGTTTTCTCTTGTCCAAAAGAGAAAGACATGCATAACACCAAGAAAGGTGTTAGCATCCATGCTAACTTAGCTCTCATTTATTTCATTTTTTGAATTAGTCCGCTCAAAAATCAATATAAAAAGTTAATATTCAAAAAAATTAACAACCTTGCACTTCGTATGTTACGACAACATTAATCAACATTTTTCATAATTTTAACATATTATATGCAAGCCAAAGCCTTGTTTATTGGGTATGTAGGATTTTTTTTAACCTTTTATTAGTAATTATGTTTTTCTGCAGAAACCATTTGTTAAATTTTTAAGAAGTATGTTAAAATCATGTTACTGTTCTTTCTTTGAAGCTGGAACCGACGAAGCTGGAAGAGGCTGTTTAGCTGGTCCCGTTACTGCTGCAGCGATTACATTGCCAAAAAACTTCAATAATGACATATTAAATGATTCCAAACAGCTTTCCGAAGTCAAACGGAACATGTTGAGACCAATTTTGGAAAAAGAAGCAGTTTCTTTCTCCGTTTGTCACGTTTTTGAGGATGAAATCGATGAAATAAACATTTTAAACGCCTCTTTTTTGGCCATGCACCGTGCCATAGAGAAGTTGTATCCACAGCCTGATTTTATAATTGTTGATGGAAACCGTTTTAAACCCTACCCCAATATTGACCACGAATGTATAATTAAAGGAGATGGAAAGTACATGAGCATCGCCGCTGCCTCTATACTTGCAAAAACCTATCGAGACGAATACATGGCCAAAATCCATGAAGAATTTCCCATGTACAACTGGAAAAAGAACAAGGGATACCCGACCAAGGAACACAGGGAGGCCATCAAAAAGTACGGCATTACCAAATACCACAGAAGAAGCTTTAGGCAACTACCCGAACAATTGACGCTGGATATTTAAAAATCCTAACTTTGTGTCAAACTTAAAGAATGAGATCAAAGGTACTTTTTTGTTTGCTTCCCATATTTATTGCATCCTGTACAAAAGAGGTAAAGACCAAAGATTCCCTTTTGGAACAGTTGCCCCCTAATCCTTCACTCGTTTTAAAGATCAACAACCTGACCAATTTTAAGAGCGAACTAAAAAACAACTCCAACCTTAAAAGTATTGAGGGTTTTTCCAACATAAAAGAGGTTGCCGATAAAATTCAGGGACTGGAACATCTTTCTACCGACAAAACCTGTGTGCTCGCACTTTACGAAGTAGGCAAGGACAACCACGACTATATTTTGGCCACCAAAAATGATTCCGGTATTTTCAATGTAGACAGCGTGTCCAACAAAACCGTGGAAACCTTAACCTACGAAGGCATCAATGTAACCAAATACAATCTTGATGGCCTAGAAGTCTATAGTCTACGGAAAAACAACGACATCTTATTGAGTTCCTCCATGATGCTGATGGAAAACCTCATCAGAGTTAGTGAAAATACACCTGTGGACCCTACGCTGAAAAAACTTTATCAGGCAAGTTCGCTCGATAAGTCGGCCACTATATTTATCAACCCTAGTGGCAATACATCTTTGTTAGCACTAAAAGAGCAAGATAAAACCATGGACAATCCATTTTCTTCTTGGGTTTCTTTGGATTTCACAGCAAATTCCGACGAAGTTAACTTGAGCGGCGTAGCCATGGCTCCCGATTCCACAAAAAATTTCATCAATTTATTCAAGGGCACATCTCCCTTGGCCAACAAAACACCTTCCTATGCACCATTAACTGCACAGGCCATACTATCCTATACTTTTGACGATTACCAAGTGTTCGCCAACAACCAGAACATCTATTTGGACAGAGTGAAGAAAACCGATTCCCTATTCAATACCATTGAAGAAGTTGGGATAATCTATTTGAACAACGAAAAGGTCGTCCTTTTAAAATCTTATGGCACCGAAAGTTTGTATGATTATTTGGATAGTAAAAAAACGGCTTCTCAGGACTACCAGGGCAGTGAAATTATAGAGCTCGAAAATCCAAATATTGTTGAAGAAGGTTTTACGCCCTTGGTCAAAGATTTTCAATCCAATTTTTGCACGATCTTGGAGAACAGCTTTATTTTTTCGGAAGAGAAGGAAGCGCTACAGACCATCATCAGTAACCATAAAAACGCTTCTTCTTTTAACGGTGACCAGGGTTTTAAAACAGCAAAGGCATCCTTGGCGAACGAATCCAGCATGCTTTTTGTTTCCAATGCTTCGGGGATTGATTTTTTTGCCGAACAGGAACTTTCCCCAGAGGTATTCGAGGGCATCAAAGACAAAGATTTCAAGGAACAGGTTTTTGCATCTCAAATGGTAATGGACAATGGTTTTGGGCATTTCAATCTGTTGGTATCAAAAATTGAAAAGAACCAGGAAAGAAACACAGTGTCCCCCCTATTTACTTTGGAGTTGAACACCGATTTGGCCACAGACCCCCAGTTTGTAAAAAACCACAGGACCAAACAACAGGAAATTGTGGTACAGGACCAAAATAATGTCCTCTATCTCATCTCTACCGATGGAAAAGTACTTTGGACGAAACAGTTGGACGGCAGAATCCAAGGCGAGATAGAACAAGTTGACATTTACAAAAACGGAAAACTACAGCTCGCCTTCACCACAAACGACCAATTTTTGATTTTGGACCGCAATGGCGACGAAGTTCCTCCTTTTACTATTGATTTTGAAGGCGGCAACCTAAACCCATTGGCCGTTTTTGATTATGATGGCAGTCGAAATTACCGCTTTGTGGTCACCCAAGGCCAAAAAGTATATATGTACAACAATCAGGGCAAGATAGTTCGCGGATTTACCTTTACCGATGCTCCTAGCAATATCTTGGATGCTCCCAAACACTTTAGGGTAGGCAACAAGGATTACTTGGTGTTTAAACAGGACAACAGTACCCTCAGAATTTTACACCGGGTGGGAAGCGATCGGATTAAAGTACCTGAAAAGATAGACTTTTCCAACAATGAAGTGTTCCTGTATAAAAACAAGTTCTCGGTAACCAACAAAACTGGTGTGCTGCATCAAATTGATACGAACGGAAAATTGACAGCTACCAATTTTAACCTAAATCCCGATCACGGGTTTTATGCCACAAGCAATACCTTGGTTTTTATGGATGACAATATTCTCAGTATTAAAGGAAAGAAAGTAGAATTGGAACTGGGCGTATACTCCAAACCTAAAATCTTTTACATCTACGATAAAATATATGTAGGAGTTACCGATATACAGAACCATCAGATCTATTTGTACGATAGCCAAGCGAAACCCATCCCAAATTTTCCCGTATTTGGCAGCTCGTTGATCGACCTTACCGATATGGACAATGACAGAAGACTGGAATTGGTGGCCAAAGATCAGGAAAACTCCCTGATCGTATACAAAATAAACTAGTTTACTTTGTTATTGCAACCTGTACAATAATTGTTACGAAACATACATTTTTAGTCTGTACGAGGGTTTTATTTGAGTAGTTTGGACAGTATTGCTTTATCAACAAACTAAAAACACTTTTAAATGAAAACCTCAAACAAACTATTCTACTGTTTGTCCTTTGCCCTATTGCTGGGCACCAGCGGAGAGGCTCAGTTCTTTAAAAAACTGGCCAAAAAAGCGGAAAAGGCAGCTGAACGCACAGTTGAAAGAAGAGTAGAAAGAGAAACCTCTAAAAAAACGGACCAAGCACTCGACAGCATCTTGGAGCCGGGTTCTGGAGGACAACAAGCTCCGGGAGCCCCTTCGGAAAATGGAAACCCCACGGGCACCAATACCGAAAACAGTACCTCAACCCGCCCAGTAGCGGGCAGTCCAAAAACTATTGAAGTCTACAGTAAATTTGATTTTGTACCAGGTGACAAACCTTTATTCTTCGATGACTTCAACGATGAGTTTATGGGCGATTTTCCTTCCAAATGGAATACCAACGGTTCCGGGGAAGTGGTCACGATTGGCTCCATACCTGGCAAATGGTATTCCGTGGCCAGTAGAAGTATTACCGTGCCCAATTTGGGCACCACCCTTCCCGAGGACTTTACTATGGAGTTTGACCTTAAAGTGGTTAACTTAAGCAGAAATACGGGTTCTGGTGCCAAATTGGGCATCTATTTTTCCGAAACCTTAGGACTTACCACTAACGAAAACAATGTATTGGCCAACCTCAACTTTTGCCAATACATAGCAATCGGAGTAAGAGTGGACAACAATTTTAAGGGAGATCCAGCTCCCATACAAAACACTTTACAACAAGACTTACGAGAGGTTTACAAGGATGTGGTCCATGTGTCCATAGCCGTAAACAAAAACAGGTACCGCCTTTGGCTAAACGAGATAAAGGTTGCCGATCTTCCCCAATTCATCGTAAAACCAGAATTGATCAACTATGTAAAGTTTTATGTGACTGGTATAGACAAACAAAAGAGACAGGAACAAGTATTGATCAGCAACCTGAAAATTGCAGAAGGTGGTGTTGATTTACGCAGGAAACTCATGGCCGAAGGAAAAATCTCCACCAACGGCATACGTTTCAACTCCGGTTCGGCGGATATCTTACCACAATCCATGGGTATAATCCGCCAAATCTCCCAAGTGTTGAATCAAGATTCCGCTATGAGCCTCAACATTGTGGGACATACCGATTCTGATGGTTCGGACGAAAGCAACATGAAACTTTCCAAAGACCGGGCCGAGGCCGTTAAAAAAGCGCTGGTCTCCGTTTATGGGATTTCCGAGAACCGACTGAACTCCGAAGGAAAAGGAGAAGCGGAACCTGTTGCCGACAATGGCACCTCACAAGGCAAAGCACAAAACCGACGAGTTGAATTCATTAAACTTTAATAAAACATGAAACGATATTTTCTATTACTACTACTTGCCGCATTAGCAGCACCCATATCACAGGCACAATCCACTTGCAGTACATACTATCCGTTGGTTGATGGGGCCAACCTTCAATACACCAATTATAACAAAAAGGGGAAAGAGGATGGACAAATCAACTACACAGTCACCAATGTGGAAAGCAGTGGCGACAATGTAAGCGCCACGATGATGATGGAAATGGTGGACAGAAAAGGGAACACCTATACTTCGGATTATGAGATTGCTTGCGATGGCAACGTCGTCAAAATAGATTTTAAATCTCTGATGAACGACCAAATGCTCAGCCAAATGGGCGATGTTGAAATGGATATGTCGGGCACCGATGTGGAATTGCCCAACAATCTTTCCGTGGGACAAGAGTTGCCCGATGCCAATATGGAGCTTAAAATGAAGATGGGCGGAGCCATCAATATGAACACCAATGTGGAGACCATCAACCGCAGAGTGGAAAAGCAAGAAAGCGTGACCACTCCAGCCGGTACTTTTGACTGTTATGTAATCTACAGCGAAACGAAGACCAAAATGATGATGGCCAACCAAACATTTCCTTCCCGCACATGGTTTGCCAAAGGGGTTGGTATGGTAAAACAAGAATCCTACAACAAAAAAGGAAAGTTAACAGGCAGCATGGTTTTGACCCAGTACAGTAAATAGGTCATTACTTTATAAAATAAAAAAAACCGAGGCTCGCACCTCGGTTTTTTTTATTTTTACAGCGTTTTTATCGTCTCTTATATTCAATAATAATTTCTCCCTTTAAATGTGAACCAAATTGAGCGTTGTCCAGGGTCAATTTCAAATTATCCCCGCTCAATTCTATGGATGATATTGAGGAATACTCTTCAAACTCATCAGGTCCTTGTTGGACAGAATCGGTGACAACAAGCTTTCTTTCTTCGATTTTCCAAGTACCCGCATGATACCCTTCCCCATCATCTCCATCCATAAAATTCGTCCCCGTCGAACCGGTGAACACCTTTTCCCCATTGACTATTTCATATTCTTCCCTGGAATAGCGTAAAAAACCGGTAGTCTTTATTTCTTTGGGGTTATCGGTAAATTCAATTCCATAATCCGTTTCTTCGGGTACCATTTGTTCTATTACTCCATACTCACCTTCCACAAAAAAAGTGTCGTCGTAGTAATTGGTCAATGTCCACTTACCTAGCAGTTGCTCATCCAAAGGTAAATCAGATGCAGCATCATCTTTACTACAGGCAAATACGAAAAGGGCCAAAAGGTAAATTTTAAATTGTTTCATAATTTATGGTTACTGTTTAATTGTTTTTCACATAAAAAATAGAGGTTTGCTTCTACGCTTTTTATGGTCAAGAGGATTTATCCTTCGACTCGGGTATACTCTTCAAAACTGTAATCCACTTCTTCTGAATCATTTTCAAAAATCCAGCGCATGGTATCAGAATCAGGGAATTGGATAGTAATGTTGGCCCCATTTCCTTCATCAGATGTATCCGAAGTATCTGTAATAATTTTGAAATGATACGATTCACCTTGATTTTCCCAAGTACCCGTAGTAACCCCAGTACTGAAACAATCATTTTCGGTACCATCAAATGTTTCTACTCTGAAGCTTCCATCCTTATTGAAGATGAAGCGACTTTGAAGTGTACAGTAATCGTCATACGGAAAAAACTCATCTGTACCATCATCTATGCCCACAACACCACTGCCAGACTCCATCCATATACCAATAAGCAAATCGGTTTGCGTAGAATCGCTTGCATCATCTTTGCTACAGGCCATTGCTAAAAAGGCTAAAAGACAAACTTTTAATTGTTTCATAATTTATGGTTGTGTTTGATTAATTTTTGAATCTTAAATCCAAGTCCTAAACTGATTACAGATGTTTTATTATAATCGTCTAGGGGTTAGTTTGTGAGACAGGAGCAGGGTTTAAGCTTACCTTTTCGGTCTGTAAATTGCTCCCGTAGCAAAATCCACTATGGCTCCTGGCCAAAAAAATACAAGGTCTGCAATTAAAGCCACCACTCGAACTTCCCTTTGTTGTTCTCCTGGAGCTGGTTTGGTTTTCTGATGCTGGGTTACTTTACCTCCAAAAATTGTTGCACAGCTTGAGAGCATTATTACCATCAATCCTAGAGCTATTACATTTTTCATTTTTTTCATTCTATATGGTTTATTTGATTTAAAGTTTCTTTAATTGTGTTTGAGATAAAATATCATGAATCCCTCTATTTGAAAATAGATACGAGAAAATATCAATAGGTATCAGTCTTGAAATTGTTCTCCAAAAAATGTTTAACAAGCCTACCCTTTGGGAATGATTTACACTAACAACTTTAGTTTTAGTAATCATTTTTCCAATTGTTTGACCGGATGTAGACTCAAAAACAAAATAATAAACATAGTATAATGGAATCATAAAGTATTTAAGGCTTTCCCTTTCAACATACTTTTTCAATAGCATTGAAACCAGCACAACAGCAATGAAGAATACAATTGAGTCAACTAAAAAATTATAAAGCCTAACCCTCCTCTTGATATTGCCTTTTCTATGATTGAAATATTTCAAAGTGCTATTTATTATAATGTAAATCCTAGCCCCAAACTGATTACGGAGGTTTTAATAGTATCGTCTCTCTCTATCAAGCCATAACTATATCTCAAATTCAACTCCAGTTGATTGGTAAGATCAAAACCTAGCCCCCCATTTAAACCAAAATCAAATTCATCAAAATCGGAATACGTCTCCTTTTCTCCCTCCAATGAAGAATCAAAAGGGACTTTTTTTGTCACTCCAACTCTTTTTATCGCATAACCAGGCTGAATGCCCAGTTCCAGATAAAAACGCTCAACCAATTCAATTCTAAAATCAATAGGCAGTAAAATCATCAATTCATTTACCTTGGTAACAACTTCACCCACTATAGGGTCACTAAAATCTACATATTCCACGTAAAATTCACTTGAAGTTTTTGTTCCTTGGTTGGCCAACAGTAATTCAGGCCTTATGCATGATTTATCAGAAATAGTGATATTAAAAAAACCACCAACATAATACCCTATTTTTCCTTGGAAGTCCTGAACTTTTTCACCATTGAACTCTACATCTGGGCGAAACTGAGAATAATTGGTGCCAGCCTTGATACCAAAGCCATTATCGAATTGCGCTGATGCGGTAAAACAAATCAATAGTGCAATAAGTAGGTTTGCTTTTTTCATTTTTAGATGTAAGATTATGCTATTATGACCAAGGCTAATTCGGCTTTGGCGGGGAAAGTAACAAGTATAGTGCGGATAGCATACCGTAAATTGACGGATGCCCTCTCTCAATTGACGGATGGCGAAAAAGTAGAATAAAAACCTATTTAAAGCTTCCTTTCAATCATATTGAAAACAAAAAACCGAGGTGCGAGCCTCGGTTTTAATAAAGTATTTCTTGAAACCAACTATCCCCAGTGATATTTCACTGGTTCCATTTTACACCAGGGTCAAAAACCGAAATTCCATTATTGGATTCCCGTTTTCACGGGAATGACAGTTGCAATGAAAACCCCGATGCAAGCATGCAGGGAATTCTTTTCGATTAAATCAATTCTTATTTTTATCCGGTAAAGGCGAAATCATAATGTGGGCCCTGTGCGTTCCGGGGTTCATGATCCAAGGATGATTTGAGCCCACGGGTTTTTCAGGGAGCCCCGTAGATTCCGCCGTAGCAAATGGCAAATAGACCACATAACGGTATTGCGCTCCTTCAACCTCATTTGTTTTGGGGTTGTACAAATCACTTTCCCCATAATAAATATGAAGGGTGGATCCCGGTTTCCCCATATCCAGTTTGCCCGACTTTGCTTCTTTCTCTCTAATATCAAAGATTTCAGGTCCTGTTTTTCCCTCAGCTCGTAATTCTCGGCCTCTGGCCATAAAAGGTTCCAGGCTTTTGTGGTAGCAAGCCGCATTGAATCCTGATTTTTTAGGGTCGTCGGCGAGGACAATGAATTCGTTATCCCCTTCCCGAAGTGTTACGAATTCACCCGCCATATTATACCCAATGACTGTGCACCCAGATCTGCTTGCCTCTGGTGCGGCCATCAAGGATACTGCAATCAAAGCTTCATCGGAATCAATGGGAACGTAGTTGGTTTCAGCCTGATTATCGGTGCTGTCAACAACTGTTCCCGCAACAGCAGAGTCGTCTGCATCTTTTTTGTTTTCACTGGTATTCTTGCAGGAAATTAAAACTCCTGCCAAGGCAATTGCTATGATAAATTGTTTCATGGTGTTTTGAATTTAGTTATCGGCGACATGATGGGAACCCCCTAAACAGAAATTTATTTTACGGATTTGAACCCACCTGTGGCTAAAATGTGCAAGTAGTAAGGTAAGAAATATTTGCAGAACCTGTTTTTACTTATACAAGGCACGAGCCTAGAGGCTAGCGCCGGCTAGGGTGTTTTGTTTTTACTGGATGAAGTTTTCCTCTTGTTCAAAATATCTATAATGTCATCTTCACAAGCGTTCTTGTAAATTTCCGTAACCACTTTATTGTTATCTGCCACAATAAGTATGTTGTCTTTTAATTGATTTTTTTTGTTCGGTCCAATCCCATATAAACTTATTAGCTTTGCCTCATTACTTACAATCAAATCTCCTCCTTTTGAAGTTACTTTATTCCCCAAGTTTTTGCTTTTCACCTCTTCATTTAAAAGAATACTATACCTCTTCTCATCAGAGATATTCTTGAAAAATAAAATTACAAAGTCCCCATTAAGTGTATCGAACTCAAATTCTTGATCATAATCTGTATTCGCCCAAAAACCCGATAAAGTATCTTTTACTTTTAGTTTTTCCAATTCATTGATTTTAATAATATTTCCACACTCGCTGGAAGAATCACTAACTCCATTACATTGATAAAAAAGAAAAACTGCAACTATTAAACGAACACCTATCTTCATTTATCTATTATTTCTACTGTTCCAATACTATCAAAATCCTTTCTCGATATGATAAGATGTTTATAAATCTCATCCCACCTATGAATATCTTTAACCGTAATACAACCAGCGGATACATTTCCACAATGAAGGAATCTGTCTCCTGAATGTCCGATTCTAAACCAAGTTTTAGCATACGTTGACTGTCCTGTATAATAATCCCCACCAGGGTGTGGTTCATAAGGAATTTCAATATCATATTTTCCTAAAGGAGGTGGATTATCTTCCTGTGTTTTGGCGTAAAATTCACCTAAACCGTCTATTTCCAGTTTTTTTGATTTAATATAAAATCTCATTTCGGCAGCCCCTCTATGTGGGTGGCCTTCTCGGATATCATCTTCAAAAAAAGACATATCCCAATCCCATTGGTCCCACCGCCATCCTTTTTTCTTTACAGTCGCCTTTTTACCATTGAAGCGTCCTTCCAAAATTTCAAATTCTTCCCTATCTCCTGATTTTGTGACCAAAACCTTTAAAAATTCGGGCAAAGGCCAAATAAAACCATCATTTAACTTAACTCTTAACCAGCCATTACCTCCTAGACTTTCTATATAACCAAAATATGAATTGTAACTCATAGTTTTTTATTTCACTAAACTATGAGAAAAGTAATAGGTATAATATAGAGATCAAGTTGCCAATTGATGGATACACTCTCTGAATTGACAGGTGGACTGTCTGAATTAACGGATAAGTATAAAGTAGATCGAGATCGAAGCCCTAAACCCCAGCCCCTTCCTTAACCATTTCCGCCTCAAAAAGTGCAGTAAAATGCTTTAGGAGTTTTACCTTTACCTCCTCCATATCCACTTCCTTCTGACCCAGTTCCACGTTCAGGGAAGTAACCGCTTTGTCTTTGATGCCACAGGGAATCATCATATCAAAATAACCAAGGTCGGTATTTATGTTCAGGGCAAAACCGTGCATGGTCACCCAACGGCTCGCGCGCACGCCCATGGCACAAATTTTTCGGGCAAAGGGAGTGCCCACATCCAGCCAAACACCGGTTTCTCCTTCGGAGCGCTGTCCCTTTAGGCCATATTCAGCCAAGGTAAGGATTACCATTTCTTCCAAAAAACGAAGGTATTTGTGAATGTCCGTAAAGAAATTGTCCAAGTCCAAAATAGGATAGCCAACCACTTGCCCCGGACCATGGTAGGTAATGTCCCCGCCTCGGTTGATCTTATAAAATGTGGCCCCTTTGGCTTTCAAAACTTTTTCATCCACCAATAAATTATTGATGTCGCCACTTTTCCCCAAAGTGTACACATGCGGGTGTTCCACAAACAAAAAATGATTTGGGGTTTCAAGGCCTGCATCCTCCCGTCGGTTGCGCACCTTGGTGTCCACAATATCCTTGAACAGCGTTTCTTGGTAATCCCAAGTTTCCTTGTAATCCTTACATCCTAGATCTTGAAGGGCAACTTTCTTGTTCATGCCACAAAGATACAAAGCATTGTAATGGTAAACTATTTCTCCAGTTCCACCTCAAGATCCAAAACCGAGGGGTCTTTCATCAAATCCAAAAAGTTTACTTCGTAGATTAACGTCTTTCCATCGGCACTAAAGGTGGCCTCTTCCACTGTAGTGGATTTCACCTTTTTCGGAAAATGATATTTAAGTGTATAGGTAGAGCCCGACAGGAACATTTCGGCACCTTGCAGACTGTCCAATTGCTGCTGAAACATCTCTTGGTCCACAATTTTGGAGGTTCGGGTAAATGTATTTTTCTTGAATGAGTAATTCACCTCTGTTGCTTGGTCGGCAGGTTTTATCTTTTCTTGCTGCGGATTGGCATTGCCCCCTATTGCACTGGCTTCTTGAAAGGTACTGAAAGCATCGTTCATTTCGCTTACATCCTTAAAATCGCTGAAAAGGTCGAACATCATCACACTTTTCTCGGGGTCCATCACCATTCGCATGTTAAACGGTTCCAATTTTTTCAATTTGGCCTGTTCCTCTGGTGGCAGTTGGGCAATACTGTCTTTTTTATCTTTCAACAATTCTCTAAAGGAAATAATTGAATCTACGGGCTTTTCGTTGGTCTTGGCCATTTCTTCGCCAGCCATTTGCATAAGTTCGGACCCATCAAAATTGATGGACAATTTTCCCGAACCATCTTCTTTCAGATGGATTTCCTCCGTAAAATTGCATGCGTAGGTCAGGGCAACCAACATTGCCGATAACAAGATTTGGATTTTTTTCATAAGATTTTTAGTTAGTGTTGTTTAAAATAACCAGGGCTCCTATTACACCCGGAACCCATCCACAAAGGGTTAAAAGTAATACAATAAGAATAGAGCCACAACCCTTTCCGATAACTGACAAAGGCGGAAACAGTATGGCCAACAAAACTCTCCAGAAACTCATTTTTTTTGATTTTGATTGATGATACCTATAAGTAGTTAAAATAACACTTTTGTTACATAAAAACCACTATTTTTAGCCCGAATCGGATATCAAATGCGGTTTTTTGTCCTTATCATATTAGCAATAAACTCATCTGCCCTTTGGGGGCAATACCGTTTTTCTGGAGAGGTTTCCCAGGAAAATACAGGCAATGCCATTTACTTATCGTTGGTGGAGGATTACCGTAAATCTTCCCGTGTGTACCTCGACCAAATCGTTCAAAAGACAAAGGTGGATTCCTTGGGCCATTTTTATTTTGAAGGAAACAATCTCAACGAACAAAACCGAATCTATCGCATTCATTTGGACGGTTGTTCGGACAACACGGGCGCCAATCACTTTTTGGGTAAGTGCAATAACAGCAAAAACGTGCTTTTTATAGCCAACAACAAAGATACGCTCGAGTTCCCTACTTCTTTTGAAGACCAATCGCTCTGCACCATATCTTCCACAAACCCCAATTCGGGACTGTTATTGGAAATTGAAGGGTTAAAAGAGCACATGGCCTACGATTTTGGGGACTATCCCAGCGAGACCAACAAAAAATTGAACTTGGTTAAATGGTTTAAAAACTTGCACAGCTTTGGACAGAACACCAACGAACCTTTGGCAGAGCTTTACATTTATGATTTTTTGTCCGACAAAAGAAACGAAACCTTTAGGTTTTATTTGGAAGACCTTACGAACAATGAGTATTACGAAAACTTGTCCGAAAGATTGGCCAGCACCTACCCCGAGGCAGAATTCACGCATCAATACCAAGCCGAAATTACTACCGACAAAGAACTGGCCAGTTTCAATCGACCAAAATCATCCAAATGGAACAGGACCATAATTGCCCTTTTGGCTGTTTCCATTTTGGGCAATGTTTTGTTTTTCCTAGGAAAAAAGAAAAAGAGCAACACCTCCCAACTACTTGAAAAGCTAACCCCGCAAGAGCAAAAAATTGTCAACTTGATGCTGGAGAACAAGACCAATAAAGAGATTGCCTCAGAACTTTTTGTGAGCGTGAGCACCATAAAAACACACATCAATAACTTGTACAAGAAACTCGGCGTTTCTTCCCGAGAAGAGATGGTTGTCCGCTTCAAAAAATAAAAGAGGGATGTGTTTACTTTTTAATCACCAACCTATATTGGATGGACTTGAATCTGTACACTATCTGAATAATTTCGAATGGGAGCCTACCCGCACTAGACTGATTACATTGTCGGCATCAATCTGAATCCAGATAATCAGCAGGTCGGGTTTAATGTGACATTCCCAATTATCTTTATACCTGCCATGCAACCTATGCGGTCTCATTTCTTTTGGTATTCCCAAAACACCCTCTTTTTTAAGTAGTTTAAGCACTTTTACCACCAAATCATAATCACTTTTATTTGATTTGATTTTTTTTAAATCCTTTTTGAACCTGCTGGTAGCAACAATCTTGAACATTGGACTTATAATTCATCCAGCCAACCATCAAGGTTGTCGATAACTTCAACATCGCCATTTCTGGCATCCTCAATGGCCCTCTTGGTCTCTTCATTGGGAATGTTCCCAACATCCTTATAAAGAAGCACTTCTATGTAATTGTTCAGGCTTCTTTTTTGTGCTTTTGCTTTTTCCTTAATAGCCTCGATCAATTCTTCATCGAACCTAAAAGGAAACTGTTTCTTCTTTACAGTTTCCATGACAATATCATTTTAGCATTTTAATGACCAAAATACAAAATAACATTATGCTATACAAATAATAGCGTTATGCTTTTTATAGGTGTTTTGATTTTCCCTGCCATTTTTCAATTTCAACCCCGGTCTAGTCCCGATTTCCAACGCGTAAAAGTCATTTCAACCATCGATTTTAGTGAATTTGGCCACCTAACCATAAATCACATAAAATCATGAAACAAGTTTTAACCGCTTTGCTTATGCTATGCATTTTCTGTGTTTCGGCTCAAGAATTCAACAAGGAAATCAAAACGGAAAACGGCTTACAATTTTTGGTGGGGCAAATCAATTTGGAAGGGTTGCAATCCCAACCTTACAACAACTGGTTTCAAAACAGGTACAACAGCTATCATCCCGACGAAACCATGGTTGCACTTTTCAAAGAACAGCTAGCGGAATACGACATCAAACTCTTTTTGGGAACCTGGTGCGGCGACAGTAAGCGGGAAAGTCCCAGATTCATCAAAATATTGGAAGCGGCGGATTTTCCGATGGATCAACTGGAAATCATCGCCTTGGATTACCGAAAAGGTCACTACAAAACCAGTCCGACCGGAGAAGAGAAAGGATTGAACATTATAAAAGTGCCGACCATCATCTTTTTTAAAGATGGAAAAGAAGTCAACCGAATTGTGGAAAGTCCTTTGGAAACTTTGGAGGAAGACATGGCCCAAATTGTATTTAAAAAGGACTATGTGCCCAATTATGCATATTAAGTTTGACCAAGGCAAGGATTTAAAGCGCAAAAGTGTAATTTTGCGCTTTAAATTTTTTACAGACTATGCAACTATCGGAACAAGAGATCGTTCGAAGGGAAAAATTGACCAAACTCAGGGAAATGGGCATCGACCCATATCCCGCAGCATTATATCCTGTTGATGCCACTTCCAAGAGCATCAAGAATGATTTTGAAGAAGGAAAGAAAGTAGTAATTTCCGGTAGATTGATGTCGCGCAGAATTCAAGGAAAAGCCTCTTTTGCCGAACTTCAAGACAGCGAGGGCCGTATCCAAATCTACTTTAACCGTGACGAAATTTGCCCGGGCGACGACAAAACCTTGTACAACGATGTGTACAAAAAATTGTTGGACATCGGGGACATCATCGGTATAGAGGGAGAGCTTTTCACTACGCAAGTAGGCGAAAAAACCGTGATGGTGAAGAACTTCTCGCTTTTGAGCAAGAGTTTAAAACCATTGCCGCTACCAAAGGTAGATGACGAGGGAAAAGTATATGATGCCTTCAACGACCCGGAACTTCGTTACCGTCAGCGCTACGTGGATTTGGTCGTGAATCCTCACGTAAAGGACACTTTCATCAAAAGAACAAAAATCACCAACAGCATACGGGAGTTCTACAACCAAAAAGGATATTTGGAAGTGGAAACCCCCATTTTGCAACCCATTCCGGGGGGTGCGGCGGCTCGTCCGTTTTTAACGCATCACAATGCATTGAATGTACCCTTGTACCTGCGAATTGCCAACGAGCTTTATTTGAAGCGATTGATTGTGGGCGGGTTCGATGGTGTTTATGAATTCTCTAAAGATTTCCGTAACGAAGGGATGGACCGCACCCACAATCCAGAGTTTACCGTAATGGAGCTCTATGTGGCCTACAAGGACTACAACTGGATGATGGATACCACCGAAAAACTATTGGAGAAAGTAGCTATTGATGCTACCGGCAGCTCCAAAGTAAAAGTGGGTGAGCACGAAATTGAATTTAAAGCTCCCTACCCAAGAGTTCCTATTTTGGAGGCCATTAAAATCCATACCGGTTACGATGTGGCTGGAATGGAAGAAGATGAACTTCGTGAAGTGGCCAAAAAATTGGACATTGAAGTGGATGAGACCATGGGTGTCGGTAAATTAATCGATGAGATTTTTGGTGAAAAATGTGAGCACCACTACATTCAGCCCACCTTTATTATAGATTATCCGAAAGAAATGAGCCCGCTGACCAAAGAGCACCGTACCAATCCAAGGCTTACGGAGCGTTTTGAACTGATGGTAAACGGTAAGGAATTGGCCAATGCCTACTCCGAGCTTAACGATCCCATTGATCAGCGCGAGCGTTTTGAAGAGCAGCTCAAACTCTCCGAAAAAGGGGATGATGAAGCCATGTTCATAGACCAAGATTTCTTGCGTGCTTTGGAATATGGTATGCCTCCTACTTCGGGTATCGGAATTGGAATTGACCGTTTAGTGATGTTGATGACCAACAACTCATCCATTCAAGAAGTGTTGTTCTTCCCGCAAATGCGACCCGAGAAAAAGCAAGTGGAGCTTACCGAAGAGGAAAAAACAATCATTGAAATTCTTAAGCCACAAGGCGAAATGCCATTGGCCGACCTTAAAGCAAAAGCTGGTTTGAGCGGTAAAAAATGGGACAAGAGCACCAAAAGCCTTACAAAACATGGACTTATCAAAGTAGAAAAAACGGAAGACGCCCTGCTCGTGAAGTATACGGGTTAATCCGAGAAAGTTCCATCCCAATCATACGCAAACCCCTGAACCTTAAATCAAGTTCAGGGGTTTTCATTTTTAAAAAAAATCCTATCTTTCCACCGTTTTCCTCTTTTCTGAGGAAAATTTCCAGCAGCTACCCCAATAATCTTACTAAAATCTACTTATATGAAAAGAATGAAACTAACATTCCTTTTTGTGCTGTTGGTATCGTTTGCTGGCAAGGCACAAGAGGTAACCGGAACCGTTTACGACGACCAAAATGTACCTTTGCCGGGAGCTTCGGTCCAAGTAAAGGGCACCACAACGGGAGCCGTCACCGATTTTGACGGCAATTACACCATTGAAGCAAGTACAGGTGACATTCTAGTGTTTTCGTACATTGGCTTCAACGCCCAAGAAGCAACCGTAACCGGAAGTACCTTGGACATTACGCTACAAGCAGGGCTCGAACTGGAAAACGTTGTAGTGGTTGGTTCCCGTAATGCCAACAGAACGGCAACGGACACCCCAGTTCCCGTAGATGTTTTGGATGTCACCGAATTGACACAATCCACTCCACAGGTCACCGTTACTGAAATTCTGAACTATGCGGCGCCATCATTCAGTTCCAATCCGCAATCCATTTCCGATGGAACCGACCACATTGCCCCAGCCTCCTTGCGTGGACTTGGGCCCGATCAGGTTTTGGTACTCATCAACGGTAAAAGAAGGCACAAAACAGGACTCGTAAACGTGAACGGGACCTTTGGTCGTGGTAGCGTGGGTACCGATATGACCACCATTCCATCCAACTCCATTGCAAGAATAGAAATTTTACGTGATGGTGCAGCCGCCCAGTATGGCTCCGATGCCATTGCAGGGGTCATCAATATTGTGCTAAAAAACAACGTGAACGAATTGCAAGTGGATGTCAATACAGGGGCCAACTTTACCAGCGAACACGGTCCGGACAAAAATGTGGATGGAGAAAAGGTAAGCCTCGGATTGAATTATGGCCTACCTATTGGAAAAAATGGTGGATTCATCAATTTTACGGGGAATTTTAACCACAGAGGATCCACCAACCGTATGCAAGAGTGGGAAGGTTCCATTTTTAATGCCTATAACTCCATTGAGAGAGTTGCTGCTGCCGACAACTATGACACATCGCTTCTTTTAGATGATGACATAACGGATATTTTTCAATATGCAGGCACAGCAGGAATTACTTTAAACGGTGATGAAACCAAAGAAGAATTGCAGGGAATCTTGAGTGAAGATGTTACAGAATCTGAGTTATTGGCCAGAGGATTACAAAGAAGCGACTTCAATATGCAGGTAGGGCAATCCAAAGTAAGGGGCGCTCAGTTTTTCGCCAACCTTTCCATTCCATTGGACGAAAATCTGGAACTCTACGGTTTTGGTGGGTTGAGTTTTAAAAATGGTAAAGCCGCTGGTTTCTATCGCTTGCCGAATCAATCCAGAACCTATTCCCCGGCCTATCCCAATGGTTTTTTACCGGAAATCAACTCCAACATTATGGACCAATCGGCCGCCTTTGGTATTAAGGGAATGTTGGGCGATTGGAATATGGATTTTAGCAATTCGTACGGAAAAAACGAATTCATGTACTACGTTACCAACTCCAACAATGCTTCCATGGGCAACTCCACCCCTTTTGAAGCAAATTCCGGCGGGTTCAACTATAGCGAGAACACCACCAATTTTGATATGAGTCGCTTTTATGAAGACACCATGGCGGGCTTGAACATTGCCTTTGGTGCTGAGTATCGCGTGGAAAACTACGGCATTGTCGCGGGTGAAGAGATTTCTTATACGCAGTACAATACTTTGGGCAATCCTCACGATCCAACCGACCCCAACTCAGTTGTTCCCACGGACTTTTTTGGTAGTTCCAGACCAGGAGGCATACAAGTATTCCCCGGTTTTAAACCGGACAATGAGGTAGATGCCTATAGAAATACCATTGCCGGATATTTTGATGTAGAAGCCGATTTTACCGAATCAATTTTGTTGAGCGGGGCGATCCGTTATGAAAACTTCTCCGATTTTGGGGGAACCCTCAATTATAAACTGGCCACTAGAATCAAAATTTCGGACAACTTTAACTTTAGGGGTGGCGGACAGACCGGGTTCAGGGCCCCTTCCCTGCACCAAATCCACTATAGCTCCACCTCAACATTATTTGATGGTGGAATTCCGAACGAGGTCGGTATTTTCCCCAACACCTCAAGGGTTGCCCGTCTGTTGGGCATTGAGCCTCTCAAAGAAGAAACTTCCATTGGAGCCACCGCGGGTTTTACCGCCAGAGTCCCCAGTGCCAATCTTAAATTTACTTTGGACGGATATCTCATCAACATTGATGACCGTGTGATTCTTACCGGACAGTTTGATGATAACGGAAATCCAGAATTGGCCAACCTGTTCCAACAAGCCAACGCCACCCAAGCAGCTTTCTTTGCCAATTCGGTAGATACACAGACCTTGGGCTTGGATTTTGTGGTTGACCACAAAGCGAACATTTCAGATAATGTTTCATTAACAAACACCTTGGCTTTTACCTTTTCTGAAACAAGTGTGGAAAAGGTTAAAGTTCCTAAAGCCATTGCCGATGCGGGCTTGAGCGACACCTATTTTGACCCTACCAGTAGAATTTATTTGGAATCTGCCGTGCCAACTACCAAAGGAAATCTTTCCCACAATGTAAAAGTGGGTGACAACTGGAATTTCTTTTTGAGGAATGGCTACTTTGGCGAAGTAAGGGAAGCTACCAACGAAAATGATCCTACTATTGATTATACGTTTGGCGCTAAAGTAATCACTGACCTTTCCATAGGTTATAATATTTCAAGCAATACAAGATTCACGCTCGGAGCAAACAACCTTCTTGATGTTTATCCGGACAAGAACGACCCTGCTTTTAGATCGGACGGACGGTTTATCTACTCCAGAAGGTCCGTTCAATTTGGAACCAATGGACGTTATGTTTTTGGAAGGTTGACCTTCAAGATAAAATAGGATAGTTTTTAATTTGAGACATTTGATTGACCCTTCACCCGCCTACCGAATCGGTAGGCGGGTTCTCACAGTGACAAGAACTCGGACATCCAACAAAAATTGAACAAATACGGCTCTTCCCAAGACCTGCCCCTAAATATACCTACTTATGAAAACACCATATTTTAAAAAGCATTTCGTCTTTGTCCTATTCACTATTCAGCTACTAATGGGAGGAGGTAAAGTTTTAGCCCAGATTTACCCCGTACAGGTCACTCCGCAAATGGTACCGCCTTACAGCTTTAAACTATCCGATTATACCACAACGACCCAAGAAAAACTGGTGGTCAACCTATTGCTCAAGGATGCACAAGAATCTGGACGACAGGTTCGCTTGAAAATGTTCGTCGAAGGTCCTGGCATCAATTTCCAATCGGTGGACTTTGTTTCCGGTGCGGTGCCCATTGTGTTGGACGGAGGCATCAACCAACGATTGACGAACCTTGATATCCAACCCTACTTCAACCTGAACAATCTGGTAGGGATAACCCCCAAACAGTATGGCCAACAATTGCCCGAAGGGCAGTACCGTTTTTGTTTTGAGGTGTACGACCAATTTTCGGGCCAGCGTATATCCAACCGTAGCTGCGCCAATGTCTATTTGGTGCTGAACGACCCGCCCCTGCTCAATGTGCCCTTCCGTGGCGATCTGGTAACGGCACAGGAGCCGCAAAACATCATTTTCAATTGGACCCCAAGGCACATCAATGCCCCTGCGGTACAGTACGAGTTTACCCTAAAGGAACTTTGGGACACGGGCATGGACCCACAGGCCTCCTTTTTGGCCAGTCCGCCCTTGTACCAGACCACCACTTATGCCAACACCCTGCACTACGGGCCCGCCCAAATGCAACTCTTGGAAGGCAAAACGTATGGTTGGCAGGTAAGGGCCTTTGTGAGCGATGGCATCACGACCACAAGCCTGTTCCGAAACAACGGATTGAGCGAAATTTTCCATTTTACCTACCGGGCCGATTGCCCGCCGCCCCGTTTTGTGCTGTCCGAGGCCGAGAACTCCCAAACGGTAAAGATCAACTGGCAAATGGGGGAACATCTGCGCTACAGGGTGCAGTACCGCAAAAAAGGATATGGGGACAACGATTGGTTCGGTTTGTGGTCGCAAGGAAACGAGGCCACCATCCGCAATTTGGAGGTGGGCACTGTTTACGAGTTCCGTGTGGGCGGCGATTGTGGCCCCCTCCAGACTTCCCCCAATAGCGGAGGAGTTGGACTCGCCTATTCCGCCATACACGAGTTTACCACCCCCACCGAGGACGAGATGGCCTACTACAACTGTGGCATCCCGCCCGAAGTGGAGATTGCCAACCAAGACCCGTTGCTGAATTTAGGGGTAAACGAGGTGTTCATGGCGGGGGATTTTCCTGTTACCGTGGTTGAAGTGCAGGGAAGCAATGGCCATTTCTCGGGCTGGGGATATATCACCCTGCCTTTTTTGGAAAGTATCAAGGAAGCGGTCGATGTGGCCAATATAGTGACCCAAGGAGCTGTAAACGTGGGCAAATTCAGTCGAATACAAATAGAGTTTGACAACATCAAGATCAATACCGATTACCAATTGGTGGAGGGTATGGTGGAGACAAGTTATGACCCGAATAGGTCGGGTATCGTGGATGTGGATGAAGCGATTGAGGATATAGGTCAATTGTTATCCGAGCTTTTCTCTAGAAAAGAAGAGCTCTTAACTGAGCTTTCTGAGGCTCAAGGTTTTAATGAACAACAAAGCATCATCTCCCAAATCAATAATTTAGAGGTGACCATAGACCAGCAAATAGACCAAATACCCAACAAGGAAAATCTACCACAGGAGTTGCAGGACGAACTAGAAGCTTTGAAACAGGAGGGGAACATAGTTTCCAATGAAACGCTTTCTTCTCAAGAAATAGAGGCCATTTCCACTGCTGATGCCGAACGAAGGGAGCGGATACAAGAGATTGCCACTATTGCTATGGACGGTTTAAGTTCTGAAATACCCAAATATCAACTATTTGGAATAAGCATAACTGGCGATGTGATGAAACTAAGTTTTGAAACGGAGAGCTTCAATTTTATAACTGGATATGGAGAAGACCCCACTGCACTTTATAAAATAAAGTATAAAGCATTTTATTCGACTTTTAAAGGGTTAGGTAAAGCCAAACAACTGGAATTACTGAAAAGATTGAAAATACCTGCTAAACTAGCTAACAAAATGGCTTCTCACCCTATATCCCCAGCAGCAGCTATAAGCAGTATGACTAGAGCTGAAATGGAAGGATTAAAAGCTCTTCCAATCTTTGGGGATCTTGTGGAAGTAATTTTCTCAGATTTTGAAAGTGATGGAAGGGCTATTGATAATATGATAAAATGGGATAATGTTAGGGAAGATTTTTATACAATGATAAATTCAGAGACCCTAGATGATGTTATTATGATTTATACTAACTTGAATCTCTATGAAAAAACAACAATTAATACTTTAGAAACAGAAGTTTCGGATTCTAGATTTCCATTATGGGACTATAAATATGTTTACTATGGCACCCAATATGGAGAAACACTCCATATATTCGGAAGATACGACAATCCATTAAGACAATAAGAAGGGTATGAGAGCATCACTTAAAATAGCGGCATTCGTGTTATTTATAATAGTTAGTTGTAATTATAATGGTGATACAATAATTGAAAAATATTATCCTAACAATGTTTTAAAACGGAAATACACTCTTAATTCAAATGGGGCAATGAATGGATTGGACTCTACCTTTCGCATAGATGGGACACTAAAAGAAGTATGCTTCTGGAAACAAGGTAAATTAAGTGATAGCATAGTGAAGTTTGATTATCAGGGTAATGTTTCAACAATTGGAAAAATAAAGGATGAAACACTCATTTTTTATCGACTAGATGGAACAATTGAAAGTGAAGTAATGTTATTGAATGGTTTAAAGAATGGATTGGAAGTTCATTATAATGCTGATGGAAAAATTGTAGGGTTTAAAAGCTACAGGAACAATCTTGACCATGGGGTACTAATTCAGTTTAATAAAAACTTGACCCCAAAATACATCAAGCAGTTAAAGAGTGAAGACACAGGAGAAATTTTGACAAGCCACTACAATAATGGGCTATTAAAAACATTTAGGATATATGATAACGAGGATAATGGTTATAGAATCTTATTTCACCCAAATGGAGCTCTTAAATCAATAAGCCAAATTAAAAGTGGTAAATCAAATGGGCTAAAGTTCTCTTTTACTGTCAATGGGCAGTTAATCAGTAAGGACAACTATGAGGATGGAGAAATAAGACCTATTTTAAAAAAATAGGAAGTGGAAGAAATTTTGAAAATTATCTTGGAGCTACTGTATGGTAACAAAAAGTTACTTTTCGTTTTAAGTATTATAATAATTGTAGTCTTCATTATTACACTAATACTGTTTGACTAGTTCTCAAATAGCGAGAGCGTCCCGCTCGGAGCAAACAACCTGCTGGATGTTTATCCGGACAAGAACGACCCTGCCTTTAGATCGGACGGACGGTTTATCTACTCCAGAAGGTCCGTTCAATTTGGAACCAACGGACGTTATGTTTTTGGAAGGTTGACCTTTAAGATAAAATAAAGCTGTCATTTTATAGATGTTTGATACTGAAGCCCCATCACGGGGCTTCTTTATTTTTATCTTTTAACAAAAAATCCTAGCTTAGAACCCCAATGGAACTAAGCAAAAAAATTGGGCTGGTCCTAGGACCGGTTGCCTTCTTCATTTTGAATTTTCTGCCCTTTGAACTTATATCGGAAAAAGGCGATCCTGTAATTTCTGTAGCGGCCTGGATGCTGATTTGGTGGATTACCGAAGCGGTCTCTATTTCTGTTACCGCACTCCTACCCTTACTTTTGTTACCTATTTTAAAGGTGTTACCCATTGCAGAGGTAGGAGCCAATTATGGCAGCCCTATTGTTTTCCTCTTTTTTGGAGGATTTGTAATGGCGTTGGCACTGGAAAAGGTGAATCTTCATAAGCGAATAGCCCTAAATATTATCAGATTGACTGGCACAACCCCCAACAAGGTGATTTTAGGCTTTATGATCGCCACCGCCACTTTGAGCATGTGGATCAGCAATACGGCCAGTACTGTGGTAATGTTGCCCATAGCTATTTCCGTTATTAATTTATTGATCAACGATAAAGATGGATTTACAAAAAACGATCAAAATTTTGCCCTGAGTGTCATGCTGGGAATCGCCTTTTCCGCAAATGCGGGAGGAATCGCCACAGTAATCGGAACACCGCCAAACTCTGTATTGATAGGACTGTTGGAGAATGAATACAACACAGAAATTTCATTTTTAAAGTGGATGACGATAGGTTTGCCATTTTCCATCATCATGGTCGGGATTTGTTATTTGGTACTGGTAAAATGGATGTTCCCCAACCGTGACCTGAAATTCAATGCTTCCAAAGAAGTGATTCATACTGAACTGAAAAAACTTGGCCCGACCTCCGGTAAGGAAAAAATGGTGCTGGTTATTTTTGGCGTAACAGTCTTTCTATGGATTTTTAGAACCTTGATCAATGGCATTCTTCCCCAATTGGGACTTACCGACACCATGATCAGTATTTTTGCAGCCATTGCACTTTTCGCCATACCCTACAACATCAAAAAAGGTGATTTTATCATTGTATGGAAAGATACTTCCAGACTGGCATGGGGCATATTGATTTTGTTCGGTGGGGGACTGGCCCTGGCCCAAGGCATGTCCGCTAGTGGTATTGTGGATTTGGTTGCCAATGGCATTGCCCAAAGCGAAATAAGTATTTTGTTCACCGCTGCCCTTTTGATTTTTCTAATGTTGTTTATGACCGAGTTGATGAGCAACGTTGCCTTGGTGGCCGTTCTGGCTCCTGTGGTAGCGGGTATAGCCATTGGTCTGGATATTCCGATGTTGCATTTATTGATTCCTGTAACCATTGCCAGTAGCTGTGCTTTTATGCTTCCCATGGCCACACCGCCCAATGCCATTGTTTTTGCGAGTGGCTATGTTAAAATTCCACAGATGGCACGTGTTGGTGTATTGCTCAACCTGATTGCAGTAGTGTTGCTTATTTTGGTGTTCCAGTTTGTGATTCCGCTATTGTTCTAAACTAAAAAATGCCCCTCCGGGCGGAAGGGCATTTTCACAAACTAACTAACTCAAAAAAATGTAAGAAACTAACTTAATCAACGCTACCCACTTTTGCACAAGTGGAACGTAACTCTTTGCTAGGTACAAAGTTACAACCCTTTTTTGTGAATTTTATTGTAATTAGTTTTTTGTTAACGCAACAGTTAAACCCCGTAAATGATTCTTTGTTGTGCGTTTGCACATAAAGGATGCAAAAATTTTAGTAAAACCCACAAAAGGCTGAATAATCTGCATTCTAAAAATCGTTTTACTAAAAATAATTCCGTCTAAAAAGATGATGTTATTTTTTTGTTAACCAGACATTTATAAGTTTTCATTAACAAGAATATGCTACCAAACAAAAAACCCCTCGTTCGAGGGGTTTTTATAGCTAACTCAAATAATTCGTAAAATGATGAACATTTTACTGTATTGACCCTGAGTATAGGTCAAAATCTTCTGGGAGATACTTAGAGGTATCGAAACCCAAATCTATTTCTTCGTCTTCCATGTAGTTAACGGAAGTGACTGCAATTACATCGGTGTAAGGATCAAAGCCTTCTGGCAATAGATACTTGCTGTTTACTCCCAATACAAGTTCAGTTTCCTCCTCTACATAAGGAATTGACTTTAAATCCACATATACTTCATAAGGAGAAAAACCTTCGGGCAAGTAATCTTTGGTATCAAAACCTAAATCCATATCCTCTTCCTCCATGTAATTGATAGCATGTTCATCCACCACATCTGTGTAGGGATCAAAATTTTCCGGCAAGTACTTTTGGGTATCAAAACCTAGCGCGGGTTCAACTTTGTTCTCGAAGTATATGATGGAATTCAAATCAAAATAGTTTTTGTGAGGGTCGAAGCCCTCGGGAAGATAATCTGCTGTATCAAAACCCAGGTCAACCTCTGGCTCTTCCTCTAAATAAACTATTTCGTTCAAATTCAATTCATACAAGGCGTAACCTGCCATCTCTGAAGTTGAATCGTTTAACTCAGCACTAATGTTCAATGTGGTTAAACTGGTTTCTAAACTACCTGAAGTCTCGGATTGCACCTCGACAACCTTGGTATTTTGCTGATCGTTGGCTATGGCGGTACTACTTAATAATACACTACCATAAATTAATAATAACTTGTTCATTTTTTGATTGAATTTTATGATTGATGTTATGCCTATAAGACTATCCTAGTTGCAAAATGTTACAGTATTTAGGAATTTTTCACAAAAATTAAACACCCCTTGAGCCCAGCAATACGGGGCAATACAGCTCAAACCATCAGTAAAAGACAGGACTCCCAAAGGTTGGGGCATTCCGTTAAAAAAACGACCGTTAATATTTATTTAACAGTTAGTTCTCACGAATTTTAGGTTCTTTGAATCTTCTTAGTTATTCAAACAAACCTATAATGATCAAAAATTTACTACCTCGACTAATTTTAGTTGTTATTCTTCTGGGAACCCTCCAAACCACGGAGGCCCAACTTTTCAAAAAGAAAAAGAAGGACACCGAGCAAAAAAAGGACGATAAGTCCAAATCGGATGATATTAAACCTTATGACAAGGTAATTACCAAAGATGCAAAAACGGATAAAGGCCTTTTTAGCGTACACACCGTAGATGACAAACATTATTACGAAATCCCCGATTCCTTGTTCAATCGCGAAATGCTCATGGTGAGCCGAATCTCCAAAACTGCCACAGGAATTGGTTTTGGTGGGGGAAAGATCAACACACAAGTGCTGCGTTGGCAAAAAAAGGACAAAAAAGTATTGGTGCGTGTAGCTTCTTACGAAAATGTGGCTGCGGATTCATTGCCTGTCCACGAAGCTGTGGTCAACTCCAACTTTGAGCCCGTACTCTTTTCTTTTGACATCAAGGCCATCAACAAAAAAGATTCCTTGAACCCTGCAACGGTAATAGAAATAGACCCTTTGTTCACCAAGGATGTAAAAGCCCTTGGTTTTCCCAATGGTTACAGAAAAAGATTTAAAGTTACCCGTATGGATGGGGACCGAAGCTATATCGAATCCATCAAAAGTTATCCCTTGAACATTGAGGCACGCCATGTAAAAACATATTTGTCCAGCGACCCGCCGAGCAATTCCAGCTTGGGTTCCATTTCTTTGGAAATCAACAATTCCATGATCTTATTGCCCAAAGAACCCATGAAGCGTCGTTATTTTGATCAACGTGTCGGTTGGTTCGCCAGAGGGCAGGTAGATTACGGATTGGATGCCCAAGAAAGCAAAACCGTGACCTACTTGGATCGTTGGAGACTTGAGGTTAAAGATGAGGACATTGAAAAATTCAAGGCCGGCGAATTGGTAGAACCCAAAAAACCCATTGTTTATTATGTGGACCGTGCAACTCCCAAAGAATGGGTGCCCTATATAAAACAAGGAATTGAGGATTGGCAGGTTGCATTCGAAGCAGCTGGCTTTAAAAATGCAATCATTGCCAAAGACCCACCTTCACCCGAAGAAGACCCGGAATGGTCCCCAGAGGATGTTAGATATTCGGTGGTACGTTATTTGGCCTCCCCTATTCCAAATGCCAATGGTCCGCACGTGAGCGACCCAAGGAGCGGGGAAATTTTGGAATCCGACATTAACTGGTACCACAATGTAATGAGCTTGCTTCGCGGTTGGTATTTTGTACAGACTGCCGCCATTAATCCCGATGCACAAAAAACACAGTTCGAAGAGGAGATTATGGGCCGCTTGATACGCTTTGTATCATCCCACGAAGTGGGGCACACTCTTGGATTGCCACACAACATGGGAAGTAGTGTAGCTTATCCCGTAGATTCTTTGCGTTCCGCCAGTTTCACCCAAAAATATGGTACGGCTCCATCCATTATGGACTATGCCCGTTTCAACTATGTGGCACAACCTGGTGACGAAGGTGTAGCTTTAATGCCAAACATCGGCATTTACGATAAATATGCCATCAAATGGGGATACAAACCTATTTTGGACAAAACCGCAAAGGAAGAAAAACCAATTCTAAATGATTGGATTTTGGAACATGCCGGAGATCCCATGTACCGTTTTGGTCACCAACAAGTGGGCGACATTCACGATCCAAGCTCCCAAACCGAGGATTTAGGGGACGATGCCATTAAAGCTAGTTTGTACGGCATTGAAAACCTAAAGCGTATTGTTCCCAAATTAATCGATTGGACTACCGAGGACGGTGAAAACTATGATGATCTGGAAACCATGTACGGACATGTGACCGCACAGTTCCAAAGATACATGGGGCACGTTTCCAACAACATTGGAGGTGTTTACGAGTATCACAAAACCGCTGATCAAGAAGGTGCCGTTTATACCCATGTGAGCAAAGCGCATCAAAAAAATTGTATGGCCTTTATGCAGGAACAGTTGTTCGAGACTCCTGAGTGGTTGATTGACCAGGATATTTTCAACAAAATTCAATATTCGGGGTCTGTGGAGCGTATCCGTTCCATGCAAGAACGCTACTTGAACACCATGCTGCAATTGGGCAAATTGGCACGAATTATAGAAAATGAGACCTTGAACGGTGATGATGCGTATGGTTTGGTTGAAATGATGCGCGACCTCCGCAGGGGCATCTGGTCCGAGACCCGAAGTGGCAAAACAATAGATACTTATAGAAGAAACCTTCAAAAAGCACATATTGATCGTTTGGAATATTTGATGACAGCGGATGATCAAGATAAATTGCCTGATTTTGGCGGTTATAGAAAATCCACGCCCATCAATACAAGCCAATCCGATATTCGTTCGGTGGCGCGCGCCGAGCTCAATAACCTTAAAAGAGATATTAGAGGTGGCCTCGCCCGGATATCCGATACCATGAGCCGATACCATTTGCAAGATGCCCTGGAACGTATAGACCTTATATTGGAGCCTACTAGATAAATACTTTTTTAGATAAGTACAAATTGTAAAGGTGTAGCCGATTCGTTTATCGGTTACACCTTGTTTTTTTTCCCATACACATCCAAACATAGCCGTTTCACAACAAATCGCTGAGATTCCCATTCGGTTTGATTACTTTAGTAATTCCAAATCTCACATCATGAACTACAAAACAAAAAGCTTAATCTACTTTTCCTGTTTCGTGGCTGCAGCTACCTTATATTATGTAATGGATCAGCGCGACGATTTCCAAGATCAACTCAATTCAAAAACTTACGTCGAGACCCATTTCGAGGATGCCGACGATTATACTGATGAGTCTATAGAAGACGATTTGGAAGAAGAAAACAAATAACTTCCCCCTATTTATTAATCAACTACCACGGGGCAAGCCTGTCTGCCGACAAAGGCAGGCCCACAAAGTATTCAAACGAAAAAAGATTAATTCATTTCGACTTAGAACGTCGGGGAATAAAACCCTCAATGAGAGATTAAAGGCTTCACGAACTACGTTGTCATGACCAAAACTTTGGACACGGTTTTGTCCAAAGAATAAATCATTAAAGCTCGAACATAAAAAGTTATTGGCTATCCCCAACTAAGCGCCGAATAAAGTAGCCCCATCACAAACAGAGCACACCGCCTTAACATTGAATTTTACCAAGGCACCACAAAACATGCTGCATGAGGTTGATTTGGAAAAAGACCCAATATCAGGATAAAGAGGTAGAACAAAGAAAAGCGTACACCTTGAGTCGGTAAAACGACAAAAGATTGTACCGTACAAGTACCAATAACTAGACTTGAAAAAATTTTACAATCGCAAAAAGTCTATGCACCACGGCAATAAAAAAATGCAGGAGAGAGGGAGAAGAGGATAGTGTTTTTTGTTGATTTAAGAAGCCGCATCCGCCATGGTTGCGGTTTCTTTTTATCCGCATTTTTACAGATATATTTGATTATCTGCTATTAAACAGATATATTTGATTATCCATCAATTAACAGATATTTTAAATTATCTGTTAAAAAGCAGATAATTTGCTCTAAATTGAGAAAAAATGGTTGCTATTCTTACAGGGGATATCAAAAATTCAACAGAATACAAAACAGCCAAATGGCTGCCCGTGCTAAAACAGGCCCTGGGCCATTATGGTAAAGAGCCCACGGAATGGGAAATATACAGGGGAGACAGTTTTCAGTTGCAGACGGCACCGGAACGGGCATTGGAGGCATCGGTGTACATAAAGGCATGCATTAAGCAAACACGCGGATTGGATGTTCGCATCGCAATCGGTCTGGGAGAAAAAACGTATGATGCAGGAAAAATAACGGAGTCCAATGGCGGTGCTTTTGTACATTCAGGTAAATGTTTCGAAAACCTCAAAAAACTAAACTTGGCCATAAAAACACCCAATAAAGTATTCGACGAACACATCAACCTGCTCCTAGAACTGGCTCTTTTGACTATGGACAATTGGACCCCGGCCATCTCAAAAACGGTAAAAACCGCCATGGAAAACCCTGATTTGAATCAAAAGGAGCTGGCATCAATACTCAACAAGTCTCAAGGGAACATTAGTGAAGAGCTAAACAAAGCAGGATTTGATGAAGTCCAAAAAATGATTCATTTTTACAGAACCCAACTCGCACAACTATGACGCTTTTAGCCCTAAAATTGATACTCGCCCACTTTTTGGGAGACTTTGTCCTACAACCCGCACATTGGGTAGCGCATAAATTAGCTAAGAAGGGTAAATCCAAATATCTATACTTTCATATTGGAGTACACGTATTGGTGCTGTTGATCATATTGCAATTTCAACACGTGGGCGCCATCCTTTTTATTGTTGCGACCCACTATTTAATAGACTTGGGGAAACTACACCTTAGCAACCCAAAAAACTACCGTTGGCTCTTTGTGGCGGACCAAGTACTGCACCTTTTGGTGCTGGGGGGAGTGTTGTACTGGATATCTCCCTTTTCGTTGGACAGTACCGCAATTTTTACTGAAAGTTCACTTTTATTGATTACGTTTTTGGTCTTTGTCACTTACGTATCCGGTATTGTTATGCGGATGTTGTTGGCCCCTTATATTGATGAAGTTGCCAAGGACGACGAATCTGGGGAAGGTGGCTCCCTTAAAAATGCCGGGACCTACATTGGTATGCTAGAACGACTCTTTGTATTTGGTTTTATTTTGATGCAGCAATGGGCCGCGATAGGTTTACTGATCACGGCAAAATCCGTGTTTCGGTTTGGCGACCTTAACAAGGGAAAAAACCGAAAGTTAACGGAATACGTCCTTATCGGCACCCTTCTAAGTTTTGGCCTGGCCATACTTTCGGGCATGTGCTATCTATATATTAAGGAGCAACTTTAAACGTCTTTTTATCTTCTTTTACGACACGAAAAAAATGGATTGGGTTAAGCCCTATCATCATAAATATTTTATTTTATAGTAAAAGATATTTAAATGAAGGACGATATGGGAGTAATATCAACAAACAAACGGGAAATAAAGCTTTTTTACAATGCAGAGACCAGTGTGGGCATGCAGACCTTGGCTTATTTAAAAGCTTCCGAGAAAAAAATATTGGATGTGGACTTGTCGAAGACCAAGGTAACGGGCACCCAATGGACCGAACTTGCCAAGCTATTGGACAAACCCATTAAGGAACTCATCAATATCGAGCATCCGGATTTTATGAAGGAATACGGAAAAACACACGACCTCCATGGCGATGAGGATTGGCTCAAAGTTTTGGTGAACAATCCCAAGGTGGTAACCCAACCTATACTGGTGAACGGAGATAACGTCATTCAAATAGATACCCCTTCAAAAGTTATGTCCTTCTTGAAAGAAGAAGAAGAAAAAGACTAACCCACTACTCCCAAACGTACATATAATAAACCACTATAGTTTTGAAGTTCATAGTTTTAAAGAAAAGAATGAAATTCTTTGCCATCTGGTATCAAGTCCTCCCTTAATCCCTCCAAAGGAGGGAAACTTCTCCCCTTGGGGAGACCGGAGAGGGGACTATGCATAAAATTTATAGAAACTAAAGTAACTGCAATAAAATCTGACTACCGTTGGGCAAGTTTGCAGGCCTGACTGCCGGCAAAGGCAGGGTCTTAACCTTTAACTAGAAAAAAAACACACCATTAAAATAGCTATGCCGCAATCAAAAGTTTTACGCTACATAAAAATTGCGGTCGGAATCATTTTACTGTTGATTTTGGCAGGTGTGGCAGCTCAACTATTTTTCACCAACAAAATAAAAGCGGTACTAAACGATAACGTGCCCGAAGAACTAGACTTCAGCTATGCAAATTTGAGCACCAACGTACTTTTGGGCAAAATTAGTTTAACCGATGTGTCTGGCAATTCTCCCAAAAAAGACATCGATTTTAAAGCGAAATCCGTTACGGTTTCCGGTTTGCACTATCTGCCCTTGTTTCAAAATGGCGATATTACCATTGCCAACCTTACTGTGGAAACGCCCAGTATCACCTATCATCAAAGGAAAAAGGATAGCACATCAAAAGAGAAAGGAAAAATTCCATCCAAAAACATCAATATTGAAAACTTTAGCGTCCATAAAGGAACTTTTAAGATGCTGAGCCAAACATCGGATAGCTTGGCCACACTACAAGGCATTGAATTTACCCTTTCCGATATCAACTTTAACCAAGAGACATCTACACAAAATATTCCCTTTACCTATGGTGAATACCAGCTCCATGCCGAAAAAGGGTACTACGATTTAGGTCCGTTGGAATTTATCGAGTTTCAACAAATGCAATTAAACCCATATGATGGCCTGTTTCAGCAAGTGGTATTGCGTAGTAAGTATAACAAAGCGGAACTTTCCAAAAGACTTCCCCACGAACATGACCATTACGACCTCACCATTGACAACCTAATCTTAAAAGATTGGGATTTTGGCATGGAAAACGAGCTTCCCTATTTCCACTTGGGCCATATACAATTGCAGGAACCGGTTTTTCATGTGTACCGCGATAAATTGTTGCCGGACGATACCACACACAAAAAACTGTACAATCAAGCACTGCGCGACCTTAAGTTGGACCTTCAGGTGGATTTTATTCAAATTTCCCAAGGACTGGTTACCTACGAGGAGCGTTTGGAAGCCGATGTAGACCCCAAAAACCTGAGCTTTACGGATATTGAAGCCACCATAAACAACTTGCACAGCAAAGGCAGCGGTATGGTTGTCGTGAATGCAAATGCCAAGCTCATGGGCAATGGCCCCTTTACCTTGGATTGGTCCTTTGATCCCCTGAGCAAGTCCAACGATTTTTTGGCTACAGGTTCCCTTATAAATTTTGAATCGGAAAGTATTAGTCCGTTTTTAAAGAGCAATTTCAATGCCGAGGTAAAAGGCACCATACAACAAATGTTTTTTACCATTAGCGGGAACGAGCAGGAATCGCAGGGCGATATGAAGATGAAATACGACAAATTTGAGTTCACTGTGCTAAAAAAGGACCGTTTGGGCGTAAACAAGTTGCTCACCGCTGTGGTAAACCTGTTTGCAAAGGATGGTCACAAAACGGACAAGGACGGCTTCCGCCACGGAAATTTTAAAGTGGAACGCAACCAGGACAAATCCTTTTTTAATTATTTATGGATCAACCTAAAAGAAGGCCTAATGGACACCATGACGGGACGTGGTAAAAAGCGGAAATGACTTTTGGTGTTTGGTGTTTGGTGTTTGGTGTTTGGTGTTTGGTGTTTGGAAAACAAGCCAAATTTTAACAGAGCATAGGTCATTTTCAACTTTTAATTTTCAACTTCCACCCCACCCTTGACCCGTAAACCTTTTAACTTTTACCCTTCGTCCTTTTCACCCTTCACCCTAAATTGTTCATTGTTCATTGGTGACTGTTTATTGTTTATTGTAAACTGTTAATTGCTCATTGTTTATTGACAAATGTCAACTGTTCACTGCAAATTGTAGAAAATCCCCAGTTTTTTTGAGGTTTTTGCGCAATGGCATTTTGTTAACATTTGGTAATTTGCGATTCGCAGCCCCTCCCCCAAGAACTTTAGAGCAACCTTTTATGCTTTGCATAAATAAAGATGAATACATTGGCTACCTCCCGATTTGGGTGTATAGCGATATGCTTTATGCTTCAATAAACAAGTTAGGCAACATAAAAAAGTAAACTTTGGAATTACAAAATTTAAAAAAGGATAAGAAAAAACTACTGAATTATAACCCTTCTGTTTTTAATAATGCCGAAAATAGTTTTACTCATTTCGTCACGAAAATTAAAATTTCAGAATTTAGACATATTCAGAATCTTGAAATAAATTTTGAACATCCAATAACCGTAATTAGTGGAACTAATAAGATTGGAAAAACTAGCATATTGCTCTTGATTGCTTGTAGTCACTATAATTTTTTACGTATCGATTCCACCAAGCCGACATCTACATTGAGAAGACATACTTGGAAAGATGTACTTCAATTTACGAATTATGAAACTAGTACTAGAGACTACGAATATCAATTAGAATGGAGAGTTGGAAATGAACCAAGAAAGGGAAAATCAAGAAGGTTACATACAAGTAAGTCCTGGAGTGGAGTTGGCAAGGCGTCAAGAGACCCGAAAAGAAAAAATGCTCAAATCCGAAACCGTGATGTGAGATTTATAGATTTAGAGAGAATTTTACCTGCTAGAAATGTATCCAATAGTTTACTAAGAAAAATATTATCTGCACCTCAAACAAGAGTAAGTCCAGAAGTAGAAGAATCATTTCAATACATATTTTCATTACCAAATGCTATTGAAATATATGAGATTGGCTCACATATTAACAAGAAGGCATTTCTATTAAAAAATGGAATTGAAGATTACTCTAGCTACAACGCTGCATCAGGAGAAGAATCAGTGTTAAATATCCTACAAGAAATAATTGACAGTCCTAAAAACTCTTTAATCTTAATTGATGAAATAGAGGCAGGATTTCATCCTTATATTCAAAGAAGAATTGCGGATATTATACATTATTATAGTTGGAGAGACAAAAAGCAATTCATAATAACAACTCATTCCCCTACATTAATTTCCGCATTTAATTCAAAATGTAGAAAATTCATAGAACCTAAAGATAGTGGAGAAACAAAGTGTATTAGTAAAATTTCAGTAAATGCTGCTTTTTCTAAAATGGATTCAAAAGCATATCCATTGTTAAATCTCTATTGTGAAGATGATATAGCAAAATTTATATTGAGAGAACTTTTAATGAAGCTAAACTCAAAATATAAGTACTTTGATAGGCTTGTTAATATTATTGAATCGGGACCAGCAAATATGGTTAAGAACGATTATGACAGACACAAAAAGAATTTCCCTCAAATGAGACTAAAGATTGGATATGCTTGTGTTTTCGATGGCGATTATAAAAATAAACCAGACTATTCTAAATATCACAACAATCCTAATGAAAAAAGTTTTTTTCTATACCCATTCACAGCACCCGAAAAATTTCTAGTAAAAGCTTATTTAGACGAAAACCCAAATTCTGTTATTCAGTCTGCATTAACCATAAGTGACCATCATACCTTATTCTTAGAAATGGTAAATGAAGGGTTGGCTTCTGATGAAAAATCAGCTTTGTCAAAATGTTGGGCTTCTTTCGAAAAAACTGCAGAATTCAGAAAACTTGAAAACACATTTAATGAATTTATAACAAATATCGTAACTGATTTTACAACAATAAATTAATTACGTTCCTTAACCAAAATGTATAGTGCATACCCTGTGGCTACGCACCATCCATAAACCGTTAGGAAAAATGCCTGCGCACGTGTTTGCGGGAATCAACAGCACTCCAAACACTGTGACAATTTTTTGTAACAGCACTCCGCAACAGGCAAAAGATGTTCTCCCAAATAAGTAATTGGATACTCAGTAGCTTTATCCAAGCAACTACCATAGATTTCTACAAAGTTTTCCATTTTCTTGGGTGGCACTTCCATAAGCTCGGCTACAATGGTCATCAAATCCAAAGCATACAGCCCGCCATCATCCAAACCCATTTGCCTTAAATGTTCCGTAAGCTGGCTATGTTTTAAATCTTGCTGTATAAGCCGTACTGCTAAGGGTTTGCTATGCATTACAAATAAATATTATTGTATTTCAATATAAATTTATATCGTTTTATATTATTTCACAACATTTTAAAGTATTGTATTTTGCTATACGATAAATAAACAGTTTGTGATATGGTACAATTTCATATTACAAAGTAATATGTTCATGTATCGCTTTTCCTTATGAATAGAATTAAAGAGGTATTGAAACAACAAGGTAGAACCCAAACGTGGTTAGCGGAGCAAATCGGTAAAAGCTACGTAGTGGTCACCAATTACTGCAATAACAATGCCCAGCCCAGCATTCCTGTATTGCGACAAATCGCCAAGATACTGGACGTGGATGTACGGGAACTCTTGGTACCAACTAAATCTTAGCCATCATTTCGCTCCCATTCATCATTTCTGACACTGTACCATTGTCCCCTTGAGGGGACCTTAGGGGTGTTTTGGGAAAGTGCCTCTTTTAGATTTCGCCGCTACGCTTCTTCGAAACGGCAGCTTAAAATACGTTGTTTACCGCCTCAATCGTCCTATCCAAATCGGCATAACTGAGGGCATCGTTTAAAAAGTAGCTTTCAAAAGCAGAGGGCGGTAAGTACACCCCGTTCTCCAACATTCCATGGAAATATTTCTTAAAAGTATCGTTGTTACCCTTTGCCGAGCTGGCAAAATCCACCACCGGTTCGTCCGTAAAGTGTACGGAGATCATACTGCCATATCGGTTAATTTGGTGTGGCATCCCTTTTTTGGTCAATACCATGGCAATACCCTTGTGCAGATACTCCGTTTTTTCGGCCAAGCTGGTAAAAATTTCAGGCTTATCGTTCAGCGCGGTAAGCATGGCCAGTCCCGCACTCATGGCCAAAGGGTTTCCACTCAAGGTTCCCGCTTGGTACACGGGTCCATCGGGGGCCAAATGCGCCATAATCTCGGCTCGGGCCGCAAACGCCCCTACGGGCAATCCACCCCCGATCACTTTTCCGAACATTACAATATCCGCATCAATGCCCAAGGCTTCCTGTGCGCCTCCTTTTCCGAGACGAAAGCCAGTCATTACCTCATCAAACAACAACAAAATGCCTTCTTGGGTGCAGAGATCGCGCAATCCTTGTATAAATTCTTCTTTAGGGATAATACAACCCATGTTCCCTGCTACGGGTTCCAAAATAATGGCGGCAATTTCACCTTTATTTGCCTCCACCAAGGCTTTTACCCCTTCCAAATCGTTGTAATCGGCCAGTAGTGTGTCCTTAGCTGTGCCCTGCGTTACACCAGGGCTGTTGGGGCTACCAAAGGTAACGGCACCACTCCCCGCTTGTATCAAAAAAGAGTCGGAATGACCGTGGTAGCAACCTGCAAATTTGATGATCTTGTCCTTGCCCGTGTACCCGCGCGCGAGGCGTACCGCACTCATACAAGCTTCGGTACCACTGTTCACAAAACGGATTTTATCAATGTTCGGCACCATGGACACCGCCAGTTTGGCGATTTCGGTCTCAATTTCGGTGGGCGTTCCAAAGGAAGTTCCCTTTTTAGCCTTATCGATTACCGCATTGATCACCGGCTCGTACGCGTGACCCAAAATAAGGGGTCCCCACGAAGCAATATAGTCGATAAGTTGGTTGCCATCTTCATCGTACAGGTAGGCGCCTTTGGCCTCCTTGATAAAAATAGGGTCGCCCCCCACCGCTTTAAACGCTCGTACAGGTGAGTTTACTCCTCCAGGGATGTATTTTTTGGCCTCTGCAAACAAGGTGCTGCTTCGTTGGTAAATCATATATGTTCTATGTCATTCCCGTACTTCGACTATGCTCAGCATAGACTCCGACAGGAATCTTTTTTATTATTCTCTTACTTGTCATTCCTGCGTTCGCAGAAATCCATTTTAATCAAGTGGATTCCGCATCGTGCTTCTACTTCGCTCAGCATCCGTGCGGAATAACATTCGTGCCGCAAAGGTAATGAGGATAATACTTTCTTGGAAGTCAATTTTGTCATTCCTGCACTAAGGCTATGCACTGTATAAACTTTGGCAGGAATCTGTTTTTATTGCTTGTCATTCCTGCGAAAGCAGGAATCCATTGTACAACCAATTGGATTCCGCATCGTGCTTCGGCTACGCTCAGCATCCGTGCGGAATGACATTCGTGCCGCAAAGGTAATGAGGATAATACTTTCTTGGAAGTCAATTTTGTCATTCCTGCATTTCGGCTATGCTCAGGGCACAATTACTGCGTCACCCGAATGTTGAGCACCTGCCCTACGGAAATAATGTTATCATTTAAATTGTTGAGGCGGCGAAGCTCATCTACCGAAATATCGTAGCGTTTGGAAATGGCATACAAGGTGTCGCCCCTTTTTACGGTATGGGTAAATATTTCGTATTGTCTGGGTTCGCGCACTATGGGCAAACCGTTTTCCAATACCGCTTCATCGTATTCATAAAGATTGTAGTTCTCTATTATGGAGATTAACTTTTGTGGGTACTTGCGATCGGTAGCATACCCCGCTTGTCGAAGTCCATGTGCCCATTTTTTGTAATCGTCCCGTTTGTAGTTGAACAAAAACGCATAGCGTGAACGCGTGGACAGAAAAATACTGTGGTCGCGGAAGGAGTACATCGGGTGGTTGTACTTGCGGAAACATTCCCCCTTGGCATCATCATCATGAAAATCAAATTCGCCCTGCCAACCCGTGTGACATTTGATCCCAAAATGATTGTTGGTCTTTAGCGTAAGTTCGCCTCTACCAGAGCCGCTTTCCAAAATACCCTGGGCCAGGGTAATACTGGCGGGAATGCCAAAGGCACGCATTTCGTACTGGGCAATTTCGGCAAAGGTTTCGATATAATCTTTGGTATCGGAAATAGGAAAACGCTCAAAACGCCCCCTATCTTCGGGCATGGGATACAGATCCCGCACCTCTTCGGTCTCTAAATCCTTAGTGCTGGTGGCAGGTCTTTCGCTGTTCACCACAACGGGCGCACCCTTTCTTTGGGTTGACCTTCTTTTTTTGGCACCACAGCTAGAGAGCAAAAGTGCCGCAATCAATACATATATTATTCGCCTGATCATACCTCCAATAACGGTAAATTTTTCTTCTTCAGTATTTGGTTCATACCTTTTATTCCTTGTAATCCCCCTGTATGGATGGCCAAGATTTGGGTTTCTGGTGGAAAAACATCCCTTTTTACAAGGTCAAAAATACCAAAAAGCATTTTTCCCGTGTAAATAGGATCCAAGGGAACCCCAGTTTCCTTCCTAAATTGGTTAATGAACCCGACCAAATCGCAATCCACCTTGGCATAGCCCCCAAAATGATAATCAGTTACGAGTCTCCAACGATTATTATCGGCAAATGTACGAATCTCCTCGATTAAAAAATTTCCCTTTAACGCGGGGAACCCCAAAACTGTTTGATGCTGTTGGGATGCGTTGATGAGACCTGCCACGGTGCCGCCTGTACCCGCCGCACAACAGATGTAATCGAATTTTGCATCAAGCTGCGTTAAGATTTCCGCACATCCCTTTACCGCCAAAGCATTGGTTCCACCTTCGGGCAACAAGTAAAAATCCCCAAACCGCTCTTTTAAATTTTGAAGAAATGATGCTTCACTTTTGAGACGATAATGACTTCGGGATACAAAATGGAACTGCATTCCGTGTTCGTGGGCCAATTTTAGGGTCGGGTTGTCCTGCCACTTGTTTTCCAATTCTTCGCCCCGAATCACGCCAATGGTTTTTAGGCCTTGTTCATGTCCCGCATAGGCCGTGGCCGCAATATGGTTGGAAAAAGCTCCACCAAAGGTGAGCAGGGTATCTTTACCTCTTTTTTTGGCTTCGAGCAGGTTGTATTTGAGTTTACGGTATTTATTGCCCGAAATTAAGGGATGGATGGTATCTTCCCTTTTGATGTTGAGGGTAACTCCCTTTTCTCGGAGAAGAGGAATATCTATATGCTGATTGTGAATATTCAATCCAAAAATTATCGCGTCAAATAATGTAAAAAACCAAAGGTTTTGCGGTTGGATAGATATTGCATATCCTTTTCATTGGCGTATGCCTCACGCTCAAAGCTGATGTTTTGGTAAGCGCGGTAACTATCCAAATAAAGGACGGTACGAAACAACCATTCCGAAACATAGAGCACATAGAACGGCAATATGAGCAGTTCTTGCTGTTGCTTTAAGTGAATGCGTTCGTGGTTAATTAGCACCTCGTCGGCCATTAGAGCATCTTCCTTTAGGATAATGAAAGGCCATAGCGAGAGACCCACATAATTTTTATAGAAGAAATGTTTAAAGACTAGTATCACTTGATCCCATTCCTTTGGTTAGTCTAACAAATATAACTGCAAAAAGTGCTCAAAATTGGATAGTTAGGAGAAATCCATCAACATTTTCGGTGAATAACCTTGTTTTGAAAGTCTTAAAACCTTCGTTCTATTCCGGCGAAAACCGTAAATTTATATAGTAAACTACCTCTGGGCAACCCCATGAGGAATCGGAGCAACTTGCCTGATGGAAGTTAGGTTTAAATCTCGATTATAGAGTAAAATGGCGCAAACCACATGAAAGAGCACATTCCCTTGGAAGAGGGTGATTATTACGTATCGGAACAAGGGTATAGGGTGTTTACCGAAAAATACCACCTAAAACGTGGTTATTGTTGCGAAAGTGGTTGCCGCCATTGCCCCTATGGATATAATGCCAAAACAAACACCCAGAATTAGGCATTCGGCATAATATTTGTAGATTATTTAATCATATCTCAAGAAATTAAAAAAAGTACTATGAAAAGTTTAAAACGTTTTGCACTGATTGTCTTTTCCTTTGGTTTGTTGGCCTCCTGTACTTCCGTACGGGTGGTTTCCGATTACGACCAAAAAGCTGACTTTAACACCTATAAAAGCTATGCTTTTTACAAAACTGGTATAGATAAAGCCCAAATTTCGGATTTGGACAAGAAAAGAATTTTAAGGGCCATTGAGGCTGAAATGGGTTCTCGTGGATTTGTCAAATCCGACAACCCCGATGTATTGATCAGCATTTTTACCAAAGAGCGCGAACGTGTGGACGTCTACAACAACTTCGGTTGGGGCTGGGGCGGATTCTACAGCCCATGGGCCTGGGGTCCCGGTTGGGGTTGGGGCTGGGGAGGCTATGGCAACAATGTTAGCACCCGTACCGAAGGTTCTTTGTACATCGACCTGATCGATGCCAATAAAAAAGAACTGGTTTGGCAAGGTCGTGGCGTAGGTACACTGAACAATACCAAAAACATTGAAAAGAAAGAGCAACGCATCAAAGAATTTGTTTCGCAGATTTTGGAAGAGTACCCGCCGCAAATGACAGTGGCCTCCAACTAAAACCTACAAGAGATTGTCTGAATGAATTAAACAATGTCAGGTTGAGCGCAGGCGAAACCTTTTTAAGGCATCAACGCCATAAATTCTCGACTGACTACGCTCGAATTGACAATAAAAACCCATTCAGACAACTTCTTTTTTATTACCCTTAACTTTCCTTAAGAGAAAATCCACGCTCTATTTCATATCTTTAAGTCGCACAAAAATTGACTCATGAGCTACGAATCCAATCCTATACTGGACAAACTACCGAAGCATCTCAAACAATTCATAAAACCACAAAATTATGAAGCGTACACGGCCATTGACCAAGCGGTTTGGCGCTACGTGATGCGCAAAAACGTGGATTATTTGAGTAAAGTGGCCCACAGCTCATACGTGGATGGTTTGAAAAAGACAGGGATTTCCATAGATCATATCCCCAATATGTACGGCATGAACAGAATCCTCAAAGAAATTGGTTGGGCTGCCGTTGCAGTCGATGGTTTTATCCCACCTTCTGCCTTTATGGAGTTCCAAGCCTACAATGTGCTCGTGATCGCTTCGGATATTCGACAACTTGAAAATATAGAATATACCCCTGCACCCGATATTATTCACGAAGGTGCCGGACACGCTCCCATTATCGCCAATCCAGAATACGCAGAATATTTACGCCGTTTTGGCGAGATTGGCTGCAAGGCCATTTCCAGCGCCAAGGATTATGAACTTTACAATGCGGTGCGACATCTTTCCATAATAAAAGAAGCACATGGCACCCCGCAAAGTGAAATAGAAGAAGCCGAAAAGCATATTGAGCAACTACAAGAAAATATGGGGGAACCCAGTGAAATGGCCCTAATACGAAACCTACATTGGTGGACCGTGGAATATGGTTTGATCGGCACGGTGTACAACCCAAAAATTTATGGAGCAGGGCTACTTTCGTCCATTGGTGAAAGTACGTGGTGCATGACGGACAAAGTGAAAAAGATTCCATACTCCATTGAAGCGGCCCGCACCGAGTTTGATATCACCAAACCACAACCACAGCTTTTTGTGACACCCGATTTTGCTTTTTTAAGTCAGGTTTTGGAAGATTTTGCCAATACCATGGCCGTGCGAACAGGAGGGCTTTCAGGCATCAAAAAGTTGATTGGTTCCAAAGCGCTCGGTACCATCGAATTGAGTACGGGACTGCAAATCTCCGGGGAATTCAACAATGTAATTGAAAACGACGGGAAACCTATCTATATACAAACCAAGGGCGGCACGGCCCTTGCCTATCGTGAAAAAGAATTGGTCGGGCACAGTATTGCTCACCATGCCGATGGTTTTGGTTCACCTATCGGAAAGTTGAAAGGCATCAACATTGCCATTGAAGACATGGGGCCACGCGACCTTAAAGCCTATAAAATTTATGAAGGGGAACAAATTGCCCTGGAGTTCGAAGGCGGCATCAAAGTGGAAGGAACCATAGTAACGGGCACCCGAAACTTAATGGGCAAAATCATTCTTATCACTTTTGAAAATTGCACGGTTACCCACAACGATAAAACCTTATTCCAACCTGAATGGGAATTGTACCACATGGCTGTTGGCCAACACATTGTATCAGCTTATAATGGTCCCGCAGACCTTAATAGTTTCGACCTAACCAGCCATCAGATTACAGAAAGCGCCATAAAATCCAAAAAAGACGAAAAAAGGTTGCAATTGGAGCGGTATTATGAACAAATCAGGCATTTTAGGGAAGGAAAAAACATCACGATTTCACGAAACAAGGTCTTCCAAGCCCTTAAAAAAGAACATCCAAAAGATTGGTTACTGCCCGTAGAATTGTACGAACTGGCCAAACAGGACAACAATCAAGAGTATCAGCAAGAGATTTTGGAACACTTGGAACACATTAAGCGGGATAACCCCAAGGTAGGCCATTTAATTGATGATGGTCTCCAACTGGTGGATACGGCCTTGGTAAGTTAATCCTAACCTTCTCCTGTGACAGTTTAATCCAAAAAAGTTTTCAACTGTTCGGCATTTTCAACAGGAGTGTTTTCATAGACCAAGGTCCAGCCCATGGTATTGGTGAGCACCAAAATGCGCGACAGTTCGCTGACCAGTCGGTTTTCCGCATTGGAACGCAAAGAGGAAGCTTCTATTTTCTTCATTAAGGAAGCATTCACGTTGCGCTTAATGGCATTGTAATCCCCTGCGTTGAAGGGGTTCAAGTAATCTGCGGTAACATCGTAGTACTCAAAATCGGGACTTATTTTTATCTCTGGCTCTGGAATTTGTGTAATCTTCAGCAATTTATTCCCCTCGTCCACCTCATAGCCTATTTTGGACATATCATAAGCAATGGAAACGTCAGCATTTACCACAACCAATGCTTTCTTGTGTGCGGTTACCAACGGCCCGAACAGTTCTTTGGAATCTTTGTAATTGTAGACTTCGGCAAAATGCCCTTCGGAAACCACCAATTTGGATACGTTTCGCAATTCCTGCTGAATGAGCATGGAGTTTTCTTCAAGAATGGATTTTTGCTCTCGGTCATCGGTGCACGATTTATAGATCAAAACCGAGGCCAAGGCAATTACTGCTCCTGCTAAAACTTTTTTCATTTAATCAAATTTCATGAAAGAATACCTTTCTTGAAGATACGTAATTTTTGTGCGGAGCGATGTTTTAAACTTTTGATGCGCTTCAGAATCGGGGTTAAATGGTCTATGCAACAATCCTTTTTGAACGGCATCCACCTTATCCAAAACAGCATAACATTTTGATGAAATCCAGACCAATTTAAATTTTTCCCAAATGTAATCGACGGCAAGTTCGTTAGGATGCACCATATCCTTGTCATAAAAACGGTAGTCGCGCAACTCGTCCATCATAATTTCATAGGATGGAAAGTAGGACACACTGTGTCCTTTTATTATTTGATAAAGGGCAGCAAACAGATGCGCCTTGCTCTGCTGGTTTTCCACAAAACCATCTTTTACATGACGAACGGGCGAAATGGTGAAGATGATTTGTGCAAGGGAATTCATTTTGCGAATCATTCCCACCAAATTATTGAGACTGGACTCGATTTCGGTTACGCTCAACAATTTTTTAGTGAATTGCTTTTGGGACACCTTATGGCAATTGGCCACTATTTTATTTGAATCCTGATGCTCATACACCCATGCAGTTCCGAGGGTGATGATGATGTGCGATGAAGTTTCCAACCCTATTTTGGTTTCTTTCAACCTTTGGTTGAGGAGTTGCAACAATTCCAATGAATCCTCGGAGCGTAAATTGGAATGGGCTTCAAAACAACGCCAGATGCCATCTTGCTCAAAAATATCTCCTTTCTCATAAGTTTCTTCTTGAATAGCTCGTTGAACCAGATTTTCTATCGCTAAAGGATGAAACAATATCCCAAAGGGATTTTGCATTTGCTGGAACTTGAAGTAGTCCAACTTATTACCCATATTTTCCACAAAACAGGAACCCAAAAGCACCATCTTACTTTGATAGTCGATGGGATTATCGCTGGGTGTTAAAGGCATCTTGGTTTGTAATTCCATTATTTGACATCTATTTTTTTCTAGACCTCGGACTTAACCTATGAAACACTTGATAAGGATAAACAACATAATATACTTGATCTTCATTAATTGTATTTTGGTTGTTCTCCCATGCTAATTCGATTGTTTTTTCAGCCTCCTCCTTTTTCCCAGAATTATATTCTGATATGGCCTTGTAATAAAAAGCATCACCAAAGTTTTTATAAACCTTTAAACTCATATCAAAATTTTCGATTGCCTTTTCGTAATTCTTGAGTTCATATTCAACTACTCCCATATAAAACCAATCCATATAATGGCATGCTTCCTCAGGAGGTTCGTTAGGGAAATCTTTGAATTGCTGCTCTTTACTTTTTAGGAGGTAATTTTTAGCATTCTCAAATTGGTTCAATTGCAAATAATCCAATGCTATATAAAAATTATAAGTATGGTCCATCACGTACCCATCTCCAAACTTTTCCTTTGCCAGCTTTAGTTCATCTATTGACTCCTGGTACTCATTGGAGAAAAGACATTTCATAAACCCACTGTAATCCAAATATCTTTTCGGGTCATACAAAACTGCTTTTTCCAAAAAGGGCTTTCCTATAGAAAACTTACGTTCCTTATATAATGGCATTGCTTTCTGCTGCCAGAAATAGGCCGAATCAGGTTTGATCATCAAAGCAGAATCCAAATAGCGCTGCCTATCCACAGAATATACAGGAACTTTATTTGCCTTTTGCCAATAATCTGCAATTTTAATTGAATCATCAACTGATAGTACTACCTTTTCAGATTCAAACGACCTTCCCTCTTCTGTTTTGCTCTCATTTTCAGCACAGGCTTGAAAAATCAGAAATATATATAAGATTTTTTTCATACATAATATCAAGAGAGGTTGGGTTAATAATAAAATTAATTAAGATACATAAGCTTTTACTTTATCCAGCGCATCGGGAATCCCAGCAGGGTTTTTACCACCCGCAGTAGCAAAGAACGGCTGTCCTCCCCCACCACCTTGGATGTATTTCCCCAGTTCGCGGACAATGGTTCCCGCATTCAGGTCCTTTTCTGCCACCAAATCCTTGGAAATGTAGCAGGACAAAACGGCTTTTCCGTCCTTTTCAGAGGCCAACAATAGGAACAACTTATCTACCTGACCTCCTATTTCAAAAGCCAAATCTTTGATGCCACCTGCATCCAAATCCACTTTTTTGGCCAAGAATTGGACTCCGTTCACTTCTTCCAATTCTGAAATCAGTTCGTTTTTGAGTCCTTTGGCCTTATCCTTCAACAATTGCTCCACTTGTTTTTTAAGTGCAAGGTTTTCTTCTTGTAAACTGGCCACCGATTTTACAGGGTCTTGCGAGTTCTTCAACATATCCTTGATCTCGAAGAGCATACGATTGTTGTTGAAATAAAATTCTTTAACAGCATCAGAAGTAATGGCCTCAATTCTTCGAATTCCAGCGGCAACGGCTCCTTCGGAAACTATTTTGAAATGCCAAATATCGGCGGTATTCTTTACGTGGGTACCTCCACAAAGTTCAATGGATTGTCCAAAACGAATGGTACGGACCGTATCGCCGTATTTTTCACCAAAAAGTGCCATCGCCCCTTGCTCCATGGCTTCTTTCATGGGAACATTGCGGTTTTCTTCCAAAGGCAAATGTCCATCAATACGGGCATTGACGAAATTTTCGACTTTCCGTAGCTCCTCCACCGTCAATTTTGAAAAATGGGAGAAATCAAATCGTAGATATTTGGAATGCACAGCAGAGCCTTTTTGTTCTACATGGGCTCCCAAGACTTCGCGCAGGGCTTGGTGCAGCAAGTGCGTAGCGGTATGGTTGCAGGCCGTTCTCCAACGTTGCTTTTTGTCCACGATGGCTTTAAAGGTTCCCGAAACTTCTTTTGGCAACGATTTGGCAAAATGAACGATTTCGTTGTTCTCCCTTTTGGTGTCAATGATATAAGTAACATCGCCGTTGGGAGCTTCCAAATAGCCTTTATCTCCAACCTGACCACCGCCTTCAGGGTAAAATGGGGTAAGATTGAACACCAATTGGTATTGGTCTCCCTCCTTTTTACTGGTCACTTTACGATACTTTACCAGTTTCACATTGGCTTCGAGGCTATCGTAACCGATAAATTCTTGTTCAGCATCGGTCAATAAAACGTTCCAGTCGTCCTTGGACACTTCGGAAGCAGCTCTGGAACGGTCTTTTTGGGCTTTCAAGGCTTTTTCAAACCCTTCCGTGTCCAGTTGATACCCTTTCTCCTCCAAAATCAAAGCGGTCAAATCTATGGGAAACCCGAAAGTGTCGTACAGCTCAAAGGCCTTTGTACCTGCTATGGTTTTATCCTTGGAGGATTTTATCACGGAATCCAACAACACCAATCCTTGTTCCAAAGTGCTCAAAAATGAGCTTTCCTCTTCTTTGATCACATTTTCGATTAGTTGATATTGCTCCTTCAACTCCGGGAACGCTTTCCCCATTTGTTCGCCCAACACCTTGACCAATCTGTAGATGAATGGTTTGTTGGTGTCCAAAAAGGTGAATCCGTAGCGAATAGCACGGCGTAATATCCTTCGGATTACATAACCTGCTCCCGTATTGCTGGGCAATTGCCCATCGGCAATGGAAAATGCCACGGCACGCACATGGTCGGCCACCACACGGATTGCGATATCGGTTTGCTCATCCTTGCCATATTTTTTCCCTGTAATGATTTCCACCTCGCGAATCAGCGGGGTAAAAACATCGGTATCGTAATTGGATTGCACGCCCTGAAGCACCATGCACAAGCGCTCAAAGCCCATTCCGGTATCAATATGCTTTTCGGGAAGGGGTTCCAGACTTCCATTGGCCTTACGGTTGAACTGCATAAAAACCAAGTTCCAAATTTCCACTACTTGCGGATGGTCCTGGTTTACGAGCGAAGCTCCGTCCACTTTTTGTTTTTCTTCCTTGGGTCTTATATCCACATGAATCTCGGAGCAGGGTCCGCAGGGGCCTTGGTCGCCCATTTCCCAGAAATTGTCCTTTTTGTTTCCTTTTATAATTCGATTCTCAGGTACAATTGCCTTCCAAAGATCGTAAGCTTCTTGATCCAATGGCAATCCATCATCCCCGCTTCCTTCAAAAACGGAAACGTAAAGACTGTCCTTATCAATTTTATATACCTCGGTGAGCAATTCCCATGCCCACGCAATGGCCTCCTTTTTAAAATAATCCCCAATACTCCAATTCCCCAACATTTCGAACATGGTGTGGTGGTAGGTATCCTTCCCAACTTCTTCCAAGTCGTTGTGCTTACCGCTCACCCGAAGACATTTTTGGGTATCGGTCAATCTTTTGCTCTTTGGAACGGAATTCCCCAAAAAGTACTCCTTAAACTGGTTCATACCGGCATTGGTGAACATCAGGGTAGGGTCGTCTTTCATTACCATGGGTGCCGATGGTACAATCTTGTGGTTCTTTTCTTTAAAAAAGTTTAAAAACTGGTTTCTAACTTCTTGGGATGTCATTGAATTCCTAGGGTTTTCTTAAATTTAACACTTTAAGCAAAACAATTTTTATATTTGTTTGTTCTGATTAAAATGAGTGAGCAAAAATAGGATAAAATCCATTCATGTCTAAAGTTAAGTACTATTACGATCCGGATACACTTTCTTATAGAAAGATCGAGCCGAAGAAATCCAAAAAGTACAGGAATATTTTCTTGTTCTTGCTGGGCTCCGCACTGTTCGGTTTCCTTGGACTGATTATTCTTTTGAACACCCGATGGGTAAATACGCCCAAGGAACTTTCCCTTGAACGCGAGGTTCGAAATTATGAACTTCAGTTTGATATCATGAACAGGAAAATGGACCAAATGGAACAGGTTTTGGCCAATATTGAAGATCGGGACAACAATATTTACAGATTATATTTTGAAGCGAACCCAATACCCGAAGAGCAGCGTAGAGCGGGTTTTGGGGGTGTCAACCGCTATAAAGACCTTGAAGGCTTCAACAATTCGGAAATCATCATCAATGCAGTAAAACGATTGGACATTATCCAAAAACAAATGGTAATCCAATCCAAATCGTTGGATGAAATTGCCAAATTAGCGGAAGAAAAGGAAAAGTTACTGGCCGCCATTCCGGCCATTCAGCCCGTTAGCAACGAAGACCTTACCCGAATGGCCTCTGGTTATGGTTGGCGATCGGACCCCTTTACCAAAGCACGTAAAATGCATTGGGGCATGGACTTTACCGCTCCACGAGGCACTCCAATATATGCCTCCGGTGATGGAAAAGTGGTACGTGCCGACAATAGGTCGTCCGGTTATGGAAAACATGTGCGAATTGACCATGGCTACGGTTACATCTCACTGTACGGGCACATGAGCAAATACAATGTTACTGTTGGCCAAAAAGTAAAAAGAGGTGACCTTATCGGCTTTGTTGGTAGTACGGGACGTTCCCAGGCACCCCATGTCCATTACGAAATATTTAAGGATGGGGAACGCATCAACCCCATTAACTTCTACTACGGAAGTTTGTCCACGGAAGAATTTGAGAATATGCTCAGATTGGCCAATCAAGAGAACCAATCACTGGATTAATGCACGTAGACCTACCCGAAAAACGATATTATGGCATTGGCGAAGTGGCCAAGGCCTTTGGGGTAAACACCTCCCTAATCCGTTTTTGGGAAAAAGAGTTTGACGTGCTCCAACCCAAAAAAAATGCCAAGGGCAATCGTAAGTTTACACCGCAGGATATCCAAAACCTTCAGTTGATCTACCATTTGGTAAAAGAGCGAGGGTTTACTTTGGATGGTGCCAAAATCCATCTGAAAGAGGAAAAACAAAAAGCCCTTTCCAATTTTGAGGTGATTCAAAAATTACAAAAGGTAAAAGCGGAACTCCTTAAAATAAAAGAACAACTATAAACACTTAACCAATAGAAAATGAAAAAAGGTATTATAGCCATTATTGCCCTGGGGATTTTAGGGGTAATCGTTGTAGGATGGTACGTAAGCACCAACAACAAGCTTGTCGACATGAAAGGACAGGCCACTAAGCAATGGGCCAATGTGGAGAGTTCTTACCAACGCAGAAGCGACTTGATCGGGAACTTGGTGAAAACAGTACAAGGCGCCGCCGATTTCGAACGGGAAACCCTAACGGCCGTTATCGAAGCAAGGGCAAAGGCCACCTCAACCAGTATAGACGCCAACAATATTACGCCCGAACAATTGGCAGAGTTTCAACAGGCCCAAACAGGACTTTCCTCCGCCCTATCCCGGTTATTGGTTACCGTGGAGCGCTATCCCGATATAAAGGCCAATCAGAACTTTTTGGAACTACAGTCCCAATTGGAAGGCACAGAGAATAGAATCAATGTAGAACGCAACCGTTTTAACGATCTGGCCGGGGAATACAATATTAAAATACAGCAAATCCCGACCAATATTGTGGCCAGCATGGCCAATTTTGACCCGATGGCCCTTTTCAAATCAGATGCCGGTTCGGAAGATGTTCCCGAAGTGGATTTTGAATTCAATTAAATGATGTCGCACGTAGAAGAGTTTTTGACCGCCGAGGAAGAAAAGGAAATTGTTGAGGCCATTGTTGAGGCCGAAAAAAATACTTCTGGTGAAATACGGGTACATATTGAAGCCTCCACCAAAATAGATCATTTTAGCCGGGCACAACAAATCTTCCATTTTCTAAAAATGGACAACACCAAAGAAGGAAATGGTGTACTTGTTTATGTGGCTGTGGACGATAAAAAATTTGTGATCTACGGTGGAGAAGGTATTGACAGGGCCGTTCCCAAAGGTTTTTGGGACACCACCAAAGATGTAATGGCATCCCATTTTAAAAAAGGGGATTTTAAACAAGGTATCGTTGAGGGAATCCTTATGGCAGGCAAAGAACTGGAAGCCCACTTTCCATGGAACCATAACGACACCAATGAACTGAACGATGCGATATCCAAAGGGTAGTTTATTTCTGGCTTTTTTATACGTTTCCCTTGCTTGGGGGCAGTTTACCATACCCGAAAAACCGCAAAAACAAACCAGCGTTTACGATTATGTGAACCTGCTATCCCCATCGCAAAGCAATGCACTGGAACAAAAGCTGGTTCAGTATTCCGATAGTACCTCAACACAAATAGTGGTTATCATTATTAGTTCCACCGAAGGTGAAAGCATTAATTTTTTAGGGGCACAATGGGGACAAAAATGGGGCATTGGACAAGCGGACAAGGACAATGGGGTGCTTGTACTTTTGGCCAAAGACGACCGTAGAATTGCCATCAACACTGGCTATGGCGTAGAAGGCCGTCTTACCGATTTAATGTCGAGACGAATAATCGAAACCGTGATTATCCCGGAATTTAAAAAAGGGGATTATTATAGTGGTCTGGACAAAGGTTCCGATGCTATTTTTAAAGTCCTTACGGGCGAATTTACCGAAGACCGTACCTTTGGGAGTGGTAAAAAATTCCCTCTTGACGCCCTTTTCCCTATCATTATCTTTATTATCATCATCATTATTTTATGGAGCCGTAAAAACAAAGGCGGCAGAGGTCCAGGTGGTCGCAGGGGCGGCGGACTTGACATTTGGGATATGATCATCCTCAGCAATATGGGTCGCAGCTCAGGTTCTTCAGGTGGTTTTGGTAGCGGAAGCCTCGGTGGTGGAGGTGGGTTTAGTGGCGGTTTCGGTGGCGGTGGCTTTGGAGGCGGCGGTGCTTCCGGTGGATGGTAGTCGAAAACAAAGCAACCAAAACGGCATATCTTCATCTTTTTAAAAAAAAGACTTCATGTCTAAAAAACTACTGCTTTTATTCATTTCAGTATTCGTTTTATCGTGTAAATCAGATGACAACTCAATAGATTGTTCTTTAGTGGATTGCTTTGTTGGTGAAGACATCATCCGATTAACGTTTTTAAGTCTGGAAAACGATGAGAATTTACTAGCCAATGGAGCTTTGGATTCAGGAGCCATACAAATTTTGAATGAACAAAACCAAAACGTTACATTTTCTATAGAACAATACCCTATCACAGGAATGGTTATTGTCGTACCGGTTTCAACCGAAGAATTCGGTCAAAAATCGTTCACAATAAATATTAAAGACGGTGAGTCATCATTTGTAAGTTTCAACGCAAGTTTTAGGCAAGGAGAATGTTGCGGTCCCTATACCTCAATAGAAGGTGTGGAGGCAAATATTCCCTATGACCACACATTGGAAAAATATGGCGCTCTGCCGCTTTCCATTACTTTCTACATTTCCAGTACATAAGTTATAGCCTCATAAACCTTGAATCTTTTTTATTATGAGCCTTTGGCCTCATTTATAAATTCAATCCAACTATCCATCAAGTAACATGGCTCTGATGTTCAATTTTAACTATCTTGCTAATAGTAATTAAAAACACTCCTTTTTCATGTCCCGGTCATTCAAAACGCTCTTCATTTCCCTACTTATTCTCTTAGCATCCTGTAAAAAAAAGAACGGTACTTCCGAAACCGACAACCTTTTTAAGTTCAAAGACTACATAAGTTATCACACCAACGGCAACCAAAGTATTTCCACCTCCATCACCATTGCCTTGGCCCAACAATTGGAGCAGTTTGAACTGACTCAAGAGTTACCATCAAAATATTTGGACATTTCACCAAAGGTGAATGGAAAGCTCATAATAGAAAACGGAAGGGAGCTCATATTCCAGCCCTCGGAATATTTAAAACCCAATACCGAGTACACTATCCGCCTGAAACTGAACAAACTCTTTGAAGATATTGATAACGAGTTCAAAACCTACACCTTCAGTTTTAAGACCATTGCGCCGAATTTTAAAATCAATCTGGGCAATTTACAATCGTATAGTAAGGATTGGCAATATGTTACCGGCACTTTGGATGCTTCCGATATTCTGGAGGCATCAAAAATAAACTTGGTGCTTTCTGTACAACAAGGAGACAAAAACATTTCCGTAAAATGGGACAACACTTCGGACAATGCACAATATTACAGCTTTAAGATTGATAGTATCTCCAGAAAAACAGCCGATAGTAAATTGACCGTAAATTGGACGGGGAAAGCTTACAATATTGAAAACGAAGGCTCCGAAACCTATCCGATTCCAGGTAAAAACAAATTTGTGATTGTTGATGCCAAAACAACATCCGCTCCAAATGCTGTATTGACCCTAAATTTTTCCGAACCCTTGAAGCAAGACCAAAACCTAAACGGTCTGGTAACCATTGAAAACGCCGAAAGTTTGCGCTACGAAATCAATGGAAACGTTTTGAGTGTTTATCCCTCCAACCGAATTTTGGGAGAGGTTCGTGTCAATGCATTTCAAGGTATTAAAAGCGAATATGGTTTTACTCTGAAGAACAACTTTTCTGAACTGGTCTCTTTTGAGCAATTAAAACCTGCCGTACGACTCATTTCCAAAGGAACCATTTTGCCCAATGCGGCATCAACACCCATATATTTTGAAACGGTCAATCTTACCGCAGTTGAAGTTCGCGTCATCCAAGTATATGAAAACAACATGCTGCAATACCTCCAAAATTATGACTTAACAGAAAATTATAATCCCGATTTCAGGCCTGTGGGTCGAAGAGTAGCATACAAAGTTATTCCCCTGACCGAAGATGGCAATAAAAACACCAGTTATTGGCAGGCACATGGTTTGGATTTATCCAAATTGATTCAAATTCATCCCGGTTCATTGTATCGGGTCGAATTCAGCTTTAAGAAAGAACACACCTCTTACGATTGTGGTGATGGTGCAGAAACCGAAGAATCAAAAACCGAATATGCATTGGAACAAAGTTCTGATGAAGCCTCAGAAGAAGAACGCTATTGGGACAATGAAATCTACAATTACAGAAACTATGATTATAATTGGGAAGAGCGTGACAACCCCTGTCATTCCGCTTACTACAATTACGATAGAATAGCCGCCACCAATCTATTGGGAAGCGATTTGGGGCTAATCGTTAAAAAAGGAAGCAACCACTCACACCACTTTGCGGTGACCAACTTGCTCACCACACAACCCGTAGCGGACGCCAAAATAAAGCTGTATAATTTCCAACAACAACTTATCGGCGAGACCACTACCGATACCAAAGGCCTATCCGTTTATGACAGCGACAAGGGCATTGCCTTTGCCGTGGCCGAGCACAACAACAATTTCGCCTACGCCAAACTCGCAGATGGCAACGCATTATCCCTCAGCAAGTTCGATGTTTCTGGCGAGCAGCTCCAAAAAGGATTGCAAGGGTTCATCTATACTGAAAGAGGTGTCCACCGACCCGGTGATGTCATACATTTGACCTTTGTTCTGGACGATAACGCCAATCCTTTGCCCAAAGGGCACCCGGTTACTTTGGAAGTTAGCGATGCCCGCGGGAAATTGGTACAGCGGAATGTTTTAAAAGAAGGTAGTACCCCAGTTTCTGATGGCTTATATACTAAAAAAGAAAAGAATTTTTACTATTTCCCTATCCCGACCGATGCTAACGCCCCAACGGGAAATTGGTCGGCCAAAGTGATTGTGGGCGGTGCACAATTCAGTAAAACCTTAAAAGTGGCCACGGTAAAGCCCAACCGATTAAAAGTGGATTTTGCTTTTGATGACGAAGTACTGGAAGCAAATACTTTCAATCGCGGAAAAGCAACCGTAAAGTGGCTGCACGGAGCTCCTGCCCGTAACCTGAAAATTGACATAAATGCTACTTTGAAGCAAGCTTCAATGGCCTTTCCAAAGTTCAAAGATTATGTGTTCCAAGACCCATCACGTGATTTCAATGAGACCGAATTGCAGTGGATTTCATCCAAGTTGGACGCCAACGGTGAGCTGGACATCAACAAAAAAATAGAGATAAATGGGAATGCACCGGGAATGTTGCAAGCAACTTTCACCACCAAAGTTTTTGAGGGTGGAGGTGATTTCTCCATTGATGTGTTCTCCAAGAATTTGGCCCCATTTTCAAATTTTGTGGGACTCCGTTCCCCTAAAGCAAAACAATACGGCTCTTTCTTAACGGATGACAACAACACCTTTGATGTGGTCACTGTGGATGCCCAAGGAAATCCATCATCCAATAGAAAGCTAAAAGTACAAGTATTCAAAATCGAATGGCGCTGGTGGTGGAACCGAGGTTACGACAATCTGTCCCGCTATGAAAATGCTACTGTACACCGTCCTTTCAAGGAAATGGAGATTACGACCGGAAGTAAAGGAAAGGGCAATTTCAACATCAATGTTCCCGATGAGCAGGGAGGTCGTTTCTTGATTCGTGTTATTGACGAAGTCTCAGGACACGCCACAGGCCGTACCGCCTATTTTTACAGCAATTGGTGGAGAAGGCCCGCATCCGCAGATGCAGAAAGCTCCAAAATTTTGATTTTCTCCACCGACAAGGAAAAATACACCTTGGGTGAAGAAGCTATGGTCACTTTCCCATCAGATAGAGGCGGACGTGCTTTAATAAGCATAGAAAATGGAACCGAAGTACTATCACAACAATGGATTGAGACCTCATCCAAAGAAACCAAGGCAACCATTCCAATAACTGCTGAAATGGCCCCGAATGCCTATGTCAACATCTCCTTGTTGCAACCCCACAGTCAAGTAAAAAACGATCTTCCCATACGGTTGTATGGCGTGGTACCGCTATTGGTTGAAAACCCGGCTACCCTTTTGGAACCACAAATCAGTATGCCCGATGTTTTGGAGCCTAAAAAACCGTTTAAGGTCACCGTTTCTGAAACCAGTAAAAAACCGATGACCTATTCATTGGCCGTGGTGGACGAAGGACTTTTGGACCTTACCCAATTTAGCACACCGGATATTCACGGTTCGTTTTATGCCAGACAAGCATTGGGCGTCAAGACTTTTGATATTTTTGATGATGTGATGGGAGCTTATTCCGTGAGTGTGGATAATATTTACGCTATTGGCGGTGGCGGTATTGGTGCTGGTGCCAAAAACCGAAAAGCACAGCGATTTAAACCTGTAGTCACTTATTTGGGGCCATTTACCCTAAAGGGAGGAGAAAAAGCATCACACACCATTGATATGCCCAATTATGTAGGCTCCGTAAGAACCATGGTCGTTGCCGGAAACCCAAACAGTGCCTATGGAAATGCTGAAAAAACAACTCCAGTGCGCAAACCATTGATGGTTTTGACTTCCATTCCACGAAAATTATCCCCTGGTGAAAAAGTAACCATCCCAGTGACCGTTTTTGCCATGGAACCCAAGGTAAAAAATGTAAAAGTTACCATTGATGCTGGAAAAGCTTTGGAGCCCATCAACGGAACATCAAAAAATATCACTTTTAATGCCGTTGGGGAGCAAATCGTGAATTTTGATTTTAAAGTGAACCCAACTTCATCGTTCCAAACCATAAAAGTTACCGCTTCGGGAGCTGGGGAAAGTGCCAGTAACGAAACCGAAATTGATGTGGAAAACCCGAACCCCATCACCACAAAAAGTGAATTGTACACTTTGGATGCCAATGGTTCGCAGACCATTTCGATGGAAACTTTTGGCACATCGGGCACCAATACAGCGTTTATTGAGTTTTCCACACTACCCCCGATGGATTTTTCCAAACGGATGGATTACTTGTTACGTTATCCACACGGATGCGTGGAACAGACCACTTCGACAGCGTTCCCACAATTGTTCTTGGCAGATGTGTTGGACATCACTTTTGATAAAAAGAAAGACGTCGAGAAAAACATCAAAGCTGCCATCGACAGACTTGGTGATTTCCAGATTCCCAATGGCGGACTGAGCTACTGGCCCGGTTATGGCCATGCCGATGATTGGGGCACTTCCTACGCCGGGCATTTTATGTTGGAAGCCAAAAAAGAAGGATACCAACTTCCTTTGACATTCTTGAGCAATTGGTTGAGATACCAAAAGAATGCGGCGCGTCAATGGAGTAACCAAAGCACCTATTACAACGATGATGTTTCACAAGCATATCGATTGTACACATTGGCCTTGGCACAACAACCTGAACTGGCCGCAATGAACCGTTTACGCGAAACCGCAAATCTTAGCAATGAAGCCAAATGGAGATTGGCCGCCGCTTATGCCCTTGTTGGGAAAAAGGAGGTGGCAGAAGCCATTGCCCAAAAGGCAAACATCAACTTTAAACCCAATAACTACAATTACAGAACCTATGGTTCGGTTTTCAGAAACCGTGCCATGGCGCTGGAAACCATGGTGATTTTGGGTGACCCGCAACAAAGGGAACTGGCCGTTTCCTTGGCCAAAAATTTATCATCACAGCAATGGTATAGCACCCAAGAAACAGCTTTTGCTCTCTTGGCTTTGTCCAAAATGGTGATGAAGAATGGGGGAAGATCCATCGACCTTACCTTTACCAACAATGGAAAGAACATTAATATCAAAACCGATAGGGCCATAGCACAGCGGGAACTTTCCGTGACTTCCTTTAAAGAGGAAATCGAACTGAAAAACAATCAAGGAAACATCATTTACGCGACCCTTACCCAAACTGGAAAATTACCCGTTGGCGAAGAGTTGGCACAACAACAAAACCTAAGGTTGTCCGTGAACTACCAAGATCCATTGGGCAATTCCGTCAATATAAATGAACTGAGACAGGGAACAGAGTTTCAAGCTCAGATTACAATATTTAATGGTTCGGATGATTATATCGATAATGTAGCACTCACCCATATCGTGCCCAGTGGATGGGAAATTGTGGACACTTCATTTGCTGGAGGCAGCAACGCTAATGCTTCAAAAGCGGATTATGTGGATACCAGGGACGACCGTACCCATTTGTATTTTGATATTGATAGCAGAAAGTCGAAAACGTTCACCATAAAACTGAACGCTTCGTTTTTGGGGGAATACTATTTGCCCGGAGCACAAGTAGAAGCCATGTACGATAACACTTATTATGCTAGAAACAAGGGCAATTGGGTCAAAGTTGTTCAGTAGTTTGGTGTGGATGAAGTTTTTTTTATCAGCCCTAAAAAAAACTATTTTAAAACATCGAATCAAGGTTATCCTTTTATCCATTGTATTGATTTTATGGCTGTTTTGCTTGCCGAAAAATCTTTTTAAAGATCCCACTTCAACGGTTGTGGACAGTTCGGAAGGCTCCCTAATCGGTGCTCGCATTGCTGATGATGGTCAATGGCGGTTCCCGCAAATGGACTCTGTTCCGGAACGCTTCAAGCAGAGTATTTTACTGTTTGAAGACGAGTATTTTTATAGTCACCCTGGGTTTAACCCAATTTCCATTATCAAGGCCATTGGGCACAACCTCACCAAGGAAACCCGAAGGGGTGGCAGCACCATCACTCAGCAGGTCATCCGTTTGAGCAGAAAAAATCAAAGCAGAACCTATTGGGAAAAACTCATCGAAGTATTTATGGCAACTCGGCTGGAATTTCGGTACTCGAAAGAGGAAATTTTAAAACGCTATGCCTCCCACACACCTTACGGGGGCAATGTGGTAGGGTTGGAGACGGCTGCATGGCGTTATTTTGGGATTCCTGCCCACGAATTGAGCTGGGGGCAATCGGCTGCCCTGGCGGTTTTACCCAATGCCCCGGCATTGATTTTCCCCGGAAGAAATGAACAAACCTTTCTGGACAAACGAAACCGATTATTGAAAAAATTGTGGGACAAAGAAATCATCGACCAAACTACTTACGAATTGGCCATTGCCGAACCGCTTCCGCAAAAGCCAATGCCACTGCCCGATATAGCTCCCCATCTTACAGAACGTATCCGAAACGAGCATCCGGGCGAGCGTATAACCACTTCATTGCAAAAACCATTACAGCAGCGATTGAATCTTTTGGCCGAAAGGCATTATCGGCAGTTGCAGAGCAACGAAATCCACAATTTGGCTATTTTGGTCTTAGATGTGGAAACCCGAAAAGTGCTTGGGTATGTAGGAAATTCTCCTTCGGATGAGACACACGCCAATTATGTGGACATCATCACTAAAAAAAGAAGTACGGGCAGTACCTTAAAACCCTTTTTGTTTGCTTCATTGTTGGATGAAGGACAATTACTCCCAAACAGTTTGGTGGAAGATGTTCCAACGGTAATCAACGGATACAATCCACAAAATTTTAATTTAAAACACCTAGGTGCCGTGCCTGCCAGCAAAGCACTTTCCCGCTCTCTGAATGTGCCAGCGGTTAGATTGTTGCGGGAATACGGGCTTCAAAAGTTCTATAACAAGCTCCACAAAATGAAGATGGAGTCGTTAGACAAGCCCGCTTCCTATTATGGGTTATCGTTGATTCTTGGTGGTGCCGAGAGTTCCCTTTGGGAAGTGACTTCCACTTATGCTTCGATGGCTTCCAGTCTAAACTATTTTCTGACCCATTCCAGTACCTACAGGAACCAAGAATTTACAGAAGCTAACTATTTGCAAAATGAGTCCAAAGATTTTGGGGAAGAACAGTTTGACCCATTGGTTTTGGGTGCAGGAGCCATCTTCAGTACTTTTCAATCGATGTATGAGGTCAACCGACCTGAAGGCGATGAAAATTGGCAGTTTTTTGATTCCTCCCAGCCCATTGCATGGAAAACCGGGACGAGTTTTGGTTTTAAGGATGCTTGGGCCGTAGGGGTTACGCCAAAATATGCCATTGGTGTTTGGGCGGGCAATGCTGATGGCGAGGGCCGACCCGGGCTTACGGGCATCAGCGCAGCCGCTCCATTACTTTTTGATGTGTTGGATGCACTTCCAGCTAGCGGTTGGTTCCAAGAACCGTTTGATGATCTTGTTGAATTAGAGGTTTGTGCCGAAAGCGGATATAGAGCCTCGGTGTACTGTGATGACATCAAAAAAGAATGGGTGCCCACCCACGGCACCCGAAGCGGTCCCTGTCCCTATCATGAACAGGTATTTTTGGATGCCTCAGAACAATTTAGGGTGAATTCGGAATGTTATCCGTTGGATGATATAGTGGCCAAAAATTGGTTGGTACTCCCTCCTATTTTGGAATACTATTATGCATCTTCCAATCCCAATTACAAACCTTTACCACCTTATTTGGAGGGTTGTTCCACATTGGAAAACAATTTGATGGAATTCATCTACCCGAAAAAAAACGAGGCGGTTCTGCTCCCAAAAGATTTGGGTAACAAAACATCAGAAATCATACTAAAATTGGCACACCAACAATCCGATGCTGTTATTTATTGGTATTTGGATGAGATTTTTGTAGGCAAGACCGAAAATTTCCACGAACTCATTTTAGACATTAAACCTGGCAACTATACCTTAACAGCGGTTGACAATCAAGGCAACCGAATTCAACAAGTGGTGGAAGTACGGTCAGCTTCGGACGAATAGTTACTTCTTCCGCATAAAAATGGTCATCGGAACACCTGTAAAGTCAAAATTCTGCCTGATTTTATTCTCCAAAAATCGTTTATAAGGATCCTTCACATACTGGGGCAAGTTGCAGAAAAAAGCAAATTGCGGATATGGTGTGGGCAATTGGGTGCAAAACTTGATCTTAACGTATTTCCCTTTGGTAGATGGAGGTGGTGTTTTCTCAATAATGGGAAGCATTATATCGTTCAATTTGCGGGTCGGGATACGTTTTGAACGGTTTTTGTATACGTCCACAGCGGTTTCTATCGCTTTGTAAATCCGTTGTTTGTTTAGCACGGAAACAAAAAGAATCGGCACGTCTTCAAAAGGGGAAATCACTTCTTTTATTTTGGCGGTATATTCTTTTACCGAATTGGTTTCTTTTTCCACCAAATCCCATTTGTTCACCAAAATCACAATTCCCTTGTTGTTGCGCTGTGCCAACCAAAATATGTTTTGCACTTGTCCATCAAATCCTCGGGTCGCATCCAACATCACAATACAAACATCGCAATACTCAATGGCCCGAACGGAACGCATTACGGAGTAAAATTCCAAGTCTTCTTTCACTTTGGCCTTACGTCGAATACCAGCCGTATCCACTAAATTGAATTCAAAACCAAATCGATTGTATTTGGTGTCGATACTATCGCGTGTAGTTCCCGCAATATCGGTTACGATGTAGCGGTCCTCTCCTATCAATGCATTAATAAAGGATGATTTCCCTGCATTGGGCCTACCTACCACGGCAAAACGAGGCAATTCGCTTTCCTCTTCTTTCTCTTCCGGAAGTACTTTAACAAGGGCATCCAATAACTCTCCTGTACCGCTACCATTGATGCTTGACAGGGGGTAGTATTCACCCAGTCCCAAGGAATAGAATTCTACGGCATCGGCCATACGTTTGCTATTATCGACTTTATTTACCGCCAAAAAAATAGGCTTATCTACTCTGCGCAATAGCTTGGCAACATCTTCATCCATTCCTGTTACGCCAGATTCCACATCTACCATAAAAATGATGGCATCGGCCTCATCAATGGCCAATTCCACTTGTTTGTCGATTTCCTTTTCGAAAACATCGTCGCTGCCCAGAACGTAACCACCAGTGTCAATGACGGAAAACTCCTTGCCATTCCAGTCACTTTTGCCGTAATGACGGTCGCGTGTAACACCACTGACGGCATCCACTATCGCCTCACGGCGTTGAATAAGTCGGTTAAAAAAGGTGGACTTCCCAACATTGGGTCTTCCTACAATGGCTACGATAGCTCCCATTAGGTTTAATTTTTGGCAAAAATACCATTTATTATGAAGAAAAAATGATACCTTTTTTCATCATTTTCAAATGATTATGAGCGACTTGACCAACGAGATAGTTTTACGCCCCCGTTTTCGTGTCTCCCTAAGGGCAAATTTAGAACAATTGGAGTCAATTTTTGATGATGCTTCGGGTAGTCCTTTTTTGATCAAAAGGATGGATGAGCATATTTTTGTCAAGTTCAAAAAAGCGGAAACTACCTTTTGGACACCGCAACTTCATATGGAACTTTCGTCCTACGAGGAAGGTATAAGTAACATTCGTGGCGTCTTTGGACCCAATCCCACGCTTTGGACCTTTTTTATGTTCCTCCATTTTGGTGTGGGCACCATTTTTATCATCATGGGGATTTTTGCCTATTCCAATTATTCCTTGGGCAAGGATATTACCCTTTGGTTGGTGGGTATGTTCTTTTTGGTAGTGATTTGGTTCTCACTTTATGCCTTTGGCCGTTTGGGAAGAGCCAAAGGGAAACCACAAATGGACCAGTTGAAACAATTTGTCAGGGACACCATTGCTCCTTTTGAAAGAATTAACGACGAACCTTAGCCGTTGTACCCGAAACGCCTGAGCTGCTGGGAATTGCTGCGCCAGTTCTTGTTCACTTTTACATAGAGTTCGATGTGAACCTGCTTGGCAAAGAATTTTTCGAGGTCTTTGCGGGCTTCCACCCCCACTTTTTTAATTGCAGCGCCCTTGTGCCCTATGATGATTCCTTTTTGGGTATCTCGTTCCACCATGATTACGGAACGAATACGGATAATATCCTCATCTTCCAAAAACTCTTCGGTCTCTACCTCCACGGAATAAGGAATTTCCTTTTTATAGTATAGCAAGATTTTTTCACGAATGGTCTCGTTCACAAAAAAGCGTTCGGGCTTGTCCGTGATTTGATCTTTTGGATAAAATGGAGGTGCTTCTGGCAAGAGTTCCAAAATACGGTTGAACACTTCGGTAACATTAAAGTTTTCCAAAGCGGATATGGGATGAATTTCTGCATTGGGCAGTTGTTCTTGCCAATATTGCATTTGTTCTTCCAACTTCTGCTGATCGGATTTGTCAATTTTATTGAGGAGCAACAAAACGGGAATCTTGCTGTTCTGTATTTTTTTGAAGAAAGATTCGTCCTTGAGGGCTTTTTCCCCAATTTCCACCATGTACAACAGCACATCGGCGTCCTCAAAAGCGGATTTGACAAAATCCATCATGGAGCTTTGCAGCTCGTATGCGGGTTTTATGATTCCTGGGGTGTCGGAGAGAATCAGTTGGAAATCATCTCCATTCACGATGCCCAAAATACGGTGACGGGTGGTCTGTGCCTTGGAGGTGATAATGGAAAGTTTCTCACCCACAAAGGCATTCATCAATGTAGATTTACCCACATTGGGATTACCTATAATATTTACAAATCCTGCTTTATGCGCCACCTTTCTTTCTTTTTTCAAAATATTGTTTGGATGCTGCGTTCACCTTTGGTGAAAGATACAACACAGCGATCATATTGGGTATAACCATGAGTGCATAAGAGAGGTCTATCAGGTTTTTTACCAATTTTAATGATGCTATTGCAGCAAAAACTATCATAATGATAAAAAACACATTATACCATTTTCCGATTTTTGCATTCGTCAAAAATGACAAGCTCTTTACTCCATAGTAGGAATACGTGAACAATGTTGACAATGCAAATGCGGCCACAATCACCATCAGCAGTATATCTCCGATGCCATAAAGGGTTGTTTCAAAAGCGGACATTGTCATTGTGATTCCGCTACCATCCTCTAGGTAAGCACCACTCAAAATAATGACTACGGCGGTAAAGGTACATACTAAAATCGTATCAATGAACGGGCCCAACATCGCCACAAGCCCTTCTTTGGCAGGTTCATCATTTCGGGATTGTCCGTGGTACATGGGTGCACTACCCAAACCTGCTTCGTTGGAGAACATAGCTCTACGGACCCCAACAATCACCAAGCCCCAGAATCCTCCTGTAACCATGGTGTCGAAGTTCCAGGCTTCGACCAATATCATTTTTAGCGCTGGCCAAACTTCGCCTGCGTGACTTGCCATCACAAAAATCACTGCCAAAAGGTAAATCCCTACCATAAATGGTACAATGGCAGACGCTACTTTTGCAATTTTGGTCAATCCCCCAAAAATTACAATGGATGTAATTATCGCCAAGAAAAAACCAATTCCGAGTTTCCAATTATACTCGCTGGTCGCCCAAATCGTTTCGTGAGGTTCAACCACGCCCATAAAGGCCTCGGTAAACTGATTGGCGGTAAAAACCCCCAAAAATCCGAACAATCCGCAGACACTAAAAAAAATGGCCATGGGCTTTGCCCATTTTCCCATTCCTTGTGTAATGTAGAACATGGGGCCGCCCTGCATTTTTCCTTCGGAATCTGTGCCGCGGTACATAATGGCCAAACTACCGGAATAAAATTTGATTCCCATACCCAAAAGGGCAGTCATCCAAATCCAAAACACCACACCTGGTCCTCCATCGTGAATGGCAATGGCCACTCCCGATATATTTCCCAGTCCAACAGTGGCCGCAACAGCTGCGGATAGTGCCTGAAACGAACTAACATCACCTTTTGCATTTTTATCGTCGTACTTGCCAGAAACCACCGCAATGGCATGACCAAAATGGCGAAAAGGAGCAAATTTGGAATAAAACGCCAAAAATAGCCCACCTCCAATAAGAAGAATGAACATAGGCCACTCGGTGTAGGGCAAAAGTGAGGATATAAAATCGTTAATCTTGTCCATAAGGTAAAAAGGCCGAATTTATGGATTTTGGGCGGGATTGACGTTAAGGAAAAAGGAATATTGGGTTTAAGTTTGGAAATGATGTAAAAACCGTTGTATATTTGCCGTCCACATCGCGGGGTAGAGCAGTACCCTTCGACAAAGCTCAGGGCAGGGTACCTACACAAACTGAGCATTTTTATTGAAAACCAAGTTTCTAAAAGAAACAAACAACATATATCGCGGGGTAGAGCAGTAGGTAGCTCGTCGGGCTCATAACCCGAAGGTCGCTGGTTCGAGTCCAGTCCCCGCTACTAGCAAAGACAAGGCTTCACAGAAATGTGAGGCCTTTCTTTTTTGCAACGGGTACAGAATAGGTACAGAATCCAAACTTTTTTGTTTTTTTTCAAAAAATTTGATGTTTTTTGGTGCATTATGAATTTTTGGGGAAGAAATTAAATACAAACCCTGGTGAAATTGAAAAAAACGCAGTTTCAACTAAGGGAAGCCTACAACCTACCGTTAATTTCTGCGTTTTCATTGAATAACGATTTTATATATTTTTTAGAATCAATATTTTTCAGGTGTTCATAAAGAATGTATTTTTCATCATTCGGAAAACTATATGTTTCTTTATTATAAACAACAAATAAAGCTTTGCAATTTCTTTCATCATTAACATCATTCATAACGTAGTCCATCAAATCAAAGTAAAGTTGCAGTTGTTCCTGTTTTAAATCATAAACACTTCTTTTAATTTCAATCACAAAAACATCTTTGGTATCAGATAATATCAAGTCTATAATTGCAACTCTTTCTACTATATCCGATTCAAGTTTATATCTAATACCCAATTGTGATTTGTGCTTAGGGAAATATTTCGATAGATTTTCAATTATTTCTACTTCCTCTTTAAAAGAATTTCTTTTAGCGGTTACATAACCAGATATGCTTTTTATTGTTTTTTTATAACCATACTTTACCCTTAAATCATCCATCCCAATTTCTTTATATAATCTAAGAAGTTGTGAAGCTTTTATTTTGTTTGTCGAGTTAGTCTTTTTTAATATCTCAGTAGCCCAATGTGCATAAATTCTAACCTTTACTCCTTTTTTACGAGAACTATGAATTTCCTCATAGTTAAGACTAAAATTCTTATGTTCTTTGGATTTATCTCTAAAGTTGGTACAGCCCCAAAATTTCCCGTAATCAGAATCAATTAGTCTTAACTTCGAATTACAACCATAACAAATCTTTTTCTGCCAGCATTCATATAATTGGTTTATCTCATTCTTTTGCTTGTGATATTCATTGATTTGAATCTCTTCATATTCGTAGTAAGCTTTTACAAATAAATCTTGATTATCATAGAAATAATTTTCCGCCACTGTTTTTTTTGATTCGCTCAATTTTTTGATAGAATCGAAGAACTCCTTAAGTTCACTTGATTCCATAATTTTTGCGTATTTAATCATTTATGCAGTTGTTGGTTTGTAGATAACAGTCTGTGCTAAGAATAGTAGCGGATTTACATACACTAGCGTTTCAGTTAAACACTAACCTTTTTTATTTAGATTGTCATTCAGCGTTGGCATAATCATTCTTCTACGGCTTCATCTTTATTTAAAGGTGTTAATAAAAATCCTTTTTCTCTAAACCAATTTTCACTAATCCTATTATTGTCACTTTTCGGCAATGGATTTGCCTCGTGAACTTTGAAAGTGGTAGGCAGGTTTACAGAATGGCCAAAAATCAAAGCGTTTTGTGTTGGTATCGAAGGCATTCTTTTCAAAATGGTTTCAGAAATATGAGGGGTTATTTGCCTAATGTGAGATAAGTCTTCTGGATTCTGAATTCTATGAACTATGAAATTGCTACACTGAGATAAAACTGTTTTTGACAACTCACTAGGTCTTTGCGAAGAAATAAGCAGAAGTAGTCCAAATTTTCTTCCTTCTTTGGCAATTAAATCAAAAATTTTATTTGCCTTTAGAAATGACCCCATTGGACTGTGAGATATATATCTGTGAGCTTCTTCCAAAATTAAATTTACTGGATAAGAATTTCTAGGCTCAATTTCTTTTACACTTTCATAGATAATACGCGATATTACGCAACTTATTACTTCAACAATTTCATCTTCAACTGCACTAATGTCAATTATTATTATTTGACTTTGTTTTGCTTTTTTACCCTCTTCTTGATTAATTCCGATTAGCTGATTTTTATACAAGCTTATGTCCCCATCATCTTGTTTTAAAAAGCAAAAATCTTTCCTATCCTTTATACTCTTAACTCTTGTTATTAATGATGAACAATAGTCTCTAATATGTCTATTCCCATGAGCTTCTTCATATAAGAGTGCTAAATCCAAAGCATCCTCAATTATATCAAAAGAAAAATTTTGATATTTCTCGTAAGATGGCATCTGAAAGTTATCTACAATAAATAAGGGTGATCCATCCTCCTTTGGTTGTTGTAAGAAATAATGAAGTTGAGTAATTCCTTTTATTTCTCCATAGTGAACAGTAAGGCAATTGATAATATTAATGTCTAAATTAATCCCTCTATCAATATTTACTTTTGTATGAGTTTCACCTTCATCATCAATATATTCGAATTCCTTTTGAAGATGAATTTCACTTGTATTGAACTTTTGTAAAATTGAAATTATTCGATCCTTTTTTGATGCACTTCCCGTTTCATCACGAAGAATTTCACTTATACAAGTTGCTAGGATATGATTTTTAATTTCATTTACACTTTCTTCGGCAGAAAAAATGGCTGCTAAGCCTAGAGCATTCCGAAGAATAGGCAGCTGAGTTTTCTCAGTTGCTTGAAGCAATAGTGCCCATTCATCAATTGTTAAAAACCAGTGTGGTAAAACAAAATCCTTTGTATCTTTTTCTTTATTATCAATACTGAAATTACATACTTCTATGTCTTGATTGTTGTTGATTTCACTAAATGCTTGTTTATATTCTCCATTTACGTCAAAAACAACAAAAGTACTACCAGCTGCACTATAACTAGATAGCTTATAAATGGATTGTAGAATTGAAGAAATCGTACAAGATTTTCCGCTGCCTGTGTTCCCAAGTACAGCCGAATGACCTGAGAAGAATTTATCGATGTCAATTTTGACTTCGTAATCTGGAAAGATAGTAGAAGTACCTATTGATAGTGTTTTGTATCTTTTATTTTCACATTCGCAAGGTTTTTTACAATCCTTTGGGTTAGAACAAACGATTTCAGTTTGTTCTTTTACGTTAAAAATAGCGTCAAGCTCCTTTTCTTTAATATATAAGACATCAGTATACAGAGCTGGGTATACGCTAACTCCAAATTGAAACTCAAATAAGTCTGGATTACCCTCAATTGGTTTGAGAGTTCCAATAGGAAGTATTTCTAGATATTTTCCTGTTTGCACCTTACTTAATGATTGCTCCTTAGGATTGCTAAAAGGAACATTTAAATCCTTTTCTCGAATACCTGAAACTTCTGCTACAATAAAATAATTCTGATAAGGAAGTACAACATAACTATTTAACTGAGCAAAATAATGAATGTCGTCAAATCCACTAATATTGAAATTGTCAATACCGCTTAACAATTCGACAGAAAATCTGTCCGAATTTATTGCTACTACTTTGCCAATTACCCTTTGTTTATCTTCTCTATTCATTGTCTAGGGAAAAGAGTTTTGATGGCATTATCAATTTTATCGTCTATTTCATCGTTACTTAAATCAGGCAAAATATTTTCAACAAAGCCTTTGAAATAATGTAAGTTTTCTTCGTTTTCAAGTTTTCCACCTACGACCCAAATTCTTGGGTCGTTTAGTGTTTTGAGTTTATTTATTTCTTCACTGCTTGAATAATCCCCAAAGACAATTAATCTGAAGGACGGAATCGTAAAAGCCTGGTATATAAGATTATTAATGTGTTCATCACTAAAACTATACCCAAGTGTAATCAGTATATTATTATTACGCATTAGCTTTTTCTGAAATTCACGGAATAAGTCGGAATATGGACTTCCCATACTTGCATTCTGTTTCAACGGTGTTGGATGTATCATTATTACATCTTTCTTTTTTAAGTCTTTGAAACTTGATTCTTGAATTTCTCTTACTCTAAATAGTTTTGTCTGCTCTTCGTCCTGAATCCAATTAATAGATCCGTGGATTTTATATAAATAAATGAAGTTGTCAATTACACTCCATTTTCCTTGAGATAAGTCCATTCTTTCAGCTAGTGCATAGTTGAAAATTGTTGGATTGAAATATTTCTTTATTCCACCCGAAAAACCATTAACATAATGAATTCCAAGGCTATCAAGTGCTATTTCAGAGTATAAATCATAGTTGGTAGTAAAAATACTAGGTTTAGGCAAGTTTGCATTTCTGTACAGAAGCTTCCGGTAAAAGGTTTTATAAAGGTTGACTAGTTCAATATCCTTTTCATCACTTCTATTGTCTTCGTTTAAACATTTCTCTAATAAGAAGTTTCTAGCTTTTTTTATTAATTCTTGAACTTTTTTTGACTCTGAACTCTCTTCTTGTCCTGTTGTCTCGTAAAAGAAAAAAATACTATGAAGTGAACCTAAAAACGTTTCAAGGTTTTTGTCAAAAATTGTTGAAGTAATATCTAATTTGATTTCATCTTTGAGCCAATTCTTTTCTTCAACAGTCAATACGTTATCATAGAAATTTTTGGCTAAGGGTGCCATTGCAGGAATCCCCACTTCGTCTTCTATTAATTTGTCCTTGTATGATGAACAACCTGAACCAAGAAGAAATGACAGATGTTTTCCATCCAGTACTTTGTTAAATGAATCCTGTATTTTTTTAAGTAGGTCAGATTCAGCATTTCCGTCTTTTTTTTGCTTTAGCTTTTCGAGAACTTCTTCGTCTCCTTTGTAAAAATATAATTCTGATTCTGACATTTATTCTTCTTTTAATGCTTAATGTTCCTATTCAGCGTTCACAAGAAACAGCTCTTTTGGTTTTTCTAGTTTTTTAGACTTTCATATTGGCAAAAAACATATGTATTGTTTGTGTGATTGGCTTTTCATAGCTTGTGTATGGCCCCGACTATGGCAAGTGCGGGATTTTAAGGCACTTTCTTTTCCGCTAATCAGTTAGGTCATTTTTAGTAATTACTTTCATTTTGGCGCTTTAACCCACATTTGGTATAGCCGATGTGCTCAGTTTTTTTCTTTTTCAACTTTGGATTCTAGTAGTTTTATTTTATTCTCAAGTTTTCTTATTTCTTGAACATCTGTTTTTAGTTTCATCATTTCTTCTCTCATTCCGTTCTTACCATTTTCTTCATCTTCCGGTTCCACTTCATCTTCTGGTTGTACAAAATCAACTGCACCACCTTTTTGCGTGAAATCAATAAGTTTGGTAATCGACTTTTTAAGTGCATTAATCTTATCACCGTCCTGTTGTGGATTTAATCCAAGTTTTTCGATTGCCGTATCTAGAATTGTCTGAATACCGTTTTCTTTTTCTCTCTCAGCTTCTTTCTTTATTTCTTGTTCTATCTTTTTATTGCCAAGCTTTAGAGCTTTCCATTCTTCAGCCTTCTTAAGGATTTCAAGTATTCTATCAGCAACCTTTAAACCTGCTAGAAGAATCGTTGAAACTGATGTTGCAACTCCTGCATAAACTGCCATTTCCAAAATAACTGAGCCTTTTTGAGCTCCAATTATATTGAAGTCTTCTGGACTGCGGTTTTGAGCCATTGCTATTCCACGTCCGATATCATACCATGCTGCACCAAGCTTTTTAAAATCATTGATATTATTCATCGCAGACCCTTCTTGGAAATAAACTCTCATCAAAACAGAATCTTTAGGTAATTCATCATCTTCTTCGATTGGGAAAGATTTGCTGAGAGTCGTTTCTATTTCGTTAAGAGTCGTTTGGGCATTCGCTATTTTACTTGAAAACTCACCTATTTTTTGGGCAGCGGTTGCTATGTCTAAATTATTCTCATAAAGAACATTTTCAACATTCGATATTCCTTCTTGTCCTAATAGTACTATGATTTCAAGTTGTTCTAAAAAGCTAATTTGTTCAAGGGTCAGTGAATTGAGGTTTACGGTTTCTAATGCATTCAGCAAGTTTTCTTTGTCTTGCTCAAAAGGTTGTTTCGGTTGATTGTTGTTGGATTTTGCATTTTGATTCATCTTATTATGCAAATTCTTGTAATAGTTTGGAATCTTTTCGTCCACAATATTTTGCTGAAACCAATCAGTAAGTCTTAATAGTTCTTGTATTTGCATAGTTTCTATTTAATTGAAACAACGGTTTGGCTATGTGCAGTGTCCCGAAGGGCATTACGTAACAGTTGGCTCTGCCCAAGAAGTTTTATATTTTAATTTAAAGCATAGCTTTTTTATCGTTCAATAAATTTTTTGGGGGAGTTCAGAAACTAAATGTAAGAAATTTCAATAGATTAAGAAATCTGAAATTTTGTAATGAGTTTAAATAATATCATCCTATTAAGGATCATGGCAAAAAATACACTTAGATTCCAGATTTGAATAACATTGTATTTTCATTAGCCAGGCTAAGTGGAAATGGTAAAGCAAGAGGGCAACACGGCAGGCCGGTGTTGCGCAGAATGATTTTCGAACAACCTACTGTATAACAGTGGTTTATCATTAAAAAAGTTTTTTAAAAAGTGCTCTTAACGATTGTAATTTGCGGCAAATGCTCTTGAATCCCCTATAAACAGGCGCGGATTTGCGGCAAATAAAAAATAACTAATTGAATTCTTTAAATAGGGTTTTATAAGTACTTAAAATTGGGGAAAGAAAAGCTCTAATAAGATATACTCCATGATGTCGTGGTCAATTCCCTTACAAATAAAGAAGTGTCATTCATAATGGTGCTAGCAGGACATTAATTTTCAGTGACACCTAATTTAAGGGACTTTATTATCTCTTTTGCATAATTCATATTGCAACTCAAGGCTTTGACCAAAGCTATGGCAAGCGGACTGGATGAATCCTGTATCTCTTTATTCAATAAGTCATTTATTTTCACTTCCAATTCTGCATCAAGAACCAAAATACGTTTCATTTTTCGTCCCATTATTCTTGCACCAACAAGTCGGGTGTCGAAATTTTCCATTTCGAATAAATCTGAATGTTGCGCATCTTCCCTAAACATTTCTGGTTCATACAAGGCCCAAGCAATGCGTAATATATTAGCGGTATCTCCCAAGTCCTTTTCCCTATCCCCTGGTTTTTCGGACCAAGCAATCAATTTTAGAATAACCAGACCATGGGGCGGGCTAACAGGCAATGCAATGCCATAAGGATGATCAAAACTTTCAACCTCCTTAGATACTTGCGTCATTCCAACAGCTGAAAGCTCAAGGTTTCCTTCTGCAAACCGAACCATTCTTTCCTCTTCAATACCACCAAAAGGCAATAGGTCAATTGTAGTTTTGGATTCAGCATGGAGCAAACTATATGGCATATTTCCAAAGGATTTTTCAAAACCATGTTTTATCAATTCTTCCTTGACTGCATCAAATTGTTCATGGGTTGGCACCATAACGGCAAAATCAATATCCGCAGTAGCCCGCTTCGGCTTTTCCCCCACCTTATAAAGGGCAATATCACGTGCATTTGCTCCAATAAGGTAATAGTTGATTCCATTTGCCCTAAAAACGGTGTCTAGGATTTTGTATACCTTACCATGGTGGGCAAAGGAATATTCTTTAAAGCTTTGGTTTGATATGCTCATTAAATATCTTTTGTGCTATTTCCAAATTCCTTGGTTCACCGGAATAAATTAATTCGGCATATACCAAAACTGGATGTACAACATTTTCGTAACTCAATAAGTTATCTTTGTTTTTCTCTGGCATAGAATTCAACCAGAAAGGTTTATATAGGTTGATATTTCCCATGGGGTCCGGAACGAACTTTAATGTTTGCATTATGTCCTTATTGCTTTCAAAGGTCGTGAACATGGTAAATTTTTCTGGGAAAAAATTATTTGTAAGCAGCGCGGCGGCTGGTTCCCCACTCCAAAATACTTGGGGACGTAAATACTTTTTTTTCCATTGGCTCTGCATATCCCCTGAAAAAGAAAATGTACCAATGTGGTATTTGGGCAATATCTTTTCGTTAACCAATGGAATCCATCGATCTAAAAGTTCTTCATACTCCAAAAGTTGGTATTTATCATTCCCGTCTTGGGAAACTAGATACCCATACTCAGAGAGTCCTTGCATAATCTTACTGACGCTACCCAATGATATCATACTATTATCTGCCAAATACCGCTGTGTTTCATTGATCAGTTTTGGGTCTTGTAGAAATTGAAATATTAATTGTCCCCCTGCTTGGGTAAATATCTTGGAAGAAGGTTTCACATAGGGCGATGCATTATTGTTTTCCAAATACACTTTTAGCGGAGATAGGTTCAAATAGGCATTACCATAACTGTCCAAGTAATTGAACTTATATTCACGTAATATTTCCTTGGCCTTAGGTGTTAGGTAGTTGGCTACAACTAGAATAGGAAGTTCTTGTTTTTCCCTAATTATGGCCGGAATATTGTGCTGACGGATTTCATTTCTAAAATACACTGACACTTTATGGCCTTCAAGTGAATAGATTGGCAATTCTGAAGTTTGTTGAGCATCCAAAAATTTGGCCTCGATTTCAATATCCAGGGCCTCTAAAAACTTCATGAATGTTATAAAATCAAATGACATGTTCACTTTTTTTATTTGTTCATGAAACATGAACATTCAAATATAATGAACAAAATTAAAACATTCATCTTATGAAAGAAAAATAACAGCTGTTTTTATTATTTATCCCTTAATTACCCTTAAAGGTCAGCATCCTCCTATCATCATTTTGGTTAAATGGAGGCTTTCATTTTGTCCCGCTTACGGGACGAAAAATGTAAAGCAAGAGGATAGCACGCTAGAGCGGTGCTATTGATTCATTTTCCTTCGGAAAAGCCCATTTTTAGTAGATTTTTTGAAAATATTGATTAATGGCATTTACATCATTTTTGGTGAAAAAATGTTCTCAGCCCAGTAGAATCAATAAATTTTTGGTGAAAAAATGATTCTTCAATACTTGAATCAAGTGTTAATTTGTCTCCTTTCTTTTGAACATTTGAAATTTCTGGATTGATACTATTTTTAGCGTAAAAATGCGGTCAGCCCAGTAAAATCAAGAAATTTTTAGCATAAAAATCAAAAATCAGAGGCTTACTAAGGGCAAAAATGCTTTTGTAATTCCTAGATCAAACATCTCCTTTGGCTTTCTTTTCTTTCCGATAAAATAGGTTCAAATGATCCATTAAAGCTTCTTCCCCGACTGGCATCAATCGGTTTGCAATGGTCATCGCCTGATGGATGAATTCCTCTTCGTTCCTGTCCATTACATCATCCGAACCAAGATCGGGATTTATTGCCCTCATGGAAAGGTATAGCAATGCACGAACAGTCAACAACAGATCG
>NZ_JBSXNW010000015.1:0-128275 GCF_056857835.1 Flagellimonas sp. B-3
ACCTTCGGTAAAACCATATTCGGTACCATTGTCGCCCAATACACGGACCGTGGCACCGCCCTCCATATCCACCGAATCAATGGGGCGACTGCCCAAGGGAATGTATGGATTGTAAACGGTATCGGTCTCGAGGTCCAAACGCAGGCTGCTTCGGCTCAGATACACCTTTTGGGTAATCATTTCATTTGTTAGGACAGCCTCTACCACCAAAGCAGCGGTTTGTTCATCTTCGGCAAGCGTATCAAGTTCGAGTTCGTCCAAGCATGCCCCAAGAGATGCCAGAAATATGATTCCCAAAATAATTCGATATGAACCTTTTTGAAATTTCATCAAAACTTGAAATTATAGGTTATGGAGGGTATGGGCATTCCAAAAATGGAGCTTTGCAATGCTTTTACTTCACCATCATCCGTCACAAAAAAAACGGAGTACGGGTTGTTCCTGCCCAGCACATTGTACACCTGAATGGTTATAAAACTATGGGCCAATTTGTTCTTTTTATGGTTTCCTTCAATATTGATGCCCAAGTCCAAGCGATAAAAATCGGGTATCCGATATTTGTTACGATCGCTAAAAGTGACATAATCGGCATTATTGAACCTAAAGGTTCCCGTAGGGTACGTAATAGGTCTTCCCGTTTGATACACAAAATTCATGGATACACTATACCTTCTTGTAAACTTGTAATTGGCAATAACACTTAAGTCGTGCGGTTTGTCAAAATTGGATGGGAAAAATTCCCCATTGTTGATGCGTTCCTCACTGGTATCCCCATCAAATTTATATTTAGATCGTGAATAGGTATAGCTCAGCCAACCGTTAAGATCTCCTCTACTTTTCTTTAAAAGGAATTCCACTCCATAGGCTTTCCCTTCTCCTTGAAGCACTTCGGTCTCCACATTTTCATTGAGCAATAAGTCGGCCCCGGTTTTAAAATCGAGCACATCGTCCATACGTTTGTAATAGCCTTCCAAGCTCAACTCAAACATATTTTCGTTGAAATTTTTAAAGAATCCGAAGGTTGCCTGATATCCTTTTTGAGGTTTGATGTTCAAATCCGAAAGTTTCCAAGTATCAATCGGGGACACTGTTGTATTATTGGAAAGCGTATGTATAAATTGATACGAATTATTGAAACTGGCCTTTACCGAGAAGTCCGGGGCAAACAAATATCTAGCAGCAACCCTAGCCTCCGGTCCACCATACGTTTTAATAAATTCACCGCTATCATAACTTATAGTGTCCTGCACAGTAGATTCACTTCGCGGTGCACCCTCTTGGTAGGTATTTTGTGTGGCTTCGCCCATGGCCGCATAAAAAGCGTATCGGGCTCCCACATTGAGCAGTAGTTTATCGGATACTTTAAACTCGTCCCCAACAAACAAAGCTCCTTCCAATGCCTTTTCCCGATCTATGTCAATAGGTTCTACATTGGAATCATTGCCTTTAGGTTCAATGCTTCCGGGTTCCACCGAGTAATATTTACCCGATATGCCATAATCGAGTGTATGGGCATCGTTCAAACGGGTGTTCAACCGATACCTGAGCTCTGATTCGTTGATGGTATAGTCCAGTTCAAAATCACTGTTCCCATCGTCATCGTAATCAATTCCAAAATTATAATTGCTGTTACTTGCCGTGAGCACTCCGGTGCTTTTCTCGCTCAGTTTATGTGCCCAACGTACGGAGCCCAAACGGTTACTGTAATTGTAAAGCGAATCGGAAGTGATGCTAAAATTGTCTTTGCTGTAATAGGCGGTACCACGGATTTCACTGTTTTCATTGAATTTATGATGATATTTTACGATTCCATCAAAAAATGATGCCTCGCTGTTGCTCAGGTCCTCATCATCCAAAGCTTTCAATATCCAATCGGCATAGGCACCCCTACCTCCTATAACCAAGGAAGAAACCTCCTTTTTCAATGGAATTTCCAAAGCCAGGTTTCCGGTAACCGGACCTATGGAGCCCTCTCCTGATATTTTTTGGGTATCCCCGTTTTTGGTCTCAATATCGAGCACCGAAGAAAGCCGACCACCAAATTCCACGGGCGGTGCCCCTTTGTAGATGTTGACTTTTTCCGTTGTGAACGGGTTCAATGCTTGGAAAATCCCAAAGAAATGAGTTGGGTTATAAATTACCGCGTCGTCCAACAGTACCAAGTTTTGGTCGGTTTTCCCCCCTCTTACATTCAGTCCCGAAGCTCCTTCGCCGGCCGAGGAAATTCCAGGTAATGCTTTGGCTACCTCCAAAATGTTTCGCTCTCCCAATACCAGAGGTATGTCCTTGGATTCTTCAGAGCTTATCTCTTCGCTACCGGAAACTGCTTCTTCAACATTGCTTACGGCATCTGCTTCGACCACAACTTCCTGCAACTGTTCCAGACTCTCCTGTAATTGAAGGTTCAGGGTACCGTCGTTGTACATGATAACTTTACGTTCCGAATCCCTTATTCCCATGGCACTAGTAGAAATAAGGTTATAACCAGCCGGTAACACCAACTCGTACTCCCCTTGCTCGTTTGTGACGGTTACACCACTTCTACCTCCCACTCTAATGGCCAAATCAGGTATAGGAGCACCTGTTTCGGCGTTGATTGCCCGCCCAGACAATCGGTAGGTTGGCCTTAAATGCTGTTCATTGGCTCTTCCTATTCGAACAACTGGAAGTTTTTCAGTGGTCTGGGATACTTCATCATTATAAAATGTGGGAGGAGGAACATTTCTTTTATCTTGCACAACCGCTGTACTTCCCAAAGTGTCCTTTGTTTGATAAAAACTAGGGGGAAGTTCATCGTAGATAACCGTGTTCTGTAACAAAAACACCCTTTTTTCTTCCTCAAGAAGATAAAAATTCAATTGAGTCTCGGATAGGACGACTTCCAAAATATTGGAAATAGTAGCCTCTTGAAAGTTTTGTTCCACCTTTAAATCTTCAATCCAGTCATCTAGGTAGAAAAATGAATAACCGGATTTGTCTTCCAATTCCTTAAAAAATTCAGAAGAAGTTTTAGATTCACCCGAAATTGTTATGGGCACATTTTGTGAGAAAGCAAATTGCACCACTAAAAGTATGGTCAATAAACTTCCTTTCTTTATCAAAGAAGAACGAGGTTTAGTAAAATAAGTCAATGGTTTGTTGAATTAGCTTGCTACAATTTAACAAAAAATTAATAAGACAATGATATTATCTCACTAAAAGCCCATTAACTCTTAAAAAAATAGAGGTCTTCTAAATTCAGCAGCTTGAAATTAACAGTTCATCAAAATTTTTGGGCCCAATTTAAACAGCAAATAAAACAATCTCAATTGATGAGTGGAAAATGTATCACCTACGTTTGAACGCTGCCTCTTTTTCGACTTATTCCTGCAATGAGTCCAGCACACGTTGCGCGTTTTCCAATTCCCGTTGCATTTTCTCGTTCTCCAAAATATATTGTTCTTGCAACTGATTGATTTTTCGTTCAAACTCGTCGGCAGGGACATATTCCGGCTCCAAGAAAGTTTCTTTAAAAATACTGATCAATGTAAACAAAAAGCTGATCGTCACCGCTACTATAAGTCCTACGAGCATCACTTTTTCCCGTTTCAAATCAGGAGTGTTCTTCTTCAATAGTTTTCTTTCCTCCTTGGTCAATTTTGGCGTACCCGATAACTGCCCAAGAAACGTATCCCATTTCTCTTCTTCCTTAACATAGAGGTTCATGAATCCACCTTCATCCAAAAAATCTTCGGTATTGGGCGTAGAGGCCAACATAAAAATGTCCATTCCATTGCCACTCATTATATCCAGCAAATTAGGGTCGTAAGTTTGAATTTCCTGCACCAATTTTTGAGCATATTCCAGACTATAATTGGGTCTTAAAAATTCATCATAAAGGGTTTGGACTTGGAAGTAATCGTTTCGCTCCAAAGCATATTCCAAAAAACGGTCTTTTAATTCAGCCTTAAAAAATTCACTCATTTTTCAGAATGGGTGGTTAGTGGGTTGGTTTTTGGTTGTTTAGGCTAAATGTAAAGAATTGGGACGGTAAGATATTCTAATTTAAGGTAAACAATACATGGACTTTAGTTTTGAAATATTGTTATATCGGTTTGAGATGGAGAACTTTTGCTGGAATTGGCAAGTTAAACAATTTCGGCACTTAGGCCCGCCTGCAACAGCTTACTGCATTTAGGCTTTAGGGCGGCATACTCTCCCGTTTTTACGGTGCACTTCCCTTTGTAATGCACAATCAAAGAGCACTGTTCGGCTTGTTCGGGCGTATGCTCACAAACATTGATCAGTGTTTGAATAACATGATCAAAGGTATTGACATCGTCATTAAAAAGAACTATCTCGTGCTCATTTATGGTCTCTTCGTCCAGAAGGACATCTTCCAACTCTTTTTCTTTAGTTCCCATAATCTCTTGGAGTTTACGTATTTCTAATTTACATATTTTGCTGCAACCCAGTTATTCTTCTCAATATTTTTTTCAAATTGCAAACCGTAGGTGCCACATTTTGAAGAAATTGCATCTAAATCCTCCAAATAGAAGCCACTTAAAAATAAGAAACCTCCCTTTTTTAAGCAAGTTGTGTATATAGGAATATCTTCCAATAAAATATTCCGGTTGATGTTGGCCAGAATAACATCATATTTTTTGCCGTCCAGCAAACTACTGTCGCCCTGAAAAACTTTTATATCGGCACAGTCATTCCGCTCTACATTTTCCTGGGTATTCAAAAAACACCACTCATCAATATCAATGGCCTCCACATCGCCAGCTCCTTTCTTCTTGGCTAAAATAGCAAGGACACCTGTTCCGCATCCCATATCCAAGACCGATTTTCCTGAAAAATCCGTATCCAAAATATGTTGCAACATCATGTGTGTAGTTTCGTGGTGACCGGTGCCGAAACTCATTTTCGGTTCTATGACGATATCATAATCAACCTCAACGGCCTCGTGGAAAGGTGCACGAACCATACATTTTTCCCCTACTTTAATGGGATGGAAGTTTTTTTCCCATTCTGCGTTCCAATTCTGCTGTTCAATCTCTTTACTGGTCCAGCTTATCTCAAAATTTGGATTTTGGAATACGAACAAGTCTTCCAATACACCACCACGCCATTTGGATTTTAGGATGTAGGCCAAAAGTCCTGTTTCGTTTTCCACAAAACTTTCGAAACCCAATTCCCCCAACTCCGCAATCAAAATATCGGTTGCGGGTTGGAGCGGGTTTATTTTAAAATCGTACTCGAGGTAGACCAAGGACATGGTTTAAATTGCCTTGATGATATCCGTGAAGTCGGTAGCCACCAAAGAAGCGCCTCCAATCAAACCACCGTCCACGTCCGGCTTTGAAAATATCTCGGCCGCGTTGGCAGGCTTTACACTTCCTCCGTACAAAATGGAAACATCCTCGGCAATGGATGAATTGAATCCATCTGCAATTGTTTTTCTAATGAATGCGTGCATTTCCTGTGCTTGCTCTGGACTGGCAGTTTCCCCCGTACCAATGGCCCAAACAGGCTCGTAAGCCAAAACAATCTTGCTCCAAGCGCTGGCATCAAGATCAAACAAGGCATTCTTTAACTGGCTTTCCACTACGGCAAAGTGGTTGTCGGACTTTCTGTCCTCCAATTCTTCACCAAAGCAGAAAATAACCTTTAGCCCTTTTTCAATGGCTGTTTTTACCTTTTTGGCCAATAATTCATCGTCTTCACCAAAGTAAGCGCGCCTTTCGGAGTGACCTAGGATAACAACATCAACATCCAAGCTAAGCAACATATCAGCTGAAATCTCACCTGTATAGGCTCCACTCTCAGCAAAGTGCATATTCTGGGCAGCAACTTGTATTTTAGAATCCTGTAGTGCTTGTTTTGCCGCCTGTAGGTTAACAAAAGTTGGTGCTACTATCACATCGGCATCGGTATCGGGTAGTTTAGCGGAAAGCTCGGCCAACAATTCCTCCGTTTCCTGAAGGTTCTTGTTCATCTTCCAGTTTCCCGCTACAATCTTTGTTCTCATGTTATTTGTTGTTATGTTATACTGTTTTTGTGTTTGGTGTTTGGTGTTTGGTGTTTGGTGTTTGGTGTTTGGTGTTTGGTGTTTGGTGTTTGGTGTTTGGTGTTTGGTGTAAAATATTATTCTTTTTTCCTATTGTTGAATTTTTGTCCTTTTATTTTAGTGTTTCGAAGGTAATACATAAACGCCCCAATTTTGTTGTCACAATGCTCTATCATCTCCAAAGCTTTCATGTAATCTTCATCAGAGATCAGCTTCTTATCGAAAGAACGATAAAATTGAGATTTCAACTCGGTACACGAACCCTTTGAAAAACTTAGAAAATTATGAAACTCCTTATTGCCCCCTCTTCCAAAGCCTTCCGCAATATTGTCCATAATTGAACCTGAACTTCTCTCCATTTGATTCCGCAATGTATAGTTGTTCCCCAACTCAGTTGTTTGAAAAAGATGTTCAACAAGTTGACAAAGTTTCCTAGAAATTTTCCAAACCTCTAAATCTTCAAACCTATCTATCCTACCCATGTAACATCAAAACATTTTAACTGAAAAACAACAAACATCAAAACTCAAGTTCGTCAAAATCGTTGTAATGGACCTTTTGCTGAATAGTCCCTTTACTGAGCACTAAAATAGCTGGATTGGAACGTACAATAGTCTTCAAAGTTGTTTCATCTGTAAAATAGAACTCAAAATCCAGTCCGTAAGTATCGATTATCTTATTTGCCATATCGCTACTCGAAGCTGACATGCCTATGACTTTGTAGCCGTTTTTAATCGCTTTATCAGTCGTTTTCTTTACCTCTGGATAAATTTCTTGTTGTGTCTCCTGAATTTCTTCAGCAGTAGCTCCTTTTGTTAATCCGCCTGTTTTATTTAAATCGTAGGCAATCACCATTACCAATCTATCCTCTTCCAGCAGTTCAGGAGCATAGTCCTGCCCTTCTTGTTCAATGGTAAAGTCATGAATGGGAGGTTCATACCCTGCTTGTATCTGAGTAGTTTCCACATCAATAAATTCTCCATCTACCGTAGGATAATCTCCTTCGGTCACATAAATTTGTTCTTCACCGTCCACCTTAAATCGCCAGGCATACTCGTAAATGGGTTTTGGCGCATCTTCGGGAACGGACATTCCTTCCTGGATATTTGCCCCAATTTTATAAGGTCTAAAATCTACCGAAGGTAAATGGGCCAAAACATGGTTGGCAAACAACATACATGCCAGCAACGCCACTCCGCCAACAATCCAATTGGTCTTAGGGCTGAACAATGGCGTAATATATTTTCTGCCGAAAAACAGTATCAAAATAAATACCAAAAGAATCACATCTTTGGTAAAGGATTCCCAAGGGGTTAGTTTGACGGCATCTCCAAAACATCCGCAATCGGTCACTTTATTGAAATAGGCAGAATAAAAAGTCAAGAAAGTGAAGAAAACAATCATGAGCAGAAGGCTCCAAACGGTGAATTTAGGTTTGAATCCAATCAATAGTAAAATGCCCAGAATAACCTCAACAATAACCACAAAAATAGATATGGACAATGCCAATGGGGTTAAAAATGGTAAATCCAACACTCCTGGACTAAAATATTCCTCCAATTTAAAGGAGAAGCCCATGGGGTCGTTCAATTTTATCAGTCCGCTTATAATGAACAACACCCCTACTATAATTCTTGATATCCAAACTAAATATTTCATATACTATCAAAATAATTTTTTCAAGAAACAAAAAACAAATCCAAAGCACCAAATTCCAAATTCCACATTTCAAATGCCAAATGCTAAACTTTCTAACGCTTAACCTTATTTAGAATTGAAGATAAAATCCTTCTCAATTCCAACGATTCTTTTATTAAATCTTTGACCAAATCATCATCGGGATTCATCTCTTTTAGCAATCGCAACCAATATCCAGATTCTTTCGCTTCTTTTCTGGCAATTCTCAATCTAAATTGAAAATCCTTTTCGCCTAATTTTTCATTCGCCTCAATGTAGTTCGCACCCACTGAACCAGATGATCGTATTAATTGCTTTCCATCTTCCAAATTACCAATGGAAGCTTTCAATGATTTTACATATTTCCTACAATCCTTTGCAAAGTCAAATGTCCTTTCTTCCAAGTCATATTTTTTATCGGAGGGCATGTAATATTTGTTATTTGGATTTTGGTGCTTGGATTTTGGAATTTTCGCTCAAGTGTATGAGCGCAAAAACTGCATAATTGACCATATCCTGATAGTTGGCATCCACACCTTCACTCACCAAGGTAGCCCCTTGATTGTCCTCAATCTGTTTTACGCGCAACAACTTTTGCAAAATCAAATCCGTAAGTGAGCTTACCCGCATATCCCTCCAAGCTTCGCCATAATCGTGATTTTTGTCTTCCATCAATTTTTTGGTGATAACGACTTCCTCATCATAAAGTGCAATGGCTTCGTCGGCGGTTAGGTCCGGTTGTTCCACTACCCCTTTTTTAATCTGGATAAGCGCCATAATGGAATAATTGATAATTCCGATAAACTCGGAACGCTCATCTTCATCCACTTTTCTCACCTCGTTCTGTTGTAGGCTTCGAATGCGCTGGGCCTTTATAAAAATCTGATCTGTTAATGATGGTAACCGTAGGATTCGCCAAGCCGTGCCATAATCCTTGGCTTTTTTCAAAAACAATTCCCGGCAGGTTTGTATCACCTCATCGTATTGTTGGGAAGTATGCTGCATGTATTGTTGCTAATTTGCGTAAATTTCGTCCAACTTGCTTGTGCCCAAAAGCACTTTGCCAAAGATAATGAAACCCAACAAAGCAGATATTTTTTATGACCATAAACTGCAAAGGTGAACTTGTAGACCTAAAAAGGCCCAAAGTAATGGGAATCCTCAACCTTACTCCAGATTCTTTTTTTGATGGTGGAAAGTACAAGGATGAGGATTCCATACTCACGCAAGTTGAATATATGCTCGGCCATGGTGCCGCTTTTATTGATATGGGCGCCTATAGTTCGCGACCTGGTGCCGAACATGTTCCAGAGGATGAGGAATTGCGCAGAATGGTTCCCGTTATCGACCTTATCCTGAAAAGGTTTCCCGATACTTTGATTTCTGTGGATACATTCAGAAGTAAGGTGGCTGCAGAAAGTATTGAGCATGGTGCGGCCATTATTAACGACATTGCTGCTGGAAATTTGGATGATGAAATGTTTGGAACCATCGCAAAGTACCAAGTTCCGTATATAATGATGCACATGAAAGGTACCCCACAATCCATGCAAAAAGAAGCTACCTACGATAACTTGATCAACGACCTCAGGCTTTATTTTTCAGAAAAAGCCCAGAAGGCCACTTCAAAAAAAATCAACGACATCATCATTGACCCAGGCTTTGGCTTTGCCAAGACAACGGAACAAAATTATACGCTTTTAAACCATTTGGACATGTTCCAAACCTTTGGTTTGCCTATTTTGATAGGGTTGAGCAGAAAATCAATGATTTATAAAGTTTTGGAATCATCCCCACAAGAGGCTTTGAACGGCACCACGGCCCTGCACACCATCGCCCTTTTAAGGGGTGCAAACATTATTCGGGCCCACGATGTAAAAGAAGCTACGGAATGTGTTAAACTTGTGGAAGCCTTAAAAGAGAACGCACTCTGATTTGAGGTTCTCCTATTTTTGCTAATTTTACAAAAACACTGCGGTTGGATTTTTTAAATTTTCTCGAGTTCAAGATTACGGATATTATCGACATAGTCCTCGTGGCCGCACTCCTGTATTACATTTATAAACTGGTCAAGGGCACGGTCGCCATCAATATTTTTATTGGGATAGTGATTGTTTGGGCGCTGTGGAAACTAACCGAATTGCTGCAAATGAGAATGATCAGTAGCATGGTCGGCGGCTTTATGAACATTGGCTTGATTGCCTTGATCATTGTGTTTCAGCAAGAGATTCGAAAGTTTTTGCTGATGATCGGCTCCACCAACTTCGCCTCCAAACGCAATATTTTTAAACATTTTAAATTCCTAAAGCAAGAGGCCATTGCCACCAATACCGATGTGGATGCCATAATTGGTGCCTGCGAACGCATGGGCAGCTCCAAAACGGGGGCACTGATCGTAATTGAACGCAACAATTCCATGGATTTTGTAAAATCCACCGGAGATGCCATGAACATAAAGGTGACCCAACCTATATTGGAAAGCATTTTCTTTAAAAACAGCCCGTTGCACGATGGAGCCATTGTAATCCAAGATAACTTTATTACCGCCACAAGAGTGATTCTACCGGTTTCCAACGACCGAAACATCCCCCTCCGTTTCGGATTGCGACATAGGGCAGCCGTAGGCATTACCGAAAAAACCGATGCACTGTGCTTGGTAGTGAGCGAGGAAACAGGTTCCATATCCTACATTAAAAATGGGGAGTTTGTTCCATTTAAAGGAAGAGAGGAACTGATACATCGTATTAAAAAGGATTTGGAGCAATAAATCCAGATTAAGCCACCTCCTCGGCCAAAAATTGTGCATTGTACAAATCATTGTAGTAGTCTCCATTTTTTAGGAGCTCTTGGTGCATCCTTTCCTTGCAATACCCAGTAACGCAAATCCTTCGCCTCCTGTTGTAACAGGGTCTATATCGGAAAGATAAAAAAACTCATATTTTGTAGCACCTTTTTTCTTCCCTTCTTCAAAATTGTTATCTGTCAACTGAAAAGGGGCTTTTATCAATTCATATAGGCTGTTCATCAATTCAAAGAAAATTGAACGATTTGTTTGTGTTAATATTGAGTTAACCCATAAAATCTTACCTGACATGAACAATCCATATTACAGATTTGCATACACAATTCTTTCATTATCCCTTTTTATGGTACAAAGTTGTCAAAAAGAGGATTATATGGGTGAAATCGAAACACATGACCGGATTGCCCAAATCGAGGAAAATTTTAACACCGGCAAGTTGCTAAAGAACCCTTACGAAATCCATACTTTTAGAAGGGCCTATCAGAAAGTGCTGGACAGTTTGGAGTATGGGAGTTATGATACAGGGAAAGGATACAACAACCTTAAAAAAAAGAAAAAGGATACTAGTGATATACAGCCCAATTATCTGTATATTAAGTTCAGTCCCGAATCGGACGCACAGGAAAACAGATTAAGGAAACATCGCAAAATAATTTGCCTTGATTACCCTTTTGAATATGAGAACGGAGAGCTTTATCATAAAGAGAACCCGCTAGGGGAAGGAGAAAGATTGTTCTATTACACAAGCATCCCCATAGATGCCAAATATCCTAAAAACATACCCCATACCATACTCCAAGAAATGTATCTTCCTGAAAAAGATGAAACCTTAAATGACACCAAAACATCTGGCAAAAAGACCTTACGCGGTCTTGTTGATGATGAAGTGGATTTTATGAACCATGCTATAGAGCAAGCGTATGTCGATACCGATAATGAAGATTTGTTGCCAGAACCTCCTTTGGACAAAAATGGTTGTGAAACCTGCTTTTTGGGAATAAATTTAAGGGCTAAATGGCGACCCAGCGGCAATGTGAAAATTTTTGACGACAATATGGGGACATCCACGTATACGGTGAAAGAGTGCCAAACCTCCTATATCTACGATTATTCATCGTGCGACAATAACTTGAAAAGTAGTGTGGAGACAGGAAAGTTAATAATACCGGAACAAAACCTTTGTCCCCAAAAAATTGAAACAAAAACTTGTAAGAATGTCACCAAAACCCGGAATGGCAGTTATGTGCCCATTAATGGTGCCAATATATTGATACGGGATACATGGACCTTGGATCGCGCTATAGCCGATGCTCAAGGAAATTTTAAACATAAAGAGGTTAGGGCAAAAGTGAGATATGTGATCAAATGGGATCGCTTTGAGTTTAGTATTCGGGACCATTCAGGTTTAACACAGGCAGAAGACAAAGGCCCAAAATTGTACAAACAACCTTGGAACCTTAAGATAAACGGAGGGAGAATGAAGTACAGGGGGCAAATATTCCAAGCGGCCATGCATTTTTACTATCATAACATAGGTGGGTTGACCAGACCGCCGACAAACGGGTTTTGGAAAACCCAAATCAAAATCGCAGCCGTAGAGACCAGTCAAGGCCCATCATCTACGAAAATGCAGGTGGGTCATGGTACCTTTGGCATAGTGCCCCATATAAAAATTAAACAATATGGTGAGCCTTCCGAGGAAATTTATGGCACTACAATACACGAATTGGCGCATGCTGCCCATTGGCGTATTGATCCCATTTCTTGGGATGATTTGGTTGAACAAGGATACATTTATAATGGAGGAAGCAACAATCCTGGCCCAGCAGGAGCAAGTGCCCGCCGTCTCATGGAAAGTTGGGCAACGGGAGTGGAAATTTATCTTACCAATATGCGGTATAGAAGACTGGGACCGAATAGTTATAAATATAAAACTACAAATCTTCAAGAGAGACCGATTGATAATGGTGGGAGTATAGTAAAATTTTACACAACAACGTTTTATGATATGTATGATTCTTTTAATCAAAGGGATGAATATGGCATTAAAGTTCCAATGGACAGGGTTTCAGGATTGACTTGGCCGAATATGGAAAAATCCTTGATTGGCTCGACCAGATGGGAGGAATGTAGGGAAAAAAATGTTGCAATCTCTGGACAGTCCTATAAAATTCGAGAATTGTTTAATAACTGGTAAATTTCCGATGATGAATCTTAAAAAAATATTGTTATATCTAATTGTCCCATTTCTTATAATTTCTTGCTGGCCCAGGGAAATGGAGGAAACAATTAATCTAGTCATAAACAGTGATTTGGATAACCGTGTAGATATGAAGTTTTTTAGAAATGGTCTTTCAAGTGAGCGGAAGACTATTTCCAAAACGGGTCCGGGAGAAATTTTCAGGGATGGAGACACAGATATGGGAGTGCAGATTCACGGAATTTTTCAAGCAGACTCCATAGAGTTGATTTTTGACAATGAACGTATTGAAACGCATAAACTATTCTACAACGAACCTGTTGGTAATAGCTTATTTGATTTTAGTTCCTATCAAAGAAAAGGGGACACCTATACCTACACCATAGATACCAAAAATTACAACAACGCTACTCCATGCAATGGACCTTGCTATTGATTATTTGTCAAAATGAGATATCCAATTATTGGAATAATAGCTTTTATGATTGTTTTTGGATGCACTCCAGAACAATCCACAGTTTCAGAATATCAAATTGAAAATGGTCTGGATATTCCAATAAGTGCTGCGGTTTTTTAGAAATGGATTTCCTAGTACAACAATGACTTCTGTTACCCTTAAAGATTTAGGGGCAACATTTAAACAATCTGGAGAAACCTTAGGGTCAAATACGACTCCTTTTGATGTATTCGATGCTGACTCAATTTCAATAATTTTTAATGAAGAAAGAATACAAGGGCATAATTTGTTCGAGCCAAAGGGGTTTTCATTGTTGAATCAGCAAGATTACCAAAATATGGGCAATGGCAAGTTTCTGTACTTGATAGGCCAGGATAATTATGATGCATCGGTTGCTTGCGAAGATAATTGTAGTAATTAAGAGATGGCCCGTTACTCCAAGAAAGCGTTTCTTCTGTTCATTTTTGCTCTCCTATGTTCTTGCTGGCCCAGAGAAATCGAGGAAACCAGTATAATTGTAATAAACAATGGATTGGATAACCGTGTGGACATGCAATTTTTTAGAAATAGTATTCCCAGTGGGCCGGAAATAGTTTCTAAAACTGGAAAAGGGGAAATTTTTAGAGGGGAAGACACGTCCACTGTTGTAGTCATTAACCAAATTCTTCAGGCCGATTCCATTGTATTGATTTTTGACAATGAGCGTGCTGAAACACATTTTTTGCATACTGTGGTGCCTGTCGGTCACAGTTTATTTAATAATGATTCCTACAAACATGACGGTAACACAAGTACCTATACTATAGATGCCAAAAATTACAACAATGCGATTCCCTGCGATGGGCCTTGTAATTAAACTTGTAAGAACGATATTGACCTTGATTACCGTACTGCTGGCAATGTCTTGCTGGCCCAGGGAAATGGAGGAAACTGGTATTATAATTATTAACAACGGATTGGATAATCAAGTACAAATGCGCTTTTTCACCAATGGTCTGCCGAGTGGACAAAAGATGGTTTCTAAAACAGGAAAAGGAGAGATTTTTAGGGGTGAGGATACTGCTAGGGTAGTCCTGACTCACCAAATACTCCAAGCCGACTCCATTGTCATGGTTTTTGACAATAAACATCTTGAAACTCATTTCCTTTATACAGTGGAGCCAAAAGGCCACAGTTTGTTTAAAAGCGATTCATATACACATGATGGTAACACAAGTACCTACACCATAGATACCAAAAATTACAACAACGCTACTCCATGCGATGGACCTTGCTATTGATAGTTGGTAAAATGAAAAATCTAATTATTGCGGGTATGGATTCCAGTTCCAATAATCATGTTCCTCACCTGGGATTTGACATTGGAAGATTTTTCGCCCCATAAAAAGCTAAGCCACCTCCTCGGCCAAAAATTGTGCATTGTACAAATCGTTGTAGTAACCGCCTTTTTCGAGTAGTTCCTTGTGAGTTCCGGTTTCAATGATTTTACCAGCATCCATCACTATGATCTTATCCGCTTTTTTGATGGTCGCCAAACGGTGTGCAATGATGATGGAAGTCCTTCCCTCGGTGATCTTATCCGTGGCACGTTGTATCAATTGCTCGGAATAGGTATCTACGGAAGATGTGGCCTCGTCCAAAATCAAAATACTTGGGTTGCTCACATAAGCGCGCAAAAAGGCAATAAGCTGACGTTGACCACTGGAAAGCATGGTTCCGCGTTCTTTTACATTGTATTGGTAACCTCCCGGCAAACTCGAAATAAATTCGTGAACGCCAATTTGCTTGGCAGCTGCTTCAATCTGTTCCGTGGTAACGGACTCATCGCGAAGCGAAATGTTGTTTGCAATGGTATCGGCAAATAGGAAAACATCCTGAAGCACAATAGCAATATGGGAACGGAGCGATTTTAAGGTGTAGTCATCCAAACACACATCATCCACCAAAATTTTTCCGGAACTGATTTCGTAGAATCGATTGAGCAGATTGATGATGGTAGATTTACCTGCTCCCGTTGCACCAACTATGGCCACTGTTTCCCCAGCTTTCACTTTAAATGAGATTCCGTGCAGTACTTCTTCATCGGGCACATAACCAAAACGGACATCTTTAAATTCAATATCACCTTTTACATCTTCTTTCTCAACGGTTCCGTTATCATCAATATGGCTGTCGGTATCCAAAATCTTAAACACACGGTTGGCAGCTACCATCCCCATTTGCAGGGTGTTGAACTTATCCGCAATCTGACGAAGTGGTCGGAACAACAGATCCATCAAGAAAAAGAAAGCGACAATGGCCCCTTTGTTGTCCAATCCCACATTTTCTATATTCTGAATCACACCGAAATACACCACCAATCCAATACCAATGGAGTTGGAAATTTCCGCTATCGGAAAAAATATGGAGTTGTACCAAACCGTCTTCAACCATGCATTCTGATGCTTTTCGTTGATGACTCGGAACTTTTCTTTTTCAATTTCCTCTCGGTTGAAGAGTTGAACAATCTTCATTCCCGCTATGCGCTCCTGCACAAAGGAATTTAAGTTGGATACTTGGGCACGTACTTCAACAAAAGCTACCTTCATGGCTTGCTGAAAGAGACGCGTAGCAATCAAAATAACAGGCATAATGGCAAACACAATCAAGGCCAGTTTCCAGTTAATGACCACCATAATGATGGCTGCCGACAACATTTTAAGGGCATCGGCCACAATCATAAAAAATCCCTGACTGAATATTTCCCCTATTCGCTGCATATCCGCCACCGCCCTTGTGACCAAAACCCCGATGGAAGAATTGTCGAAATAGGTCATTTTAAAGCTGGTCATCTTCTCAAAAAGATTGATTCGGATATCGCGTATTACAGACTCTCCGAGTAAGTTCGCGTAATAGTTGAACAACAATTGTGTGGTTACCTGGCCCAACAAAAAGGCCAACATGTACAAGACGTTCTGAAGCAGCTGACCCGAGTCCTTATTTTCCAAAGATTGATTTATGATGGTTTTGACCAACAACGGAACCCCAATAGCGAAAGCTGCGGACAGGATGGCCACAATGGCCACCAACCAAAAAATGCCCCTGTAGGGTCTGGTCCGTGAAAAAACCCGTTTGAACAATCGAAAATCAAACGCTTTTCCTACATCATCCTTTTTGCTCATCAAAAATTTCTTTTGGATATAAAACCTTGGTCAAATATAATCCTTTTGCCGGGACAGAGACGCCTGCCTCTCCCCTATCTTTACTTGCAACAATTTGATGGATCTCTTCTGGGGACATTTTCCCCATGCCCACATCAAGCAAAGTGCCTACAACGGCACGCACCATATTCCGTAAAAAACGGTCGGCCGTAATGGTGAACACCCACTTATCATCATCAATTTTCCAGTGAGCTTCGCGAACATCGCAATTGAACGTTTTTACATCGGTATTGGATTTGGAAAAACATTCAAAGTCGGTGTATTCCAACAATATTTTAGCTGCCTTGTTCATGGCTTCTATATCCAACGAATGTTTTACAAAATGGGCATGATCGAAAAGAAATGGATCTTTTTCTTTCACCAACCAATATTCGTAGGTACGTTGCACGGCATCAAACCGGGCATGGGCTTCAATAGCAACTTGATGGATTCCTTGCACCGCGATATCATCTGGTAAAAAAGCATTCAACCGATATATTAAGTCATCTGTATCGGCGATGGGCTCAAAGTCAAAATGGCCAAACATCTGCCTTGCATGTACACCGGCATCGGTTCTACCGGCTCCCACCACTTCTAGCTTTTTACGTAAAAGTGTGGACAGTGCCTTTTCCAAAACCTCCTGCACGGTTATGGCGTTCGGTTGATTCTGCCATCCATGGTATGCCTTACCGAAATAAGAAAATTGGATAAAATATCTCAATGCGATCCCTTACTTTTAAGCCCATAAAGATAATTCAATCCTTTCCAACACAAATTCAACCTTAAGGTTTTAGCATATTTTTAGCGAAATGACGAAAATTTTATTGCTTTCCGATACTCATGGCCACATGGACAACACCATTTTAAAGTATGCCGCACAGGCCGATGAAATTTGGCATGCTGGCGATATTGGAAGCATATCCGTAACCGACCAACTAGAAGCTCTTAAACCTGTTCGAGGGGTACATGGGAACATTGATGACCATGTGATCCAAAAAGAATTTCCAGAAAACAACCGGTTTATGTGCGAGGGTGTGGATGTATGGATCACCCACATTGGGGGTTATCCCAACAGGTACGATGTTCGGGTACGGGAAGAAATTAAAAATAATCCACCTAAACTTTTTATTTGTGGCCACTCCCATATTTTAAAAGTGATGAACGATAAAAAATTGGGGGTTTTGCACATGAACCCAGGAGCTTGTGGCAAATATGGTTTTCATCAAATGCGTACCATGCTTCGTTTTGTGATCAATGAGGATAAGATTAGCGACCTTGAGGTAATTGAACTGGGCAAACGATAGCACAAAACATAAAAACCCCGGCCTAAGCCAGGGTTTTTTCGCACTAATACTACTAAGATGTTAGGTTCAACGTAAGCGATCAACAGATTTTACAAGATCTTCATCCTTTTTGATAGCCCTGTTGGCCAGGACAAGAAAAACGATAGAAAATACAGGAATCAGCATCCCAATACCCTTCTCAGAAACCACAGTTTCTCCGGATAGGCTTAGTGATCGATAAACGAAAAATCCTAGTAAAAAAAGGTTCAATATCATATTCAATCTGTTTACCACAAATTGATTTTGTCTTTTCTTGTACATTATAATCGAAACTACGGCCAAGACGGTTACCACATAAAAAACCAAGCTTACAATAACTTGATCTTGGGCAAATACTTCTCTTCCGCCTACTTCCACCCATAAATTCAGAAAAAACGGAAGTATGCCCGATATAAGGCCTACTATCAGTAAAAATAACGTTTGTATCCGCTGAATCATTGTGCAAATTGATTTCGAATGCCAAAAATAGGCGTCTTTTTGATAAATAAGGCCTTATTCTTGAAAAATTATTTGTAATATTGTCACGTTATTATAAAGCACCTACCTCGGAATTCTTACTCCAGTAGTATCCAAAGATAACTTTACTTCAAATTTTAGAATAACACAAGTTTAACTTATTCCATTACTTAATGTTCGAGATTTCAGATCTAAAAGCTAAAAAGCTTCCTGAGTTGCAAGAAATTGCAAAGGGTCTTAATGTTCCCAAATTCAAATCATTGAAAAAATTGGACCTAGTATATCAAATACTTGACGTTCAAGCATCCAACCCTAAAGCCGTTGCAGAAACTGTTACAGCAAGCGCAGACGAAAAGCCAGCGCCAAAACCTAAAAAACCCAGAGCTCCTCGCCCTAAAGCTTCGGAGACGAAAAGCACAGAAGGTGACGCTCCAAAAAAAGCACCTCAAAAAAGAGAGCCCAGGAACAAAAAAGAGGACTCCAAACCTCAAGGAAAACCTCAGAAAAAGGACAACAAGCTACAGGACAACAAGTCTCAAGACAATAAGTCCCACAGTAGCAGTAACTCCCAAAAGAACCAAAACAACAGGAGAAACAACCAACACAACAAACCGCACCACGATAAAAAGAACAGCAATTTTGACAAGGATTTAAAGAATAGGTACAAAGAGCCTGAATTTGAGTTTGATAGCATTATTGAGAGCGAAGGTGTGCTGGACATTATGCAGGATGGTTACGGATTCCTACGGTCTTCCGATTACAATTACCTGTCTTCTCCCGACGATATTTATGTTTCCCAATCACAGATAAGATTGTTCGGACTTAAGTCCGGGGATACAATTTTAGGAAACATTAGACCTCCAAAAGAGGGTGAAAAATATTTTCCGCTGATCAAAGTGAACAAAATCAACGGATTGGACCCACAAGTGGTTCGTGACAGAGTGGCTTTTGAGCACCTTACCCCATTGTTCCCTAAGGAAAAGTTCAAGTTGGCGGAAAAACAAAGCACTATTTCCACAAGAATTATGGACCTGTTCTCCCCTATCGGGAAAGGACAAAGGGGAATGATCGTTTCCCAGCCCAAAACGGGTAAAACCATGTTACTTAAGGATATTGCCAACGCCATTGCAGCTAACCACCCCGAGGTATATCAAATCATTCTATTGATCGATGAGCGCCCCGAGGAGGTTACCGACATGCAACGCAACGTACGTGGTGAAGTAGTTGCCTCTACCTTTGACAAGGAAGCCACCGAGCACGTAAGAGTAGCCAACATTGTATTGGAAAAAGCAAAACGATTGGTGGAATGTGGTCATGACGTAGTGATCCTTTTGGACTCCATTACGCGTTTGGCCCGAGCCTATAACACCGTACAACCAGCATCTGGTAAAGTATTGAGTGGTGGTGTGGACGCAAACGCACTACATAAACCAAAACGTTTCTTTGGTGCGGCCCGTAACATTGAAAATGGTGGATCATTATCCATTATTGCAACGGCCTTGACCGAAACCGGTTCCAAAATGGACGAAGTTATCTTTGAGGAATTCAAGGGTACAGGTAACATGGAGCTTCAGTTGGACAGAAGAATCTCCAACAGAAGAATCTTCCCTGCCATCGACCTTATTTCTTCCTCAACACGAAGAGATGATCTGTTGTTGGATGAAAACACCATTCAACGTATGTGGATCATGCGCAAATATCTTGCAGACATGAACCCTATTGAAGCAATGGAGTTTATGGAGCAACGTATAAAACAAACCAAGAACAACGAGGAGTTTTTACTCACCATGAACGAGTAAAACCCCACAACACTCCATATCATAATGTTTACAGGCCCTTCAAGTTTTTTGAAGGGCTTTTTGTTGAGCCAATTTATAGAAAAGGCATATCTTTAGTCCGGTTTCCTCAAAAACTGAACATTAAATACTTAACTATGAAAAACAACCAAAAGGCCGTAATTGCATTTTTTGGGGCCATATTACTTTTACTTGGAGCTTGCCAACAAGGGCCCAAGAAAGATGAACCAACCGAACCAGAAGAAGTTTTACCGCCCGAAGGCATTATTTCTTTAGAGGAATCCAAATCACTCTACGATAATTACACCAAGAATAGGGTAGGTGTAATCGAGGAATATGAAATGGAGCGATATCCTGACAGAAAGCATATTCCCGCTCGCTTTACATCCTTTAACTATGCAGACATAAAAGACTATATGGCCTACGTAGAACAAGAGGCCAAAGAAGCTGGCGTTGAAGTTGCATCGCTACGTCTATATTTTGCCAATTATCCGGATAAAGAAAGGTTTCCCGACGGAAAAAAAGTTGTACATCCAAGGCAGAATTCTATTTTTTTAGTCCCCACAACAATTATTGATGGCAAAGAACTCGGATTCTATATTGGTGCAGACGGAAAGGCAAAACCAATAAAAGGTGTTGTGGGCAACTCGGAAACAGGTGAAAAAGATGGACCAAACACATCCCAAGCGGGTTTTGCCCCATCACTCTTTCAGGATGACATTAAGAGTTTGAACCTCAACCACGGAGGTTCAGGACCACCCCCTTACACCGACTTCTAAAAAGTATGTTTGAAGAGCTCTTTAAATATCTGACTGAGCATTTTTATGTACCACTATATCTGATAACTTGGGTAATATCGATATTTCGGTATCGTAGGTATTTCGACACACCGCTTAAATATCTCCCAATGATAATCATTTATACTTTTTTCACAGAGCTCTTGGGCGTACTGATTAAATACAACAACAATTTTCAGTTTTTCTCTGATGGCAGATATGCTTGGCACAATGTTATAATTTATAATGTTTACCAGATTGTGTTTTTTATTTTCTTCTTTGAGGTATACCGAAAAGTGGCCCAGAATGGAACGATCAAAAAACAGATTCGTTATTTAAGTATTCTTTGCATACTATCCTATATTGCCAATGCAATAATCTACAATCCCTTGCACAATCAAATGACCTATGGCCATATCATAGGCTCTCTCATGATGGTCTATGTCATTATTCAATATTTCAAGGAAAAAATACAAGAAGAAAAGACGCAACCATTAAAATTCAATCTAATGTTTTGGATTAGTTCGGGTTTGATGGTCTTTTACACATTGTTTCCCATAATTTCTGTAATCTATCTGTTAGATCTTAATATAGGCATCCAAATTTATTTTAGACCATTATTGTTAACATCCATAGCCTTAATGTATGGACTTATCATTTTGGGCCTGCTCATAGGAAAAAGAAAAGCATTCAGGTAAAAAAAGCCTTCCAAGTAAAAATTTAAGCCTCCAACCTCGAAGGCTTTTATTTCTTATCTTGATTTACCTTTAAAAGCTTTGAGAACCAGACAGCAACCAATAATGGAAGGATTTTACAACTTTATTACCGAACAATACATTCTTCCATTCTATCTTATCGTCTGGATTGTGTCCATGGCCTGTTACCCATCGTATTTTGACACCCCACTAAAGTACTATCCCATTTACTTAATGTACACCTTTCTCACCGAACTATTGGGATACTTCATCAAACATTTTGACGAATTCCAAATAGTGGATGTTGAACAGTATAACTGGTACAACGTCATTATATTCAACATCTATTCCGTGATTTCATTTTTGTTTTTCTACTATATCTACTGGAAAATGGTTCAAAACAAAAAACATAAAAAGTGGATACAAATTGGGGTCTTGGCAAGTATTTCAGGTTATGTGATAAGCCTATTTTTTCAAAATCCTTTGTACAGCAACCTTTACTATGCCGATATGATCGCTTCCTTTATTTTACTTTTTAGTATATGGCTTTATTTTAAAGAAAAAAAGAGCGAACCTACACCCTACCCCAAGAAATACAACCTCATGTATTGGATGAGTTTGGGATTGATAATCTTTCATTCCGTTTTTCCATTTTTGTTTTGGGTTGGATATGAAGCCCCAAAAATTTGGGTAGATTATCACTTTCGGAGCATATTAAGAATATTGATCCTAATCATGTACGGCACTTTTTTGGTGGGCGTACTTATTCATAAAAGAAAGGCTTTCAGATAAATTGTTAAAAACAAAAACGCCCCCAATTTGGGGGCGTTCAGAATATTGTGGTCAAACTAAAATTACATTGCTGCAACTTGAGTCATCAATTTACTCTTAAGGTTTGCGGCCTTGTTATTATGAATGATATTTTTCTTGGCCAATTTATCAATCATACCAACTACGGTAGGCAACAAAGCCTCAGCAGCTTTTTTATCTTCCTCGTTACGTAATTTTTTGATGGCGTTACGCACAGTTTTGTGCTGGTACCTGTTACGCAAACGTACTGCTTCGTTTCTTCTGATTCTCTTTAATGCTGACTTATGGTTTGCCATTGCTTAAATTTAATTCTTTCTAAATCCTTTTGTTGTAGCCCGTAGGGGAATCGAACCCCTGTTACCAGGATGAAAACCTGGCGTCCTAACCCCTAGACGAACGGGCCATTATTTCAATTTCAAAATTTTAAGCTACAAAGTTAAAAAAATAAGCAGCTTTTTAGCCTAAAACTTTTCTTCGTAGCCCGTAGGGGAATCGAACCCCTGTTACCAGGATGAAAACCTGGCGTCCTAACCCCTAGACGAACGGGCCGTTTGGTTGCATAATTGCGGATGCAAAAATACAACTATTTTTAAGTCTTGCAACAGTAATTATTATTTTTTGCAACCTACCTAATAGGCCTTTGCAAACAACACCCGCTGAACAGATGGTTTTCCTGTTACAATACACTTTCCTTCCTCCTTTTCTGCATGCAGTGGAATACAGCGAATAGTGGCTTTGGTCTCTTCTTTTATTCTATCCTCTGTCTCCGTTGTTCCATCCCAATGAGCCGAAACAAAGCCACCCTTATCCTCAATAATTTTTTTGAACTCATCATAGGAATCCACCTTGGTGATATGGTTTTTTCTATAATCCAACGCCTTGTTAAAGATGTTCTCTTGGATTTCATCCATCAGGGAAACCACCTTGTCCACAACTTCATCGGCCTTTACAATTTCCTTGGACAGGGTATCCCTGCGAGCCACTTCAAAAGTTCCATTGGCCAAATCGCGCTGACCTACTGCCAAACGCACAGGAACACCTTTTAATTCATATTCATTGAACTTAAATCCGGGCTTGTGCGTATCTCGGGTATCATATTTAACAGTTATGCCCCTATCACGCAATTCTTTTACCAATGGCTCCACTTTCTCCGAAATAGCGTCCAATTGATCGAATCCTTTATATATAGGAACAATTACAACTTGAATTGGCGCCAACTGTGGCGGCAATACTAGACCATTGTCATCGCTATGGGTCATTACCAAAGCTCCCATCAATCTTGTTGAAACACCCCACGACGTGGCCCAAACATACTCTTGCCCACCTTCTTTGTTGGCAAACTTCACATCAAAAGCTTTTGCAAAATTCTGACCCAAAAAGTGAGAGGTACCGGCTTGCAGGGCCTTTCCGTCCTGCATTAATGCTTCTATACAATAAGTTTCTTCCGCACCCGCAAAACGCTCGCTCTCTGTTTTGGTCCCCTTTATCACAGGAACGCCCATATATTTTTCAGCGAATTCCGCATATATGTCCATCATAAGCTCCGCTTCTTCCAAGGCTTCTTCACGAGTGGCATGTGCGGTATGCCCTTCTTGCCATAAAAACTCAGCAGTCCTCAGAAAAAGACGCGTTCGCATTTCCCAACGTACCACATTGGCCCATTGGTTGATCTTTAAGGGAAGGTCTCGGTAAGATTGAATCCACCTTCTGTATGTATCCCAAATAATGGTTTCGGACGTGGGGCGAACAATCAGCTCTTCTTCCAATTTTGCATCTTCGTCCACCACAATGCCACTTCCATCCTCGGCATTCTTCAATCGGTAATGGGTAACAACAGCACATTCCTTGGCAAAACCCTCTACATGACTGGCCTCCTTACTCAAGTACGATTTTGGTATGAACAACGGAAAATAGGCATTCTCATGACCTGTCTCCTTGAACATCTTGTCCAACTGCCCCTGCATTTTTTCCCATATGGCATATCCGTAGGGTTTTATCACCATACATCCTCTAACTCCCGAGTTTTCAGCCAAATCTGACTTTACGACCAGTTCATTATACCATTTGGAATAATCTTCCGCTCTACTCGTTAACTTTTTACCCATCTATTGTAGTTTGGCACAAAACTTGCGACTTTATTAATAAAAATGATTGGGTAAAACTAATTATTTTTAGTATGTTCAACAATAAAAATTGCGCCATGTTAAAGACTTTACTCCATAAAAAATTACGAATCCCGTCCATTTTGATGGTCAGTGCCATCTTTATGGCATCTTGTGGTTCTTATCAGCAAGCTTCTTATTACGATGATGGCATCTATTCCACCAACAACCGTGTTGTCGGGGTTGAAAAGAAAAATGCCGAAGCAGTAAGAATTGAAGAACAGGAGAACAACATTTACGGCGATTATTTTGGCGACAAAGCAAACGAATACGGTGAAATTTTGGATAGCGAAGTTTTTACCGATATAGACAGTTATTCGAGTCAGGCCCAAAACGACACCATTCCTTACGGAGAACAAACCGATTACATTGCCTATAATAACAACTATAACGGAAACCCTGGTTGGGGCGACAATCCTACAAGCATTTCCATCAACGTTTACGACAACAGTTGGGGCTGGGGCGGCTATTATGGTTGGAACGACCCATGGCTATGGAACGGATGGGGATGGAATGCCGGCTGGGGCTGGGGAGGCCTTGGCTGGGGATGGAACAACCCATGGAGATATAACCGTTGGGGCTGGGCCGGGTATTACGGCTGGGGATACCCCTACAACGGATGGGGCTGGGCTGGTGCTGGCTTCGGATGGGGTGGATACTATGGCTGGGGCGGCTATTACGGTGGTTATTGGAACCGCCCATACTATAACAGAGGATACTATGGCAGAAACTACGCCTACATGTCAGGACGGAGAGGCTATGCTTCCCGTATTCCAGGAACAACACTAACATCTAGATCAAGCGGATATTCCTCTAGGTTCAGAAACAACAGTGGACGTTCCAATGGAACAGTTTCCAGAAACAACGGCTTGGCCAACAGAAGAAGTTCCAATGGCTACAGTAACAGGTCCAACGTTAGAAGGTCGGTAAGCGCAGACGCCGTTGCCAGAAATAGAAACTACAGAACAAGTAGAAGCACAAGAACTTCCCCAAGTTACAATAGAAGTTCAACAAGCTCACGTCGTTCCTATGGGACAACTCCTTCAAGAAGCAGCCGAAGCTACAATAGAAGCAGTTCTCCCTCATCCAGAAGCTATAATTCTGGACGAACCACTAGGAGCTATCAATCCAGAAGCGCTACACCAAGTAGAAATTACAGTCGTTCATCCAGTAGGTCGAGCTCCAGAAGTTACCGTAGCAGCGGCTCATCAAGAAGCAGCAGATCCAGTGGCACCTACCGAAGCTCAGGAAGTAGCTCTAGAAGCTCAGGTGTAAGTAGATCTTCAGGAGGCGCATCACGTTCTTCCGGAGGTAGAGGCGGTAGAGGTGGCAGACCATAATCCACAAACTATTTTGATTAATCTAAATCATAAGAAATGAAAAGAATCTCAACTTTCATAATGGTATTGGCATGCACTTTCGCAAGTGCACAGACCATTGATGATGTATTGCGCTACAGCACGGAAAACATTCAAGGAACCGCAAGGTTTCAGGCTATGGGCGGTGCATTTGGAGCCTTGGGCGGTGATTTATCCGCACTAAATGTAAACCCAGCAGGTTCTGCCGTATTCAATTTTAGTGAATTGTCCATAACGGGTTCCAACTATCATAGAAACAACGACGCCCTTTATGGCAACACCCTAAGCAACACTACTGCCAACTCTTTGGATTTTAACCAAGTGGGCGGAGTGTTCGTATTCAATTCATCTACCGATAGCCCTTGGAAAAAAATTGCATTGGCCTTCAATTACGATATGGTGCAAAATTTTGACAACGAGTTTATTGCATCCGGAACAACATCCGTGGGTATCGACAATTATTTCCTCAACTTTGCACAAGGTGAACCCCTAGGGCCACTGCGCACACAAGAGGGTGAATTTATTGAAGATGCGTATTTGGATATCGGGGCCAATCTCGGTTACTCGGCCCAACAGGCATTTCTTGGCTTTCAGGCAGGAATTATAGAACCAGAAATTGATGATAACGAGAACACTGAATATAACTCAAATGCACAATACAGCAATGTCAATCAACGATATATACAGAATACATCCGGTTACAATAGCAAGTTCACTTTGAATTTTGCCAGCCAGTATAAAGAAGATTTGTATTTAGGTGCGTCTGTAAACTTCCATAACGTACTGTATGATAAAATTACATATTTGGATGAAGAAGGGTATGATGCTGAATCGCCCATCCAATACACCTCTTTTGACAACTTGTTGCACACGGAAGGTTATGGTTTCTCCTTCAGCTTGGGAGCCATTGCCAAAGTAAACCAATCCATTCGTGTGGGCGGTAGTTACCAATCGCCAACATGGTACACTTTGACAGATGACACATCACAAAGAATCAATTCCAATTTGGCGGTATCGGATATTGACTTTATCAACTTTGGTATTGTAAACCTTTATGATGAATACAGGATAAAAACACCTGAAAAATACACAGGTAGTGTGGCATTGGTTTTTGGGCAAGATGGACTTATCAGTTTGGATTACTCCTATCAAGATATGTCCAAAGCAGAGCTTAGACCCACTTCCGACCCTAGTTTTGCCGCAGAGAACGATTTTATTGCAGGTACTTTGGGTGCGGTCAACTCCTACCGTTTAGGAGGTGAATATAGGATAGACCAAGTTAGCCTTAGGGCAGGTTACCGATTTGAAGAAAGCCCTTATGCCGACAGCGATTTTGTGGGCGACCTAAATGGTTTTTCCACAGGTATTGGTTACAATTTTGGGGCAAGTCGCTTGGATTTGGCCTACAGTAGAACCGAGCAAGATGTGAATTCTTATTTTTTTGATGGAGGGATTGATAGTGCTGCCCTAATAAGCAGAATAAACACCAATATCTCTCTAGGGTATACTTTAAAATTCTAAAGCACAGAAAAAGAAAATATAATACAAGAGGCTGTCCAAAAGCAATAAAATTTTGACTTTGTCAGGTTGAGCGCAGTCGAAACCCCTTGGTTATCAGCTTGACTTAGGTTCTCGACTGCGCTCGAACTGACAGATAACAAGCTTTTTAGATTGCCTCTTTTTTATCGAACCAAAGAAAAGTGCCGCCGAACAGATTTGGCCACTAAAATGCCCTCGTCATCACGCTCATACTCCAAACGGAACCAGTAATCGGAGGAAGGCATATCCCTACCATTATAGGTTCCATCCCATCCTACGTTCACATTAATTTGTTTTAAAAGCTTGCCATAGCGATCAAAAATGTAGACCACAGGGTTTGTTAACTCCTCTACCCCGTAAACAGTCCAATTGTCGTGAAATCCATCACTATTGGGCGTAAAGAATTTTGGATACCCCACCACCAAAAACTCTTCGGGTTCCGACATTCCACAACCATTTTTATCGTTAATGACCACAGTGTTTATTCCAGGGGGCACATCCCTAAAAACAGGATCATCCTGAAATTCACCTCCATTTATGGCATATTCATAGTTGCCATCCCCAACAGGAACAATCTCCACATTGTACGGATCGGTCCGGTCACTATTCACAAAATCATCGATTACCCTAACTTCTTCCAGTTCTGGAGTGCCGTAAAAAGTAATCAAAACATCATCGTTATATGTTTGTCCCAAATTATTCTCAACAATAACATAATAGCGCCCTGAATTTGGACTAGTAACAACATACTCCGTTTGACCAGGACTTGTTGGCAAGACCTCTAAATTACCGTTATCTTCTCGATCAACAATCCAATCTACTCTACTAATATTTGGACCAAATGGAGAATTCAAAGCTGACAAAATGATATCCGGATCGCCTTCACAAGCAACAATATCAAACCCTAAAAATTCATCCCTAAGTGTACAATCCAAGGCACTATCCTGATCCTCATCTACCGACGTTCCGGTAAAGGTCAGCTCAAAAGATTCCGGTTCTTCATCAAAATTGGTGTTGTAGTTATTAATATAGAGGTAATAGATTTCTCCTTCCCTAACATTCACCCATTCGTCATAAGTGTTCTGACTCCCCTTTACAAAGGGTGCTCCTTCCCGCCCATCTACGGGGTTTACCCCAATCCCTGTAAAGCCCGTATCGTTGTATTCATAGTTGCATCGGATGGGCTGCGCGCTTCCATCACCGATTATGGTACAGAAATTTTCATTGGAAGTTTCATCAAAAGGGCCGTACAATGCAAAATCCCACTCTGCGGTAATTGGGCTGCCGGGGTTTACGGGCAATGCTTCAATATCAAAACCAATTTGTCCATCGACACCTGCTCTAAATACATACCATTCCGTATTGTTCTCAATATTGGCCGAGCTCACACTTCCTTTTTCCAAACAGCCTGTTTGGGTGATTACCTCTGGATCAAAATCATCAATATCACCACCGCCATCGGTAGTTCCCAAAATGGGTTCATCGGCGCAAACGGGTATGGCGGTTCTGCAATCTGGTGAGTTTTGGGCGCTAACTACTTGAAATAGAAAGAAACAACAGATAGCACTGAATAGAGCTCTCATAGAATTTGGGGCTAGTGGTTACGCTACTTACACCTCATATAACTCTATTAATTATCCTTTTAGTATGTGTTTATGCAATAAAATTTGATGCTGATCAATAAACGGCCAGCTTGTTATCGGCGAAGGGAAAAATGGCTTTGTAAATACTTGGCATAAGTTCGGTTGCCATCATCATCCACATAGGATAGTTTGAACCAATAATCGGTGGATGGCAATGGCTTGCCTTGAAAACTTCCATCCCAGCCCGTATCAAACTCGTTCATCTGCTTGATGAGCTTACCATAACGATCATAAATCGTAACAATCGGCGAGTTTAAGGTAGAAAGCCCCTCTATCTGCCAAGTTTCGTTCAATACATCGCCATTTGGGGAGAAAATCGCCAAATATCCAACCACTACAATATCTTCTTCGACCACCCCGCAACCATAAGGGTCGCGCATTCTCACGGTATGCACACCTGGTAAAACACCTTCAAACATATTGCTGCCCTGGTATTCGCCCCCATCCATACTGAACTCATACGCACCATTGTTTTCCGTATTGATGGTTACTGTATTGTTGGCGCTCATATCGTCAATATCAATACTTGAAATCTGTGGCATGGTTGAAATTTCTACGGACACCGTCCTACTCGTTTCGCAAACAATTCCATGGGATTGATTGGTGACCGTTACCTTATATTCCCCAGCTTCCGAAACCATAATGGATGGTGTTTGCTCACCCGTGCCCCATTGATAACTATAATTGGCATTCGGTTGCGTTTCCCCGATTTCCAAACTTCCAACGGCCTCGCAAATGACCACTTTCTCATCAAAGCTCAACACAGGTGCCTCTATAGCATTCAAAGCAAAGCTTTGGGATGCATCATAACAATCAGGGTTTGCCAAGGAGGTGGTTCGAACGTAAATCGTATCAGAAACACCTGTCAATATATAGTGTTTTTCCAAAGGATTTATCCCTGCTTCGGCATCGGTCTGTGAGTTATGGTAGCTGACCACAAAATCATCTTGATCCATACCACCCAATGCCTCATAATTTTTACTGTTCAAATCAAAGGTCATATCCGCTTCGTAACAAAAAGTTTCGTCCAAAACTGTTCCTGTAATCGGAACATCGTTAAAACCAACCTGCACATCGCTCACAATGCTTTCTGCAGATGTATCTACCACAACACGGTACTGACCAGAATTTTGAACAGTATGGGTTGCACCATTGGCTCCCGCGATTAATTGATAACCACTTCCCGAGTCCATATACCATTCGTAATTCATGGCCCCAGAGGTAGAGGCATCCAAAACCACACTATCGCCCTCGCAAGCAGCAATGGGCGGTCCCAACAAATTGCTTACAATGGAACAATCCAAGGCACTATTGGGGTAGTTTGCCCAAATATTTCCCGTAAACTGGATGGAAAAGCCCGAATTTATATTGCTAAAATTATTGATAAAGAGATAGTAGTCCTCTCCTGCTTCCACTTGAAGCCAATCCTCGTAATGCACCGAATCCTCATCGCCCGTAGGGTCTTCCCCTACTCCAATAAAACTGGTATTTTCGCTATTATCAAAAAAATTACAACGGATAGGCTCCCCTAAATCACTACAATCGCTCGCACGATACAGGGCAAAATCCCAATCTTCGTTACTATTATGACCAATATTAAAGCCCAACTGACCAGATTCAGCGGTTCGAAAACGGTACCAAGCTGAATTGGATTCAATTACACCCGTAGTGGTCTGCTCCAGACATCCACTGGAAGCCGCACCATTAAAGTCATCAGTCCCAAAACCATTTGTTCCGCCATTTATGGGCGTATTGCTGCATATAGGAACGGCATTAATACAATTTTGGGCCACCTGCGCTTGCGCAGTTTGCCAAAAAAGCAACAACAGTAAGGTCTTGGCAAAAGGTTTAATCATAAAAGACTGTAGGTTTGGATATTATAAAAGTACCGTGGTACCTGCCTTAACAATAATTTATGTTGTCAAAGCCCCGATACCAGATGTTAAATCGATCATTAATGTATATCTTTGCTCTCCTTAAGCAATAGCTATGAAACTAGAGCAGGCATTGGAAGAACAATATGAAGAAAGAGGAAACGACCACGTAGGTTCCTCATCGGACACACCTTTAAGAGAAGATGCTTTTGTATTGAGCGATGAAGAAAAGATCGAAAGAATACAAAAAAGCGTAAGGGAAATTATGCTTACCCTGGGTCTCGATTTGGATGACGACAGTTTAAAAGGCACACCTAAACGGGTGGCCAAAATGTACGTACAAGAAATTTTTGGCGGATTGCATCCTGATAGAAAACCAAAATCGTCCACTTTTGACAATAAGTACAAGTACGGCGAAATGTTGGTGGAAAAAAACATTGTGGTTTACTCTACCTGCGAGCACCACTTGTTGCCCATCGTTGGACGGGCGCACATTGCCTATATTTCCAATGGAACGGTTGTTGGCCTTTCCAAAATGAACCGTATTGTGGATTATTTTGCAAAGCGACCACAGGTACAGGAACGCATGAATATCCAAATTGTAAAGGAACTCCAAAAAGTGTTGGGCACCAAGGATGTTGCCTGTGTCATCGATGCCAAGCACCTTTGTGTAAATTCCAGGGGCATACGGGATATTGATAGTAGTACCGTAACCGCTGAATATGGTGGGAAGTTTAAAGATGAGGCCACAAGAAGGGAATTTTTGGACTACATCAATCTCGATACCGAATTTTAAACACCAACCGTTTAAATGCAATTGTACAAAGACCAATCCTTACGAATTCATAATTCACTTACTGGGAAAAAAGATGTATTCAAACCTATAAACGAAGGCCATGTGGGCATGTACGTTTGCGGTCCCACCGTTTATAGCAATGTGCATTTAGGCAACTGCCGCACTTTTATGTCTTTCGACATGATTTTTCGCTACTTTAAGCACTTGGGGTACAAAGTGCGCTACGTCCGTAACATTACCGATGCAGGGCACTTGGAAAATGATGCAGACGAAGGTGAAGATAAAATTGCAAAAAAGGCCAAGTTGGAGCAAATTGAACCTATGGAAGTGGTTCAACGCTACACCGTGGATTTCCATAACACCCTACAACAGTTCAATTTATTGCCGCCAAGCATTGAGCCTACGGCAACAGGCCATATCATTGAACAAATCGAGATCATCAAGGAAATTCTTGAAAAAGGATTCGCTTATGAGGTAAACGGTTCCGTTTATTTTGATGTGGTCAAATTCAACCAAGATCACGATTACGGCAAGTTAAGCGGTAGAAAGTTGGAGGATATGATCACCAACACTCGCGAACTTACCGCACAGGATGAGAAAAGAAACCCACAGGATTTTGCCCTTTGGAAAAAGGCAGAGCCGCAACATATTATGCGTTGGCCATCACCATGGGGAGATGGTTTCCCTGGATGGCACTTGGAGTGTACGGCCATGAGCACCAAATATCTGGGAGAAACCTTTGATATCCACGGTGGCGGAATGGATCTTAAATTCCCCCACCACGAGTGTGAAATAGCACAAGCCGAGGCCAGTACGGGAAAATCCCCTGTCAACTATTGGATGCATGCCAATATGTTGACCTTGAACGGCAGAAAAATGTCCAAATCCACGGACAACAACATTTATCCTTCGGAAATCTTTAGCGGGGACAACAATATTTTGAGCAAACCCTACACCCCGGCCGTGGTTCGCTTTTTTATGATGCAAGCCCATTACACCAGTATTTTGGACCTGAGTGATGAAGCCTTGCAAGCATCCGAAAAAGGATACAATCGTTTGATGGATGCGCTCGAAAGCATTGATGCCCTTAAAACAGGTGATAAATCAGATTTTGAAGTGGCCGCTTGGAAGCAGAAATGCTACGATGCCATGAACGATGACTTCAATACACCGATTTTGATTGCACAGTTGTTCGAGGCCGTGAAGCACATCAACCTCATAAAAGAGAACAAAGAAAGTATTACAACCGACGACAAAGAATTATTGGCCAATACATTAAAAGCCTTTGTTTACGACGTTTTAGGCGTAGAAGGTCAAGCCTTGGCAAAAGACAATTCCAATGCTCTAAAAGGAGTTATGGAACTATTGATCGAGATGAGAAATGATGCCCGCGCCAAAAAGGATTTCGCAACATCCGATAAAATCAGGGACAAACTCAATGCTTTGGGCATCCAATTAAAAGACGGCAAGGACGGTACAACCTTTAGCGTAAACTAGTGTTTCACAAATTTTGATTGGTATTCACCTGGTGAAACATGGATTTTTCGCTTGAACAAGCGGTTAAAATAAGAACGGTTCTCAAAACCGCATTCCAAATAAATCTCCTTTATTTTCCTATCGGGATTTTTTAAAAGGTCAATGGCCATTTTTATTCGCTCGCTATTGATATAGTCAATGGGTGTTATCCCCAATTCTTCTTTAAAAGTTTTATGGAAATGGGATTCGCTCATGCAAGCCTTTTTGCTAAGCTCGCCAACGGATAGTGTTTCGTGTAGGTGTTGGGAAATATATTCAATCACATAGGCCAACCTATTACTGGAACTTAATTTTGAAGCGTTTTGGGTATATTTTTCTCGTGTATTGCCCTGTAAAATTCGAATAATCAATTCTTGCAGCATATTGTCCACAAAAAAATCCTTAGATGGGTGGTTTTCAGTAAACAGGTACAATAACCGCTGAATGATTCCATAAATGCTGGCATCGTTGGTAAAATGATAATTGTAATCCATCAAAGCCCATTCAGACCCATCGTGCTTAGGCATGGATTCGTTCATCAAGTTGATGACCTTATTGATTTTTTCATCTGAAATCGCCATGGCCAAGCAACGTGTCGGATTCTCTTCGTTCGCCTCAGGAAAATCAATACACATGACTTCGTTGGAAGGAAGTATCAAGGATTCACCTGGAAGAAAGTCAAAAGATTTTTTATCCCGAAGGTGCATTATTTTTTTCCCTATCAACATAGATGCAAGTACAGGTTGATTAAATTGAAGGAGCACCTTTTCTGCTTGTAAGTGGGTTTCAAAAACATGCATGGAGGCATTGTTCAATGTATATGAAGTTTGGTTCTCGACCAAATTTTCAAGTTTTCTTTCCTTAAAAAATTTATCTGGCAACTGCATATTTAAATACCTACTTATCAAATTAAAACCTCAATACTTACTAAATATAAAAAATATGACTCCATTTTTTGTTAAAACTATAAAAACAAAGAGGATTGGTCATGTCATTAATAGTATACGTCAGATGTACAGGATGTAAAATCAATACTTTTAGAATCAGTCACTTGCACAAAGTAGGCAGATACATAAAATTTAACTTTAATAAACAGTATTATGAGCAATGTTCAAACTACGGAACAAAGTGTTTTGGAAAAACCTAAGTTCAAAAATCAGTATGAAAACTACATCGGTGGAAAATGGACCCCGCCGACAAAAGGAGAATATTTTGACAATATTTCCCCTGTAGATGGGAACGCCTTCACAAAAATTGCACGATCCACTGCCGAAGATGTGGACAAGGCCATTGATGCCGCTTGGGCCGCTGCCCCTGAATGGAACAATTCCTCTGCTACCTACCGAAGCAATCTACTATTAAAGATTGCCGATGTAATGGAGAATAATCTCGAAGCCTTGGCACGGGCCGAAACCTGGGACAACGGTAAAGCCTTGCGAGAAACTCGTGCTGCCGATATGCCATTGGCAGTGGACCATTTTAGATATTTTGCAGGAGTAATCAGAGCCGAGGAAGGTTCCGTGAGCGAGTTGGACTCCAATACCGTCTCCATGAACGTTATGGAACCTCTTGGGGTCGTGGGCCAGATTATTCCATGGAACTTCCCTATTTTGATGGCAGCTTGGAAATTGGCACCAGCATTGGCTGCGGGGAACTGTGTGGTATTAAAACCTGCAGAACAAACCCCAGTAGGCATTTTGGTACTCATGGAATTGATCGAGGATATTCTTCCTGCCGGAGTTCTCAACATCGTAAACGGATTTGGCTTGGAAGCAGGAAAACCATTGGCTTCCAGTCCACGTATTAAAAAAATCGCCTTTACAGGGGAGACCACTACAGGTCAATTAATCATGCAATATGCATCAAAAAACATCATACCCGTTACTTTGGAATTGGGCGGTAAGTCCCCAAATGTTTTCTTTGAAAGCATTATGGATGCCGATGACGAATTCTTCGACAAATGTTTGGAAGGTGCCGTAATGTTCGCCTTAAACCAAGGTGAAGTATGTACCTGCCCATCCAGAATATTGGTTCAGGAAAGTATTTACGACAAATTCATTGAACGTGTGGTAGAGCGTACCAAAGCTATCAAACTGGGGCATCCACTGGACCCAACTACCATGATGGGCGCCCAAGCATCCAACGATCAGTTTGAAAAAATCCTGAACTACATCCAAATTGGTAAAGAAGAGGGTTGCGAAGTGCTAGCTGGTGGAGAAGCCGCCTACAACGAAGGACTTGAGGGCGGATATTACATACAGCCCACCATCTTAAAAGGAAACAACAAAATGCGCGTGTTCCAAGAAGAGATTTTTGGCCCAGTCGTCTGTGTAACTACCTTTAAAGATGAAGCCGAGGCATTGGAAATCGCCAACGACACCCTTTATGGATTGGGCGCAGGAGTCTGGACAAGGGATATGCACCAAGCCTATAAAATTTCAAGACAGATTCAAGCGGGCCGAGTTTGGGTGAATTGCTACCATGCCTACCCAGCTCATGCACCATTTGGAGGGTACAAAAAATCAGGTATCGGAAGAGAAAATCATAAAATGATGCTCAGCCATTACACCCAGACCAAGAACATGTTGATTTCCTACGATAAGAACAAATTGGGCTTTTTCTAGGATGGAGCAATTGATAAAACGCGTGTTGGTATCGGACAATGCCATAAAAATCATTGATCAATTGAAGGAGCGCCATGGCGAATTGATGTTTCATCAAAGTGGAGGCTGTTGTGACGGTTCCTCCCCGATGTGCTTCCCAAAGGGCGAGTTAATGCTCGACAACAACGATGTAAAATTGGGCACCATTCACGGATGCGACTTTTTTATGAGCAAGGACCAGTTCGAATACTGGAAACACACACAACTAACGGTCGATGTGACTACGGGACGTGGTGCCAGTTTCAGTCTGGAAATTCCACTGGGACTCCGTTTTGTCATCAAGTCACGATTGTACACGGATGAGGAGCGGGAACATTTGGAACCCGTGCAACCCGCCGAAGAAGTTTAAATCAGGCCCCGACTTTATCGGGGCTTTTTGCTACCTTGTAACCATCTTTTACCAATAGATAGCATGAAGAAAATTTTGATAGCGCCATTTGTTCTGTTGGTACGGTTTTACCAACTTTTTATCTCCCCTATGTTCCCTTCAACATGTCGCTATTCCCCCACATGCTCTCAATACACCTTGGAAGCTTTAAAAAAGCATGGACTGTTCAAAGGTGGTTGGCTTTCCATCAAACGGATAGCGAGTTGTAACCCTTGGGGTGGAAGCGGTTATGACCCCGTACCCTGATGAAGTTCAAGCTTCAAGTTCAAGTGCAGACTTCGGGCATCGGGCATCGGGCATCAAGTCCCGAATTCCAAAAAACAAATTCCAATAACTCAATAACAAAATAACCCAGCAACCTAAACCCAAAAACGGTAATTGGCAGTAAAAAAACTTAGCCTTCAAACAAAGTACGACAAATCCCATAAAGTATGTATGGAGCAAAAAGGAGGCTTAAAAAAGTTAATAGTGACCAAAAATCCTACAAACCAACTGCCCAAACGCCCAAAGTAGTTATATTAGTCCCAAAATTTATTTAAATGTACTTTCTAGGATTTGACTGGAACCCCGAAGGAACCCTTTTTAAACTGGGTTTTTTACAGATAAAATATTACAATCTACTATGGATTACAGCCTTTATCCTTGGCTGGTTCATTATGAAAAAAATCTTCCTGAACGAAAAGAAATCCATGGAAAAACTGGATTCTCTTTTCATTTATACTGTGGTTTCCATAATGTTGGGAGCACGTTTGGGACATGTGTTTTTTTATGATTGGGACTATTACAAGGACCATTTGGCAGAAATTCTTTTGCCCATTCGCGAAAGTGCGGACAGTTCGCTCTTTGGCATCATCAATGGTTATGAGTTTACCGGATTTACCGGATTGGCCAGTCATGGAGCAACCATAGCTGCCATTATCGGCATTTGGCTGTACACCCGTAAATGGAAGGACATTAAAATGCTTTGGTTGTTGGACAGGTTGGTTGTCCCATCTGCCATTGGAGCCGCTTTTGTAAGATTCGGTAATTTCTTCAATTCCGAGATCAACGGAAAAGTAGTGGACAAATCTTATTTTTTGGCCACAAGGTTTATCCGGGACTCGGATGATATGCCGGCATATCAAGCTATGGCACTCACCAAGGAACAAAGCCCTAATGCCGCTTACAAAGCCATTCAACATAACCCGGAATTCTCAGAGATTTTACAATCCATTCCCTATCGCCATCCTGCCCAATTGTACGAAGCGATTTGTTACATATTTGTGTTTATAGCCTTATACCTTTTATATTGGAAAACAGATTGGAAGAACAAACCGGGCTTTCTCTTTGGTTTGTTCATGGTGCTATTGTTTGTAGTTCGATTCTTTGTGGAGTTCTACAAGAAAAGTCAAGGTGGTTTCGAAGATACTTTGGGAATGCTCTCCACAGGACAATGGCTCAGTATTCCAATGATATTTATTGGCATCTATTTTATGCTTAAACCACCCCCTGTAGAACTTTAATATGATGTACAAATTTGGAAAAATAGTCCTTTTGGTTTTAGTCCTTGTTCTGGTATCGTGCAAAACGGAGTCTAAACAAGCACTTAAAACAGAATCCATATCTTTTACCAAGGAAGGGGACCTCGCCGTGATAGCTACGGAAACTGATTCCATAAAGGCAAATTTTGATATAGAGATAGCAGAAACGGATTATGAGACCAAAACAGGGCTCATGTACAGAAAATCCATGGAAAAGAAGCAAGGAATGCTGTTTATACAGCCTACCGAATCCTTGCAATATTTTTATATGAAGAACACAGAAATCCCTTTGGATATCATTTATATTAGCCAGGCCCAAAAAATTGTCAGCTTTCAAAAAAATGCAAGACCGTTTGATGAAAACACCCTACCCTCCAATGCACCTGCAAAATATGTACTGGAAATAAATGCAGGACTTTCGGACCAACTAGGGTTGCAAGTGGGTGACAGTATTAGCTTTTCACGTAATTAAATGCCCAAATATCTACTAGAAAACCAAGCTTCGGAGCGATTGATCTTTCGAAAATTGAAAGCATCGGATTTTGATGATTGGTTGCCCTTTTATCACAATCCAAAATCCACACGGTTTTGGGAAGGGCTCCCCACAGACCCCGTTAAAGCTTGTCGAGAACAGTTCAATCGGGTTTTTGAACGTTATGAGAAGGATCTGGGCGGGATGAATGCCCTAACTTCAAAAGAATCGGGAGAATTGGTAGGAATCTGCGGCCTGCTTGTCCAAACCGTGGATAATGTACGAGAATTGGAGATCGGTTATTCCATACTACCAAAGTATTGGTTGCAGGGCTACGCTATAGAAGCCGCCCAAAAATGTAAGAAATATGCCTTCGACAATAGCTTTTCGGACTCTTTGATCTCTATTATTCATGTGGACAATATACCATCCCAAAAAGTTGCCAAGAAAAATGGCATGTGTTTGGACAAAACCACGACCTACAAGGATAATCCAGTCCATATTTTTAGAGTGAATCGAGGATAATCGTATTTTTGGGCCAATACCATTTTACCACATGAAGCTACCCAAAAGCTACGCCATCCTAACACAAAACAATTCCAATACGAAGCAATTGGTGCATAACCTGCTCCGCAACCAACCTATTGATGGTTTAAAGGAACTACAACCATTGAACGGGCTGCTTTTTTCACGGTCAGAAATCAATCGGTACATGGATGAAGAAGAACGCCATGAAATCAAAATTTTGACCCAGAAAAGTGACCAAGCATTAAAAACCATGAGCAGCGGCGAACAAAAAAAGGCCTTGCTCAACCATTTACTGCAACAAGATCCTGATTTTATGGTATTGGTGAATCCTTTTGATAATTTGGATATGGCCACACAGACCAAGTTGAAAGAACAGCTTTTGGATATTGCTTCCAGCAAAATTCTGGTTCAATTGGTGAGTCGATTGGATGATATATTGCCCAACACTTCCAACTTTTTTAAGCTTGATGGAGGTAATCTTCATCAATACGATTCGCCCGATGCTTTTTGGAACGAAAACAAAAACGAACCTATCAGCTTTAGCGGCAAGATTCCACCACCTTTATCCCCGATTAAAGTCGAGGGCACGGAATTGGTCAGTTTTAAAAAAGTATCCGTCAGTTTTGATGGGCGTCAGGTTATAAACCAAATCGATTGGACCATCAAAAAAGGAGAATTTTGGCAATTGATCGGCCCCAATGGCAGTGGAAAATCTACCCTCCTATCTATGGTTACTGGGGACAGCCATAAGGGCTACGGCCAAGATTTGACGATTTTCGGACAAAAAAAAGGGAGTGGCGAAAGTGTTTGGGACCTTAAACAAAAAATCGGCTATTACACCCCTACCATCACCAATACCTTTGGAGGATATCACAGTCTGGAAAATATGATCATCTCCGGGCTCCACGACTCCATTGGGCTTTATGTACAACCTACGGACCGTGAAAAGCAATTGGCCAACCAATGGCTTGAGCTTTTACAACTAAACGATAGAAAAAACGATCACTTTCGCGACCTAAGTACCGGTAATAAGCGTTTGGTTATGATGGCGCGCTCCATGGTAAAACATCCACCATTACTTATTTTGGATGAACCTACGGCAGGGTTGGATGATACCAGTGCGAATCTTTTTGTGTCCTTGGTAAACAAAATCGCCAAAGAAAGCGAAACCGCTATCATTTTTGTATCCCATCGTAAAGAGCCAGAGCTAGCTCCAGAGTATATTTTTGAACTACATCCGTCGGAAAAAGGCTCCACAGGTATCACTTCCAAATCATAAAAGTTTCACAAACAAACACTTAACCCACCCATTCATTTTTTTGTTATCTTATAGGGAATTCAATCATTAACTTTCCCTTAAATGCAAAAAATAAATGTTAAGCCAGGTGCCAAACTTGCAGATTATAAGGCGTACGGATCCCTTTATTCTTCTGTGCTGGATTTTATGGAACAGGCCAAGGAGCCTATTGAATCCCTTAGGGGACGAACCATTTGGATGATAAATTCCACTGCCATCGGTGGTGGTGTGGCCGAAATGCTACCTAGTCAAATGCGGATACTCCGCGAACTTGGTGTATCTATCGAGTGGCTGGTCATCGAAGCCGAAAAAGATGCATTTTTCGATTTGACCAAACGTATCCACAATGCTATTCATGGCAGTGGTAACGGAATTTTTACTGAAGAAGACCGAAAAATTTATGAAGAAGTCAATCAAAACAATCTTTCCAAAGCGTTGGAACTGATCAAGGATGGCGATATTGTTGTGGTACACGACCCGCAACCTATGCCATTGGCCGCCATGATAAAAAAGAAAAAGAACGTTTCCATTATTTGGCGGTGCCATATTGGTTTGGAAGAAGATACCGAGGTAACGGATGCAGTATGGAAATTTTTAGAGCCCTACACCAACGATTACGACCATTTCGTGTTCAGTTTACCGTCTTATGCGCCTAAGTCGTTACAAAAAAGAACATCCATTATTCCTCCAGCGATCGACCCATTGAGCCATAAGAATCGGGAGCTTCAGTTACACAAATGTATCGGCATTTTGTATCAATCCGGAATTTTGGATGATCACAAGGCCATTCTTTATCACCGTTACAAACATCTGGTAAGAAAAGTGATGCCCGATGGTTCTTTTGATTTTTTAGATGCGGATAAGAATCTGGATTTAATCTATCGCCCGATTATTACTGAAATATCTCGATGGGATAGACTCAAAGGTTTTAAAGAGTTAATGGAGGCCTTTATTAAAATGAAACTGGACAACCGTAAAAATGGTGACCCAAAGAGCCTTGAATACAAACGAATTGAAATGACCCTTTTGGTGATGGGTGGCCCCGACCCTGCTTTTGTGTCCGATGACCCCGAAGGCAAAGAAGTCTTGCAAGAGCTTACCGAAACTTATAAGGATGTGGACAGCAACATGCAAAACGACATTGCCATTTTGCTACTTCCGTTGGACAATCCAAAAGAAAATGCTTTGATCGTAAACGCCCTTCAACGAACCTCTAGTTTTATCGTCCAAAATTCCATCCAAGAAGGGTTTGGACTTACCGCAACGGAAGCCATGTGGAAAAGAAAACCTGTTTTGGTTTCCAACGCCGCTGGACTCAAACTTCAGGTGGTCCACAACAACACAGGACAAATAAATCCTGACCCCACAGATATTGAAGGTTTATCCAAAACCTTGGCCTATATGCTCAACCACCCCAAAGAAAGGGATAAATGGGGCTTTAACGGTCAGCTTCGGGTAATTCAGAACTTCACCTTGTTCAGCCAATTGCTATCGTGGTTGGAAACATTATCGACCAACAAAACATAATTATAAAAAAGAAAGGTCCTCAAAGTGAGGACCTTTATTATAAAGTGTAATAAAAAAACGAAAAACTATGCTCCTGTAGCAGCAGCAATTTTCTTCTTTAATGAATCGAACATTACCGGTGTTGCGATAAATACGGAGGAGTATGTACCCACAATTACACCAATGATCATTGCGAACATAAATCCTCTTAAGCTTTCACCTCCAAAGGTAAAGATGGCCAACAACACAATCAATGTGGTAAGGGACGTATTCAACGTTCGGCTCAAAGTACTGTTTAAGGCATCGTTGATGTTTTCACCACCTTTAAACCCTTTGAGAAGGGTGATTTCACGGATACGGTCGAATACTACCACCGTATCGTTCAGGGAATAACCGATTACCGTAAGAATGGCCGCTATAAAAGCTTGGTCAATTTCCATATTGAAAGGCATAATGCTTCCAGTTAAGGAGAAAATGCCCAGTACGATCATTACATCGTGGAATACCGCTGCAACGGCACCCAATGAGAATTGCCATTTTCTGAATCGTAATAAAATATAAAGAAAAACTACCGCCAATGATCCAATAATGGCCAAAAAGGCATTTTTCTTGATATCATCCGCGATGGTCGGTCCTACTTTAACGGATTGCAGGATACCTATTGATTTTTCGGAAGCACCCACTGTAAAATCTTCAAAAGAAGTGCCGTCTGGCAAATAATTTTGCAGCGTGGTATAAAGCATATTTTGAATTTCGGTATCCACCTCAACTCCTTCTTCATCTACTTTGTAGGGCGTAGTAACTTTTATCTGGTTGGCATCTCCAAAAGTCTTCACATTGGTTCCACTACCGAAAACCGTATTTAGTTCAGAAGCAATTTCTGATGGGTTGACCGCTTTTTCAAAACGAATTTGATAAGAACGTCCTCCGATAAAATCAACCCCTTGATTCAGTCCATTTGTAAGCAATGAAAAGGTGCTCACGGCTAGTAAGATTCCGGAAACAACATAAGCAATCTTACGCTTGGACAAAAAGTCAATATTTATTTTGGTGAACAGGTTCTTGGTAATTCCTGTACTGAAATCCAGCCTGCGTCCTTTCTTGTTGGTATAGGCCTCGATCATCAATCTGGTCACAAATATCGCTGTGAACAAGGAAGTAACAATACCGATCATCAAAGTAGTGGCAAAACCTTTAATGGGTCCTGATCCAAAAATAAACAGGATAATCGCGGTCAATCCAGTAGTAATATTGGCATCCAAAATGGAGGACAAAGCGTTTCCAAAACCATCTGCAATGGCTTGTGCCTTTCCTTTTCCGCGGGCCAATTCTTCTTTTACCCTTTCAAAAATAAGTACGTTGGCATCCACCGACATACCTATGGTCAAAACAATACCTGCAATACCCGGTAAGGTCAATACTGCCCCCAAACTGGTCAACACCCCAAAAATCAATAAAATATTGAATATCAATGCAATATCAGCAAAAACTCCAGCTCTTCCGTAGTAGAAAATCATCCAAACAAGCACAAAAGCCATAGCAATCATAAAGGACATAAATCCACTATCAATAGCTTCTTGTCCCAAGGACGGACCAACAACTTCAGATTGAATAATATCGGCCGAAGCAGGAAGTTTACCTGCGCGCAATACGTTGGCAATATCTTTGGTTTCGTTTACGGTAAAGGTACCTGTAATTTCGGAACGTCCTCCAGAAATAGGCCCTGAAGAAACACCTGGTGCGGTGTATACTTTATTGTCCAAAACAATGGCAATACCTGTTTGGTTGTTGTACGCATCTCCCGTCAACTCCTCCCACTCTTTGGCACCACGGGTATTCATCGTCATGCTAACGGCTGGTTTGTTGAACTGGTCAAAGGTATCCTGTGCATCAGAAACTACGTCTCCACTTATTCTTGGAGTACCTTCCCTGTTGGATTTCAACGCATACAGATCAGCTACTTCAGAATCCTTGGCTGGACGCTCCCAAAGAAATCTGGTAAATTGAATATCGTTGGGCAACAATCTTTTGATTTCCGGCATCCTCAAGTATGCACCAAGCTCGGCTGTGTCGGAAACCATGGCACGTGCAATGGCATGACTACCTGGATTGGCAGGAAGTAGTTTACCCAATAATGGATTGGCCTCTTGGGTCATGTCCAAGGAGTCTTGGGATACATCCGAAAGCAACGAATCAATTTCCGATTCAGGTTTTGACACCTCTTCTTCCTTTGCCTCCGGTTTCAATATATCTTTTAAACGCTCGTTGGCATTTACCAAAAAGTTTCCTATGCTTTGGTTGCTCTGTGGGTAGGTTTCCCAGAATTCCAATTGTGCCGTGCTGGACAACAATTCTTGGGCACGGGCAATATCCTTGGCACCTGGAAGTTCTACCAAAATTCTTCCTGAGTTTCCTTCTCTTTGAATGTTGGGCTGGGTTACCCCAAATCCATCGATACGTTCACGAAGCACCTCAAATGCAGAAACAATGGATTCATCAATCTTTCTTCTGATGATGGGTTTTACCTCATCATCCGTCATTTGAAAATTGACTTCATCACTTAGGCCTTTATTGGCAAAAATATCGGGCGATGCCAATTTGGTATCTCCTTTAATATTATCAAAGGCATCAAAGAACAACTCCAAATAGGTGTCATCACTATTGGTCGATGCTTCATCGGCATCTGCCAATGCTTTGTTGAAAACAGGGTTTTTGGTATTGTTGGCCAATCCTTTCAAAATATCCTTTACGGAAATCTGCAAGGTTACATTGATACCTCCTTTAAGGTCCAATCCCTTGTTCAACTCTTTTGTTTTGGCATCCTCATAGCTCGTAAAGCCCAAAACAGTGTTGTCACTGATGGAATCCAAATACGATGCCTCTAAAGCTTCACGCTTTGCAACATAATCTTCCTCAGCTTCCGAAATTTGGCTAACTGCGTATGCTTCAGCATCCTTCTCCAACTTACTTGTAATGAAAGTATAGGATAACTGATAGATGCTCACCAAGCCAAAAAGGATCGCGAAAAGCCTTATAATTCCTTTATTCTGCATTGATTGTTAATTTTTTAGAAGTTTTCTTAAACAGCGTGCAAATATATCATTTCCGATAAGATTTGACAATAGAAATTGATGTAATTGCAATTACAGTTGACGGTTATGCCCTAAAAATGAAATTGTCATTCCGGACAAACCAAGAAATCTCCACCTAAATTGATGGGCAATTTCATTATGGTGATGTCCAAAATGACAATTTAGTTGGTTGTTATTATGATAGCGTTTAAACCTCTAGCAGTCCGTTGGTTTTTTTAACGCCAGCCGCACTTTCCTGCATTTTGGCCTTTTCGGCATCGGACAGTTCAATTTCGACGATTTTTTCGATTCCGTTTTTGCCCAAGATCACCGGTACCCCGATGCAAATATCGTCCAAATCATACTCGCCCTCCAAAAGGGTGGAACATGGGAACATCTTCTTTTGGTCGCAAGCAATGGCCTGGACCAATCCAGAAACCGCTGCCCCTGGGGCGTACCATGCGCTGGTGCCCAATAATTTGGTCAATGTGGCTCCTCCTACTTTGGTTTCTTCCACTACCCAGTCCATTTTTTCTTCCGATAGAAATTCGGAAACTTTTACACTGTTTCTGGTAGCATGCCCGATCAAAGGTACCATTCCAGTATCGCTGTGTCCTCCTATCACCATACCATCTACATCAGATATCGGCGCTTCCAAAGCTTGGGCCAATCTATATTTGAATCGGGCACTGTCCAATGCACCGCCCATACCAATAATCCTGTTCTTTGGCAATCCAGTGGCCTTGTGCACCAAATAGGTCATGGTGTCCATTGGGTTGCTCACAACTATAATGGTTACGTTTGGAGAATGCTCCAAAAGGCTGGTTGCTACCGTTTTTACAATACCTGCATTAATTCCGATAAGCTCTTCGCGCGTCATTCCGGGCTTACGTGGTATACCCGAGGTAATCACTGCGATGTCGCTATCCGCTGTTTTGCCATAATCGTTGGTGCTTCCCGTGATTTTGGTATCAAAACCGTTAAGGGAGGCCGTTTGCATTAAATCCATGGCCTTTCCTTCGGCATATCCTTCTTTGATATCCAATAAAACTACTTCTGATGCAAAATTTTTCATTGCTATGTACTCAGCACAGCTTGCTCCAACTGCGCCTGCTCCAACTACGGTAACTTTCATTTGTATAGATTTAAATTTTAGTCTTCAAAAATAAGGCATTTGGCTCAGAAAAATGCTGACTTTTACCAGTTTTAGCCAGTTCAAGCATTCAAAACGTACAAAGCTGATGTTCGATTAAAATAGGGGAAGAAGATTCATTAATCCCCAAGAACACAAGAAATGCAAATATTTTATCTTTTTTATGCAATAGTTTCCTACAAACTTACGTTCTAATAGTCCCAATTTTAATTTAACCTACTTGACCCATGAAAAAGCTCTTTTCATTGTTGTGCATTGTTGGCATAATTGCCATAAGCAACTGTACTCGAGTACCAGAAAACCACGACCCTATTTTGGGCATCTGGGCAAAAACAGAGTTATCTAGCATTGAAGGCAAAAGCGCCGGCACCGTTCGTGAAGAATGGATTTTTAACGATGTATACCTGGGCCGGTACCAGAGATATTCCGATTCCGAATTGATTTTTTATACTGACTTTAAATGGTCCGAAGACAATGGGACCTATTCTATTATATATGGCGACCCTCAAGTAACGGATATTACCGTTAGTTTAAAAAAGGCACAGGAACCTGAAGTATTAACCTTGGACAATGGCTCGGTCTTCGCCACCAGGGAATAACGTGAAGACTACATATATGAAAATAGGAGGCCCCGGAAACGGGGCCTTCTTTATTTTTATTGGTTGGTTGATTTGGTTTTTTTCTATCTGAATCCAAAATTAACACCAAAGGTGAAAGTACTGAATTCAGAAATATTGTATTCTGCGTTGAGTCTAAAGAAGCCCAGCTTTAATCTTGTACCCAAATTGGCCGAAACTCCGCTTGCATTTTTGGAAACGGAGAACGGATCTTCCACTGTCTCCGAAAAGAAAGGCCCGTTGGCTTGGTATGTACCCAACAAATCAATGTCCGATTTACCTGTAATGTACCCCAATCCCCCATAAAAGTTGATCACGGGTATATTTTTAGTGGAAACCACAGCGCTGAAATTCCATGTTTTGAAGGATGCATCAATACGTTGGTTCTCACCTTCGATAAAATTAGAATCCGTAAAATCGTATTCTCCGTTCAAGTTGGTATAGCCGATTACCGCCGAGATGGCCACGGGCAACATCTTGTCTGCCGGTAACATTTTGGTAAAGTCATATTGCAATCCTGCACCGAAGAGGCCAATTTTTGCATCGTCATCAAACTTGATCTTGGGCAAAAAGCGTGCTTTCACTTCCAAACCTTTAATCAAACCAACGCTTCCTTGAAGGTACCCTGATGGGATAAAATTGAGGTTTTCAGCCGAAAGACCCGTTGGAAGCTCAAACTCCTCGCGAAAAACTCCACTTTCATCTTCAACAAAAACCTCCACGCCTTCAATATCTCCCAAGCCCGTGGCTACCATTCTCGCCTGACCGGGGTTATTTACAAAGTCCAGGTTTTCATAATCGGCAGGGTCTAACAAGAATGCCTTTTTATCGTCTTTATTCTTGAACCCGGTCATGTTTCCGATTATGGAAATTTCAAATCCCCCCAAAGGTTTGGCTTCGGCGGTATTGTACCATCCATTGGAAATACTATAGATGGATGCTTCTGACACAGGGGCCAGATATGCATTGGCAAATTGTTCGGCATCTGCCACACCTGCGACAAAAATATCGTTCAAGTCCTGGGCTTTTCCCATGGTTACAGAAACTAGCGCTAGTACTAAAATTATTCTTTTCATAATGTTGAAATTTTACCCAAAACTAAAAAACTCGCCTTTGAGGGGCGAGTTTTTGTTGTGAAATAGCTATTACCTATGCATCTATATTCGCATAAACGGCATTTTTCTCTATAAATTCACGTCTTGGTGGTACTTCATCGCCCATTAACATGGAAAATATTCGATCAGATTCCGTAGCATTGTCAATCTGCACCTGACGTAATTTTCTAAATTCCGGGTTCATAGTGGTATCCCAAAGCTGCTCGGCGTTCATTTCCCCAAGACCTTTGTATCGCTGGATACTTGCCCCGCCGTTCATTTCTGCATTGATTGCATCACGTTCCTTATCGTTCCAAGCATATCGTTTTTTGGCCCCCTTTTTTAACAAATACAAAGGTGGAGTGGCGATATAAACATGGCCACCTTCTATCAACTCCCGCATGTAGCGGAAGAAGAAGGTCAAAATCAAGGTTTCAATGTGACTACCATCAACATCCGCATCACACATGATCACTACTTTATGGTAACGCAGTTTTTCAAGGTTCAATGCTTTACTGTCCTCTTCGGTCCCAATAGTTACTCCAAGAGCTGTATAGATATTTTTGATTTCTTCGTTTTCGAAAACCTTGTGCTGCATGGCTTTTTCCACGTTAAGGATTTTACCACGTAATGGAAGAATGGCCTGAAAGTGTCTGTTTCTTCCTTGTTTGGCCGTTCCGCCTGCGGAGTCCCCCTCAACCAAAAACACCTCACATAGTGTAGGGTCTTGCTCGGAACAATCGGACAGTTTCCCGGGCAAACCACCCACACTCATCGGGTTCTTACGCTGAACCATCTCACGGGCTTTTGCAGCGGCATGCCTAGCCTGTGCAGCAAGTTTTACCTTCTCCACAATTTGCTTGGCATCATCAGGGTGCTCCTCCAAGTAAATGGTCAACATTTCGGATACGGCCTGACTAACAGCACTAGTTACCTCTCGGTTACCTAACTTGGTCTTGGTTTGACCTTCAAACTGTGGTTCTGCGACTTTTACAGAAACGATTGCAGTCAATCCTTCACGAAAATCATCTCCTGATATTTCGAATTTCAACTTGTCCAGCATTCCCGAATTATCGGCATATTTCTTTAGCGTGGATGTTAATCCTCGTCTAAAACCAGATAGGTGGGTACCCCCTTCGTGGGTGTTAATGTTATTCACATAGGAGTGAAGGTTCTCGGTATAGCCCGTATTGTAGACCATGGCCACTTCCACAGGAATGCCGTTCTTTTCTCCTTCCATGGAGATTACATTCTGGATCAGCGGCTCACGGGTACCGTCCAAAAACTTGATAAATTCCTTTAGCCCTTCTTCAGAATAGAATGTCTCGGCTATATATTCCCCTTTTTCGTCCTTATTTCGTTTGTCGGTAATTGTTATGGTAACTCCCTTGTTCAAATAAGCAAGCTCACGCATCCTATTGCAAAGGGTTTCATAACTATATTCTGTGGTCTGGGTAAAAATGGTACTGTCCGGAACAAAAGTGACTATGGTACCTGTCTCATCACTTTCGCCAACACTTTTTACAGGATAAAGGGTTTTACCTCTCTCATACTCCTGCTCCCAAATTTTTCCATCCCTATAGACCGTAGCCTTCAATTTTGATGACAAAGCGTTCACACAGGACACACCCACACCGTGAAGTCCACCCGAAACCTTATAGGAATCCTTATCAAACTTACCACCGGCACCGATTTTGGTCATAACGACCTCCAATGCGGAAACACCTTCTTTTTTGTGCAAGTCCACAGGGATACCCCTACCGTTATCCTGTGTAGTTATGGAGTTGTCTTCATTGATGATTACATCAATTTTATCGCAATGACCGGCCATGGCCTCATCAATGGAGTTATCCACTACTTCGTACACCAAGTGGTGCAAACCTCTGACCCCTACATCTCCAATATACATGGAAGGTCTCATACGCACGTGTTCCATTCCCTCAAGGGCCTGGATACTATCCGCCGAGTATTGTTTCTTATTAGCTTCTTCGCTCATATATTTATCGGTATTTGGCTCAAAATTTCAAATCCTACAAATATAATCAATACCCTATGCAAATGGTCTATAAGAGCCTGTTGAACAGTCTAAGTTATCAACAAATCCTGTGGAAAAGCACACATTCCCCATCATTCATTTTGAAGTCTCCCCCAATAGTTGGTTGGTCAATAAACTTTCTTTTGGATAATGGGCTCAAAAACGTGAACAAAGTAAACCCTATTGTTTACCCAAACAAGCATGGATTTTTCGGATTTGACAAAAAAATTTGATTTTTTTTCAATAAACGATATGTTTACCGAATATATAAACTCAAATTTTACATTATGAAGAAATTTTTATTTATGCTCGTGGCAACAATTGGATTTACATTTACGAGCAATGCACAAGACGGAACACAAACAAATCAAGGAAGTTGGCTTATTGAGGCAAACACTGGATTTGGCGGGGATGGACTTACAGGACATTCAGCCAATACCGGTTTTTCACTTGTTTCGTCAGATGGTTCCACAATATGGAGCATTGGTGCCGAAGGGGGATACTTTATTGCAGATGACTTGGCCATTAAAGGAGGACTGGGCTATTCAGATTACGATGGCTTGAATATTTTCTCTTATAAATTGGGAGCTAAATATTATGTCATCAGTACTATCCCCTTCCAATTGGATATCACCGGTGCCAGTATTCAAGATGCTCCTGAAAGTCCACTTTGGTTGGGCTTACAAGGTGGATATGCCATCTTCCTTTCCAACCATATCAGTGTCGAACCCGGACTGCGCTACAACATGAGCCTCAATGAGGATTTTACCGATGAGGGCATATTTGAATTTCGAATAGGTTTTGCCCTTCACTTTTAATTGAATACAAAACTTGGACCCCAACAACTAAAAAGCCCCTTGGATAAGGGGCTTTTCGGACTAATTAAAAAATGAAACAAGTTAGCTTTACTGCTTCATATCGTTTGGTTGGTTTAAACGGGGGTTATTTCACATACGCATCGGTATGGACCTTAGCCACGGCCCTTCCCGATGGGTCGTTCATGTTTTTGAACGCCTCGTCCCACTCCAAGGCAATCTTGGTACTACAGGCCACTGAAGGTTCTTGTGGAACACTCAATGCTGCTGCATCTGATGGGAAATGACTTTCAAAAATGGAACGATAATAATATTCTTCTTTCGATGTTGGGGTTTGAATCGGGAATTTGAAATGGGCATTCTCCAACTGCTCATCCGTAATTTCCTCTTCCACCAAAGCTTTTAAAGTATCTATCCAGCTGTATCCCACACCATCTGAAAATTGTTCTTTCTGTCTCCAAGCTACACTTTCGGGCAAATAATCTTCAAATGCTTTTCGCACTACCCATTTTTCCATGCGTTCGCCGTTGATCATTTTGTCTTTTGGGTTAATGCTCATTGCTACATCCATAAACTCTTTGTCTAAGAAGGGAACACGCCCTTCGATACCCCAAGCGGCCAAAGATTTGTTGGCCCTAAGGCAATCGTACATGTGGAGTTTATCCAGCTTTCTTACGGTTTCCTCGTGGAAATCCTTTGGGCTTGGTGCCTTGTGAAAATAAAGGTATCCGCCAAACAATTCATCTGCCCCTTCACCCGACAGCACCATCTTGATGCCCATGGATTTAATCACCCTTGCCATTAAATACATTGGAGTCGAAGCTCTTATGGTTGTAATATCGTAAGTTTCTAGGTTATATACAACATCTTTTATCGCATCTAACCCTTCTTGAATGGTAAATTTTATTTCGTGGTGCACTGTTCCTATATGATCCGCCACCTTTTGAGCGGCTGCCAAGTCAGGTGAACCCTCCAATCCTACGGAGAAAGAGTGCAACTGTGGCCACCAAGCATCAGCGGTATCGCCAGACTCTATTCTTTTTTGAGAATATTTTTTGGCTATGGCCGATGTTACGGAAGAATCCAGCCCTCCGGACAACAGCACACCATAAGGCACATCGGACATTAACTGACGGTGCACGGCTGCCTCCAAAGCATCTTTTATTTTTGCTATACTGGTTTCGTTTTCCTTAACGGCATCATACTCCATCCAGTCCCGTTTGTACCACTTTACAAACTCCCCATCGGAGCTGTGCATGTAGTGTCCGGGAGGAAACAGTTGAATTTTTGAACAAGTCCCTTCCAAAGCCTTCAGCTCTGAAGCCACGTAAAAAGTTCCGTTCTTATCCCAACCAATGTACAATGGAATGATACCCATATGGTCACGGGCAATGAAATATTCATCTTTTTCTGAATCATAGATGGCAAAACCGAAGATTCCGTTCATTTCATCCACAAAATCAGGGCCCTTTTCTTGATAAAGCGCCAAAATAACTTCACAATCGGATTTGGTCTTGAAATCGTATTTTCCATCAAACTGTTTTCTTAACTCTTGATGATTATATATTTCACCATTGGCGGCCAGAACCAATTTCCCGTCCGCACTTAACAATGGCTGCTTTCCTGAAGCAGGATCCACAATGGCCAACCTTTCATGGGCCAAAATGGCTTTGTCATCGGAGTAAATCCCACTCCAATCTGGCCCACGGTGCCTTACTTTCTTCGACATCTCCAACAATTGGGGCCTTAGTACTTCTGTACTTTCTTTTACATCAAATGCGCAAACAATACCACACATAAAATTAATTTTAGTAACAATTTTGAAACAAAAATGATTTTAAATATTATTAAATAAAAGCATTATTCCTATATAGATAACACTTAATAACATAAATAATAAAAATACAATGTAATTGTAATTTGAATTAAGGTTTATTATTTAAACCCGAACGCTTTGTAAGGCCTATTTAAATTTTTCGTCTGTATATTGGAACAACATTTAATTAACTAGTTTTACAAGGAACTTAAATCGCAATCATGAAGAAATTTACATTACTACTTTTAGTGCTTTGCACCAGCTTGGTATTTACTACCGATGCTACGGCCCAGAAGTTTAGTGGACTTGACAAAAGTCCGGCAGACATTGCCTACTACCCTGCCAGCTCAAGGGAAACCAATAAAGCTGCCCGTGTTATTTATAGCCGCCCACAGCTAAAAGGGCGTAGCTTGGCAGAACTTGCTCCTGTTGGGAAGGTCTGGAGAACCGGTGCAAACGAAGCAACAGAAATTACGTTTTACAAGGACGCCAATGTTGGTGGAAAAACCATTAAAGCTGGGTCCTACGCTCTATTTACCATTCCTGGTGAAGATGAGTGGACCATTATCTTGAACAGCAAACTACACCAATGGGGCGCTTATTCGTACGATAGTGACGCCGATGTGGTTCGAGCTACTGCAACAGCCTCTAGCGATAGTGAAGCATTGGAAGCTTTTGGTATTGCTTTTGATGATGACGGAAATATGGTTTTGGGATGGGGAACTACGCGAGTTACCTTGCCTATCAGCTACTAATACAAGGATTGAAAAATAGAAAAGCCCCGATTCGGGGCTTTTTTATTTGTTATTCCACACCATAATATTTTACACCATTCTCCTTTGACTTTTTCAAATATCTTTCAAGGATTTTCTCATCCTTTGGCAATAAGTGGGAGCCGGCAATGAAACTGATTCCCTTGTCCTTTTTATGGACAAAGATGTAAAACCCATCACCTTCCTTGAGTGCTAAGTCAACATCCATTTCCTTTCCTACCAATATTGTATCCGATTCAAGATTGTAAGCATAGTAAACATTGATTTCATCCCATCTATTATGTGACCTATTTCCAACGATAGGTGTTCTAGTTATTTTAATTACCACTGCAGGAACCAAAACAAAATCATCTTCATCAAAATCCTCGTATTTTGGAGTTACATCATGTTTGCAACCAGAAAAAACAAGTAATAAAACCCCAATTGACAAAAAACGAGTTATAGATTTTGATAGATTCTTCACTTTGTTCAGAATGACAACGGGATATTATTTCTTCTGAACACCGCCTAGGAAAACCTGCTCGGCGGTTACGTTTGGAATCTCTTCCGATGGTATGGCCATAATATCATCGCTCAAAATCACAAAGTCAGCGAATTTACCTGGCTCGATGCTCCCTTTTTCATCCTCCTCAAAATTGGAATAGGCCGCCCAAATGGTCATACCCTTCAAAGTTTCTTCCCTACTTAAGGCATTTTCCATTTGAAAACCGCCTTCGGGATATTGCTCCACATCCTGGCGGGCTACCGCTGCGTAAAAGGTTAAAAATGGGTTTACCTGCTCCACGGGGAAATCGGTTCCCAAAGCCACCAATCCAGCCTTGTCCAGCAAATCTTTATACGCGTAGGCACCCTTGACACGCTCTTCACCCAATCTATCTTCTGCCCAGTACATATCGCTGGTAGCATGGGTAGGCTGCACGGATGGAATGATGCCATTTTCAAAATAATCGAAATCGGATTGCGAGATTACCTGCGCGTGCTCCACCTTCCATCTGCGGTCCGTTTTACCTTCCAAAGCCTTTTCATACGCCCTTAGCACCACAATATTGGCAGAATCCCCAATGGCATGGGTATTCATTTGGTAGTCGGTCGCAGCTATTCGCTCTGCCAAGGCTTCAATTTGGTCCACAGGGGTCACCATAGCACCAAAATGTCCGGGCTTATCGGAATAGGGTGCTCTCAAGGCTGCCCCTCTTGAACCCAAGGCACCATCGCCATATACTTTTACGGAGCGAACATTCAATCCTTCCGTTTTGATGATGCCTTTTTTCAAAAAGTAATCCAGGTTCTCGGGATAGTTGGACACCATGGCATATACCCGAATAGATAACTCGCCGGCCTGCTGTAGGCTATCAATCAATTCTATAATATCTCTGGACAAACCGGCATCGTTTACCGTGGTCAATCCATAATCCAAGGAAATCTGCTCTGCATCTTTAAGTGCTTGTATTTTTTGCTCCAAACTGGCTGGCGGCATCACCTTGTTGATCAAACCCATAGGGTTATCAACCAAAACCCCGGTAAGTTCACCGTCTTCTTTTACGATTTCACCGCCCTCGGTTTCGGTATCAGCAGTTATGCCCGCCATATCCAATGCCTTTTGGTTCACGAGATAGGCGTGGCCATCAATACGCTCCAAAGCCACTGGAGTATCAGGAAAAATTTCATCCAGTTTATCCTTGGTGGGGAATTTCTTGACTTCCCAATCGTTCTGATCCCATCCCCTACCTAAAATAAAGCTTGATGGGCGCTCCTCTTGAAACGCCATGACCCTGTCCACAACTTCATCAAAACTTTGGGTACCTACCAAATCCACTACTTGTTGATTCTGTCCCAACCCATAAAAGTGACAATGGGCATCAATGAGGCCTGGTACCATGGTCTTGCCCTCGGCATCCAATTGCTTTTGGGCTTTATATTTTTTGGAGATTTCTTCCGTATCGCCAACGGCAACAAATTTTCCATCTTTTATGGCTATGCTGGACGCTTTGGAAAAAGCATCGTCCACCGTGTAGACATTTGCGTTATAGACAATAAGGTCGACCTCCTCTTTAGTAGTACAAGAAAAAACTAAAGCGACGCTGATAAGAAAAAAGAACTTTTTCATTTTTGATGGTTTCCACCAAAAATAGAAAATACAGGGATAACGCTATCGAGTTTGCCCGCATAAAATTTGTCCGAATACTATTTAAAAATCAAACTTATACGATACACCCGCCAATGCTTGGAATCCCTGCACCCTAAAATTGGCCCAACGCTGGTAATTGTTGTTCGCAATGTTCGAGGCTTTCACAAAAATGGACAATTGCTCGTTGAACCGATACCCCACATAGGCATTGGCATCAAAAAAGCCGTCCAAAGTGACCGGTGTGTACACTACAGGCGGATTTGCTATGTTTATCGGACTGATTGTTGACAATAAATCATCTCTTTCCCCCACATAGAACAAGTTGGCACCCATATACCATTGATCGCTTATTTGATAGTCCATAAATAATGATCCTTTAATGGACGGCAAGTTCCAAGCGGGGTTATCCGTTTCGGTATCGTAGTCGTAAAATTCAGCGTTAGCGCCCAAAGAAAAATTACGGTTCACATCTACATTAATTTCTCCGAAAACGCCCAAAGTCTTTACATCATCATAAAAAACTTGAAAGGAATTGCCATAATAATAGCTTTTTTCATCCATTCTGGATGTGTTTATGGTATTATGAAAGAAAAGTGGTTTTCTATTCTCCGCCATGTATGAACCTTTGATGTTGTACCCTACATTGGAGGTCAATTGCCCTTTTAGCCCCAAATATCCTTCATACTGCTGGTCAGTGGGGACAATGTCCAAAGTTGGTGACACATAAGGGTTTTCATCTACAAAATCGTGATAGGAGTTTTGTTTCAAATCGCCCTCTATTCCACTGTAGGCAATCACATTTTCGTCCATAACGCGGTATGAAGCAGTCACAGCGGGATAAATATAAAAGTTGTTCTCACTATTTTCGATATCCAATCCGTAAACAATGTTAGCTCCCAAGTTCACGGTTAGGTCATCGCGCAAAATCAAAAGACTTGGAGTTACCCCAGCCTGAAGGTTACTGTAATTCTTTTCGCCAGGGTTATCCAATTCGGAAATGGTTCCATTTTTAAAACTACCGCCTACATAATCCACTTTGACAGAAATCGTAATCAATTCCTCCGTAATGGGAAGTTCAAATGTTGGGTTGATCACTGCTCGGTTCTCTGCGGACTCGGTAGCGTCCCAAAATCGTCTCAACAATATATTTCCGCTCTTAAAATAGGAATCTTCCATGTTGAAGTGTGCCTTGGCCTCCGCATTGAAATAATTTTGCTGCTCGTCCATGGCATTGATCTCATCCTCACTGAACAAATCACTCTGAATACCATACCAATTGTAAAGCTGGTGTTGTAGCCCAATGGCCGCACCCCAATCCATATAACGGTCCTTTTTGGTATAGGAAGCATTCAATTTGGTGTCGTAAAAATCAGTTTCCAAGGGTGTAGAGTCCAAATCGCCACGTGATGAGTTGTGGGAAAGACCAAAATCCAACAGGTCTTCTCCCCTGTTAAAATCCCTACTGGTATAAAAATCCACCAAAGCGTTGTTGTAATTGCCCAACCCGACCGAAGCATACGAATTGTACAAGGTGGGCGGTGGTGTTCTTTCAACTCCTGAAGCCTTGCCTTTTGCAGGTGTAAAGGTCGATGCCACTGGAACGGAAAATATGCTGTAATTGATCTTTTTCTTTTGAAGCACAATGGAATCGTTCAGCGATGGAGACGACTTAATCTTAAAGGCATCCGAAACGGTAGGGGAATACGGCTTTACCACCGTTACCGTTTCCGTACCAATGTTATCTTCTTCTTGGGCGATAACGGTTCCGCAAAGGCTCAAAAAAAGTAATGAAAATATATAGGTTCTCTTTTGCATGCTGTGTCTCGTTTAGTTTTCGTTGGGGTCTACGGATGAATTGCTCTCGGCTTCTTTGGCTTTAATCGTGGCCAGTTCAGTTTCTGCATCCGAAACGATTTCATCAAATTCGGAAAAGTTGGTAATTACGCTTTCCAGAATATAGGAGGCCTGAAAGGCATCTCCCAAGTTGTAAAAATTCTTGGCCATGATCACCAATCCCTTTCCTGCCCACTCTTTGTAAGCCGCATAATCCTTGGCCAATTTTTGAACGGACTCGTTAGATGCTTCAAAAGCCTGTTCCTGATTTTTAAAATAGGCATCGTAGTACCAAGCTTCGGCAGCGAGTTCTCCCGAAGCAATCTTCTTCACATCTTGGTAAGCCGTTTTTGCCAAACTTTCATTATCGGTGGCAATGGCAGAACGCGCTATCATAATCTGCGCATCACTCTTGATACGGTCATCAATTTTAGGGGCGTTCAATACTTTTTCGGCATAGGCAATGGTCTGCGAATACTCTTTTTGACCATAAAAACCTTTCATCAAATTGGATTGGGCAAAAGTCTTGTTCTCAGAAATATCCGCTGTGTTCTCCAATCTTTTCAAATAAGGAATGGCGCTATTGTAATCTTGCTTTTCCACATAAATTTCGCAAACACGGGTCAGGGCCTGCTCGGTATACTCCCCATTGCCACCATCGGCAACGGCTTTGTATTTTGGTAAGGCCTTATCTTTTTCGCCATTGGCAAAGTAGAGTTGAGCCAGTGCAAAGTTCGCGTTCTGTGCATGCAATCCATTTGGGAATTCTTTCAAATAATCTTCGTATCCTCGAATGGCGGCAGTTGTTTTTCCTTCAATTTGCTTCCTTTCTGCGGATTCAAAGCTTGCGTTGTCCAGTTCCCTATCGGTCACCTCAACAAAGTCGAGATTTCTGGCCCAAGCGGCATATTCGCTTACCCGACCTTCGTCCACATAAACCAATTTGGCTGTAGCAACGGCTTGTTTGGCTTCTTGGGTATTGGGATATTTTTGAACCACCTCTTTTAGCTTGTCCAACGCCTGATCGTTACGACTGGAGTTGTAATAAACCAATCCAGAACGCAGCAGTCCACGTGGTGCGAACCTACTTCCCGAGTATTCATCCACTATTCTATCGTAGGTTTGAAGTCCTAAACTTTCTTGGTTATTGTTGATATAGGAATTCCCCAATTCAAACAAGGCATCATCGCGCAATGATGAGCTTGGATACATGGTCAAAAATTCATTCAGACCATCAATTTTTGCTGCATTATTGCCCAAAAACCCATCACAAAGTGTTTTTTGGAACGCGGCATAATCCCGCTCGGGACCGTTCATTTTTGATGAAGTATCGTAAGCCTTCTTCGCCAATTGGTATTTGCTGGTCACAAAATAGCTGTCCCCCAAGCGCAGATATCCATCGTTCTTTCTTTGGTCGTCAATAGCATTGGAGTTGACCACATTTTTAAAATAGGATATGGCATTATTGTAATCTTTTAGTTTGAAGTATGAGTAACCCAGATTATAATCCAGTTGCTCATATTCTGGAAGCGATTTTGCCACTGGTGAGTTCTGAAATCTCACAAAATCCACCAAGGCTTCCTCAAAACGGTTCAATCTGTAGGCAGATTCGGCTTTCCAATACAGCGCACGAGCTTCAAAACTAGAGTTTTCTGCACTTTTTAAGGATTTATCCAATCTTTCCCAAGCTTCTTCGTAATCGCCATCAATAAAAAGTTCAATCCCACGGTAATAGGCTACTTTTTGGTAGGTTTCTTTGCTGGCATAGTTCTGGTTCTCCTCCAAAAGCTGCATGGCACCTTCAAAATTTCGGGAGGTAATGTAGGAGTCCACCAAAAGTTCCTGAATTTCCATTTGATGCTCATCCTTTGGATATTTTTCCAGATAGGTGGTCAACACCTGTGGAACGGGCTCGTAAGCATTACCGATTTCGTAGCTCAAACGAGCATAGTTCAACCAAGCATCTTTTTGGATTTCTGGGCTGAACTCCATTTGAGAAGCATTTCGGAACGCATTCAAGGCTTCTGATTTTTTATCCAATTTTAAATAGCACTCGGCCAAGTGATAGTATGCATTTTGGGAGACTGCATTGCTTCCGCCCACAATTTTATTGAATTGCTGGACGGCTTTTTGATAATCGCCCAGCTTGTAATGGCTGTATCCCAACAAATAGTAATCGGTGTTGTTCCATTTGCCACGTTTGCCCTTGTATTCTTCCAAATAGGGAATGGCCTCCGCATATTGCTCCAAATTGAAGTAGCTCTCGCCAATAATCTTGTTGAGTTCCGAAACTTCTTGACGATTGGATTTTGGTAATTGCTTTTTGGCCATGGCGATGGCTTCTTCAAACTTTCCCAATTTAAAATTAAGGTCGGCTTGATAATAAGACAACTTCTCATCGAGCAATTCGGGGTCCTGAATTTGGTCGAATCGAGCGCTTGCGGAACTGTAATCGTCCTGCTCATAGGCAATATACCCCAAATAATACTTGGCCTGTGAGCCATATTTTTGGGAGGTGGTGACCTTGTTCAAATAGCGTTCAGCCTCCTTTGGCCGTTTAGATGCGTACAAAGCATATCCGTTGTTAAAATTAAAACGGTCACGCTCTGAATATGGCATGGAGTTTTCGTCAACCTTTTTGTACCATTTTAGGGCATAGGGGTATTTTCCGGTCTCAAAATAGTAATCAGCCACGTCAAGAAATGCAGAGTTTCGCTTTGTGGATGTAGGGTAACGTTCCACAAAATCTTCCATCATTTTATCCGCTCCCCGCTGGTTCAGTCGAATCGCAGCATTAGCGGCATAATATGCGCTATTGGCTTCGGTTTCACCATCTTTGGTATTGGCCTTTACGGACTCAAAAATGTTTTGCGCGGCTTGGTACTGCTCATTATTATAGAGCGCCAAAGCATCTTGATAGGCTTTGTTTTCGTGGGTATAGATCTTGGTTTCCTGTGCAGAAAGCACAAAAAAGCTTCCCATTAAAATGGGAAAAAGAAAGAGGTTTTTTCGATTCATAGTGTTCTACGCTGTTCTCGATTGACTTTACTCATAACGTCAAAATTAAAGCCAAAGTATATTTAAAATGTCATTTGCCGAAATTTACGGATATCTGCTTGTACAACATCCATTTATTGTTACTTTTACCACCAAGTTGCCAGACAACCTCACTGGCCGATCGTTTCAAAACACATATTTAAATACAATCCGCCTTTTGTTCAAGGAGATGGAACCTGTTTTTGAAACAACAAATTCAAACCTCAACATTTAGAATTAAAGCATTAACCCCTTCAGCTTTGAAAAAAGGGCAATCCTAAGATTGTTCCAAGTGTTCAATGTAAATTTTTTATTATGACCTACTTAATTATTATTGTGCTGGTCTTTTTGTTGCTCTTCATATTTATATACAACAATCTGGTCAGCAAAAAGAACAAGACCGAAGAGGCCTACAGCAGCATTGATGTAATGCTCAAGAAAAGAACGGACCTGATTCCGCAGCTCGTGAATACCGTAAAAGGCTACATGAAACACGAAAAGCAGCTTTTGACGGACATTACGAAGTTAAGGCAGCAAATAGTCGATCAAAAGGTAGACGATCGCGAGAGAATACAACTCGAAGACCGGTTGGGCGATAAATTGGGAAAACTCCAAATATCCGTTGAGGCCTATCCAGATCTTAAGGCCAGTGAAAACTTCCTTTTGTTACAGAGCAGTTTAAATGAAGTGGAGGAACAACTTTCCGCGGCAAGACGGTCTTACAATGCAGCGATATATGCTTTCAACACCGCTTTGGAGATGTTTCCATCCAACATTGTTGCCAAATTTATGGGATACACCCAAAAAACCATGTTCACCATAGAGCCTTCGGATGCCGAAGTTCCTAAGGTTTCAATCTAAAACTAGCGTGTTATGGTAGACTTTAGTAGCATTAAAAAACAATTGCTCCCCTTACTGGAAAAAGCTGAACCGCTCAGAAAAAAATATCGCAGATACAAGACGGTAAGTTCCCTATTTATGCTTTTATTTTTAAGTAGCATCATAGTACTTCCGCTTTTATCGTACTTGTTCAGTTACAATTTTATCGAATGGTTCGGGGGTATGCACCAAAATGAAATATGGCTCACATCCCTGCAAATGCCAATGCTTTTGTTCATTGGTGTTTTCTACGCAGGTTATGCCATGGCCAGCTCCCAAAAAAGAAAATACCTGGCTATTGAGAAAGAAATTCTGGGGGCTCTTTTGGAAAAAATTGTTCCCACTTTCCATTTTGATGCAAACAAACAGATCAATGCCCGGGAAATCGCAAACAGCGAATTGCTGGCAAAGCACAACCCTTTTGTAAAGGACAAGTCAAGGGAACAGATCTACAATATGAACCAAGGAGTGCTTTCCGGAAAAGTGGGCAGTACTTTTGTTTCCATGGGAAACATCAAGATTATTGGGCTACAAGTCAGCCCATACCTTATGTACATTCCCTTCTTTGCGCACATATACATGACCTACACCTACCTAAAACCTTGGTTTAAAAAAGAGAAAAGTATCGACGAAATGGGCGGCAACTTTACGGGAATGTTCGCCATTATGGATTTCAACAAAAAGTTCAATGGCACCACCATTGTACTGCCCGACCAGTTCGAAAAAAGGGTGGGGTATCTGGCCAAGACCCTACAATCCATGAACCTGAACCGGGATCAATTGGTAAACATGGAAGATACCGAGTTTGAGAATGAATTTGTGGTGTACAGTACCGACCAAACAGAAGCACGTTACATCCTATCGCCCTCATTGATGCAGCGCATCACAGCTTTCAAGAAAAAAGTGGGGAATCCAGTGCTTATGTCGTTCAAAAACGACAAGCTTTACATGGCGGTACAATTACCCGATGGTTTCTTGAGCTTGCGACAAAACCAAAATTTGGTCACCTCCAACGTGCTTGAGCTTTTTTATGAAGATATTACAACGGCCATCGGCATCGTGGAAGACCTTAACCTGAATACCAAAATCTGGAAAAATTAGTGGGATACACCCAAAAAGCCATGTTCACTCTTGATGCTTCGGATGCCGAATCTCCAAAGGTATCAATCTAAAAATAACCTATCACAGTGGACTTTAACAGAATAAAAAAACAACTGCTCCCTTTGCTGGAAAAGGCCGAACCACTTAGGAAAAAGTATTATTGGTATAAAATAATAAGTTCCATCTCTTTGCCTCTTATATTCGTAGGAACAATAACCTATCCACTTTTTGGGAATCTGTTAAACGATAAATTGGCCGAATGGACTGCTAGCATGCCCAAAAGCTCTCTATGGATCATGTCCATTAAAATATTAATATTTTTCATCTGTCTTGCTTGTTACGCCGTTTTTGCAAAATCCTACTTCCAAAGAAAAAAATACCTGACCGCGGAGAAACAAATCCTGTCGAGCCTTTTGAAAAAAATTGCCCCCACGTTTCGATATAATCCAAAAAAACAGATTGGTGATCGGGAAATAGTAAACAGTGAATTGCTGGCAAAGCACAACCCTTTTGCAAAAAACCAAACACGTAAACAAACCTTAAATATGAGCCAAGGAGTGCTTTCTGGCAAAGTAGGCAGTACTTCTATTTCCATGGGGAACGTGAAAATTGCCGGGACACAAATGAATCCTTACCTTATGTACATTCCCCTCTTTTTACAGTTTTATATGGTGTATACCAATTTAAGACCCTGGTTCAAAAAAGAGAATAGTGTCGAAGAAATGGGAAGCAGTTTTGTGGGAATGTTCGCCATTATGGATTTCAACAAAAAGTTCAATGGCACTACCATTGTACTGCCCGACCAGTTCGAAAAAAGAGTGGGGTATCTGGCCAAGACCCTACAATCCATGAACCTGAACCGGGATCAATTGGTGAACATGGAGGATACCGAGTTTGAGAATGAATTTGTGGTGTACAGTACCGACCAAACGGAAGCACGTTACATCCTATCGCCCTCCTTAATGCAGCGCATCATAGCTTTCAAGAAAAAAGTGGGGAGTTCAGTGCTCATGTCGTTCAAAAACGACAAGCTTTACATGGCGGTACAATTGCCCCATGGTTTCTTGAGCTTACGGCAGAACCAAAATCTGGTCACCTCCAACGTACTTGAGCTTTTTTATGAAGATATTACAATGGCCATAGGTATTGTGGAAGACCTTAACCTGAATACTAAGATTTGGACGAAGTGATGCCTTTTATTTTTCCAAAAAATAAGCTTTAACCATAAATTTTGATGTTGATCGCTTAATTTCAAATACTTTTGTGTAGCTTTTGAATTGAAATTATGCCCGAGACCATTGTTAAATTACAGGACGTAGCCGTATTCCAAAACGAGAACTTGGTTCTCAACAATATTGACCTTGAGGTTAAAAAAGGGGAATTTGTTTATGTGATAGGGAAAACCGGTAGCGGTAAAAGTAGTTTTATGAAAACGCTTTATGCGGATCTCCCGTTGAAACAAGGTTCTGGGGAAGTTGTAGATTTTGACCTAAAAACACTCAAAGAAAAAGACATTCCCTTTTTACGCAGAAAACTGGGTATTGTTTTTCAGGATTTCAAGTTACTACCAGACCGAAACGTTAACAACAATCTCCGCTTTGTACTGAAGGCGACCGGATGGACGGATGCTTCCAAAATGGACGAAAAAATTGAGGAAGTACTGAACAAGGTAGGCATGAAAACCAAAGGTTTCAAATTCCCGCACGAACTTTCTGGCGGGGAACAACAACGTATTGCCATTGCCCGTGCCCTTTTGAACGACCCAGAACTTATTTTGGCCGATGAGCCCACCGGGAATTTAGATCCACAGACCAGTGTAGAGGTAATGAAAGTATTACAGGATATCAACCAAAACGGGCGCACCATCATCATGGCCACGCACGATTATGCCCTGATCCTAAAATACCCACACAAAACCCTGAAATGTGATGGCAGTAAAGTTTTTGAAGTCATTCAAAAAGCGATATAATCATCAAAAAACACATGTAGCTCATTGATTTTCAATTCAATTACCTGATCACCAAAAGTTTTTGTTACTTTGTTCAAACTAATATTGCTTCCTATATATGGAAATTCTTGGTATAGATATAGGCGGATCGGGCATAAAAGGTGCCTTGGTAAACGCCGAAACCGGTGAAATGTTGACCGAACGTTTTCGAATTCCAACCCCAAAATCAAAAAAACCAAAAGACATGGCCAAAGTGGTGGCCAAAATTGTGGACCACTTTAATTATAAAGGCCCTGTGGGCTGTGGTTTTCCATCCATCGTAAAAAACGGGATATGTAAATCTCCTGGAAACTTGGACCCAAGTTGGGTCGGCGTAAATATTGATGAACTTTTTACCGAATACACCGGTAATGAATTTACTGTTTTGAATGATGCAGATGCTGCCGGATATGCCTCTATGAACTATGGGGTCGGCAAAGGAAAAGATGGGTTGGTGGTTATGATCACCATCGGAACCGGACTGGGTAGTGGCGCTTTTTACAACGGCATACTTATCCCCAATTTTGAATTGGGCCAAATTCCTTACAAGAAATTTAAGAAGATTGAAAAATGGGCGGCTGCGTCTGCCAAAGAAAAAGAAGATCTCAGTTTTAAAAAATGGGGCAAACGCTTCAATAAGTTTTTAAAATTGGTGGAACTTATTGTTTGTCCAGATCTTATAATCGTTGGGGGCGGAACCTCCAAAAAATGGGAGGAATTCAGTCATCACATCAAAATTGAGACCAATGTGGTAAAGGCCGAACTTATGAACCACGCCGGAATTATTGGAGCTGCCGTATCTTGTTTACGTGAGCAGCACCACGGGCATTTGCATTAATTTTTAGGATTCGGGGCTTACGATGTCAAGATTTTCACAGTTATTCGATGCAGAGCTAATGGTTTGACACGAATTGCACGAATTTCTCCAATAATCTATTTTGTCAGGAAGATTCAATTGTTATTCTTAGATTTCTCACGTTCGTTCGAAATGACGTCGCATTTGTCATTTCGAAATGAGGAACGCAGTGACGATTGAGAAATCTATTTGTGTTTGGGATTTCTCATATTCATTCGAAATGACACAAACCACAAAAAGACAACCAAGAACTATCAAAAAAAAAGAAAAGCGAATGAAGTATGCTACTCCATCCGCTTTATTCAAATGTCAAATTGAATTATATCTAAACTACTTTGTTTCTTTTTCTGTCCACCTCTTTTAGGTATATTTTTCTAATCCTCAAGTGGTTTGGCGTTACCTCAACGTATTCATCCTTTTGGATGTATTCCAAAGCTTCTTCCAAGGAAAATTTGATAGCTGGCACAATCTTGGCCTTATCATCGGCCCCGGAAGAACGGACATTGGATAGTTTTTTGGTCTTTGTAACGTTCACTGTCATATCATCTTGACGAGAGTTCTCACCGATTACCTGACCCTCATAAATATCCTCTCCTGGATCTACAAAGAATTTACCTCTATCCTGAAGTTTATCAATGGAATATGGAATGGCTGTTCCGTTTTCCATAGACACCAAAGAACCATTCAATCGTTGTGGGATATCCCCTTTTAAGGGTTGGTACTCCAAAAACCGGTGCGCCATAATGGCCTCTCCCGCTGTTGCCGTCAGCAATTGGTTTCTAAGACCGATGATTCCTCTGGATGGAATAATGAATTCACAGACCATTCGGGAACCTCTGGCTTCCATACTGGTCATTTCTCCTTTTCTGATGGATACCATCTCAACAGCTTTTCCCGATACTTCTTCCGGCAAATCAATGGTCAAGTTTTCCACAGGCTCACATTTTACACCATCAATCTCCTTGATAATTACTTGTGGCTGTCCAATCTGAAGCTCGTAACCTTCCCTACGCATGGTCTCGATCAATACGGAAAGGTGCAATACCCCACGTCCGAACACCAAGAATTTATCGGCACTATCGGTTTCTTGAACGCGAAGTGCCAAGTTTTTCTCCAATTCTTTTTCCAAACGCTCCTTGATGTGACGGGAAGTAACAAACTTTCCATCCTTACCAAAAAACGGACTATCGTTAATGGTGAAAAGCATACTCATGGTAGGCTCATCAATGGCGATAGTCTTCAATTTCTCGGGATTTTCAATATCGGCAACGGTATCACCGATTTCAAATCCTTCCATACCAACAATCGCACAAATATCTCCTGCAGCTACTTCCTCAACTTTTAAGCGACCAAGACCTTCGAACGTATAAAGTTCTTTGATTCTGGTCTTCACAATGGAACCGTCTCTTTTTACCAAAGAAACCTGTTGTCCTTCGCGAAGGCTTCCTCTTTGCAATCTACCGATAGCTATTCGCCCCGTGAACGAAGAAAAGTCCAACGAGGTGATCAACATTTGGGTTGTACCTTCTTGTGGTTTAAATTCAGGAACATGCTCGATGACCATATCCAACAATGGCTCAATGCTTTCGGTAGGCTCTTTCCAATCCTCGCCCATCCAGTTGTTCTTGGCGGAACCATAAACAGTTGGGAAGTCCAATTGCCATTCTTCTGCACCCAATTCAAACATCAAATCGAACACTTTTTCGTGCACTTCCTCCGGGGTACAGTTTTCTTTATCTACTTTGTTGATTACCACGCAGGGCTTCAGACCAAGGTCAATCGCTTTTTGAAGCACAAAACGGGTCTGTGGCATTGGGCCTTCGAAGGCATCTACCAGCAACAAAACCCCATCGGCCATGTTCAAAACACGCTCGACCTCTCCACCAAAATCGGCGTGACCAGGGGTATCTATAATATTGATTTTAGTGTCTTTGTAAACAACGGAAACGTTCTTGGAAACGATGGTAATGCCGCGTTCCCGTTCCAGGTCGTTGTTGTCCAATATCAGGTCGCCTTTGTTCTCGTTATCTCGGAACAACTGGCAATGGTACATAATTTTATCGACCAAGGTAGTCTTACCGTGGTCTACGTGCGCAATGATAGCAATGTTTTTGATTTTGGACATAACCTAAATTTTAAGCCCGCAAAGATACTGCTATTTTTTGTTGTGCAACACACCTTAATGTTATTTTTATCTTATTGATTTAGTGGGAGTTCCGAAATTCTATCCCCTGCTCACAACCCAGCCGAGCTTTAAGGCAAGAAAAATACCGAAGTTGCTTTCAAATTCATCAAAGAAATAACCGGGGCCAACCTCGAATCGAAATTGCAGTCCTTTCTGACCTGTACGCTGTAAGCCATAAACAGCACCTATAGCTCCAAAGTAATCGGAAACATGGTCCAAATCCCCGATTATTGCCTTACCTCCTTGTATGGCGATGGTGGGAGCAATATAGTTTCCCGTATTACCGGCAATGTTTTTTCCTTTTGCCAGTCGTCTAGCAAAATTATAGTAATGCCGGTATTGTAGCCTCCCGATGGGGTATATTCCAAATCCACTTTCCAAAAAGTCTGATTCCCGGTACGCAAAACCCATGGTGGCCTCTGCCACAATAGTCGAATTTTGAGAAAGTCCTTGTTCGTAAATAATGCCTGGCAGCAGTACATTTAGGGTAAGTTGATGATTCTCAACATTCTTTCCAGATTGAGCGATTGCAGTGACTCCGATAGATAACAATAAAATTAAAGAAGAAATAGTTTTCATAAATGGTTAGTTTAAATTGTTTCTGGTTGAATCAAATACCATACCGAAACAACTCTACAAACCAACACACCAGCGTTTTTCGCTGATAATCCAACCAATACTCAGGTTCACCACGGGTTGAATGGTTCCTTTAAAGGGGCCTACGTAATAACCTGCACCCGCATCTATAGAGAAACTAAACCCCGAATCATAACTACGCTGAACCCCATAAACCAGTCCGCCGTAGCCGTGAATACCATCCACTATTTGCCCCTCCATCAAACGGTCTCCTGGAGAAAAGATGGCCGCAGTTGGTGCAATATAATTTCCCGAATTTCCATAAATGGATCTTCTGCGCCTTTCTCTACTATTTAAGTTGTGGTAATATCTGTTCTGAATGGTTATGGCGGGGAAAAAATCGAAATCTTCCAACGGTTGTGAGCTGGCAGGTTCCAAAGCCGCTTGGTACGCCACCCGAATATCCAAAGTACTGTTTACGCCCAGGGCCATTTCGTACTCGACACCAGGATTGATGGCATTGAGCTTAAACTGACGGATTTCGCAGTTTGTACCGTATTGGGCATGCATAAAAAATCCAGATGACAGGAATGCCAAAAGTAGTAAGCGACGCATTGTAGGTTAATTTGGTAATAGTATAACCCCAACTTCATCAAAATAGTATGTTTATATGGCTTAATTTAATCAAAGTATGAATCTTTTTTCTTTCTTTTGGTAGCTACCCAGCCAAAAGTAAAGTTGATTAGGGGCCCATAGCCATCGGGCACACCATCTCCTTTGTAAAATCCTGCGCCAAGTTCCAGATTAAAATTAAAGCCTTTTTTATAGGTTCGCTGAATACCGTAAACCATTCCGTAAAAACCGAGATTAAAATCGTCCGGGCCTTCTACATCCGTGGAAATTCGTAGTTGCGAAAAGAAAATGGCCTGAGCCGCGGCAATATAGTTTCCCGAATTGCCAGCGGTGTTTTTGTTGAGCCGCTCCCTCCTATCAAAATTATGGTAATACCTATAGCGGTTGTTGGATGCCAGCCCAAAAACATAACCCTCTTCGTACGTGGCGGTTGCCAAACCCAAGTTGGTGGAAATACTCTGGTTTTTAAAAAGACCTAATTCATAGGTAAATCCCGGGCTCAACAAATTCAATTTAAATTGATGGCGTTCCAAGTGTGCCAAATCAAAAGTATTGCCCCTTTCCTGCCATTGGGCATGGGAAAAAGAAGAAATAAAACATAGGATAATAAAAACGAATTTAAACTTCATGGTTGATGGTTTATGTAGATAAATCTAAAAAGGATACCATCGTTTAATATTATATTTGTGCAAACTTTAAGAAATGGACATCACCAAAATTCCACAGATAAAACACACGGACAGCGATAATTTTTTCTTGCTGGCAGGCCCCTGCGCCATTGAGGGAGAAGATATGGCCATGCAAATTGCTGAAAAAGTGGTCGGTATTACGGACAAACTGAACATTCCGTATGTTTTTAAAGGGAGTTTTAAAAAGGCGAACCGAAGCCGGATTGATTCTTTTACTGGAATTGGCGATGAAAAGGCTCTTAAGATCTTGAGAAAGGTTTCTGAAACCTTCGAAGTTCCTACGATTACAGACATCCATGAAATTTCTGATGCCACAATGGCCGCAGAATATGTGGATGTACTCCAAATCCCTGCCTTTTTGGTGAGACAAACGGATTTAGTGGTAGCTGCTGCCGAAACAGGCAAAGTGGTCAACTTGAAAAAGGGTCAGTTTATGAGCCCTGAAAGCATGCAACACGCCGTAAAAAAAGTAACGGATTCCGGCAATGAACAGGTTTGGATCACCGATCGCGGAACCATGTTCGGATACCAAGACATGATCGTGGATTTTCGTGGTGTGCCCACCATGAAACAATACGCCCCGGTGGTACTGGACGTTACACATTCCTTACAACAACCCAACCAATCTTCGGGAGTTACAGGCGGTAGACCTGCGTTGATCGGAACTATGGCACGAGCAGGAATTGCCGCTGGTGTTGACGGTATTTTTATGGAGACGCATTTTGACCCTTCAAATGCCAAAAGTGATGGCGCCAATATGTTGGATTTAAGTTTGTTGGAGAAACTTCTCACGGATTTGACCGCCATCCGAAAGACCATCAATTCACTATAACCACGCTTTAAATTGTTAAAATTTTGATTTCATAACTTTGAAAATCAACAATTTAAATCACTTACAAAAACTTTATTTATAATTAGTCTAAATATTTTTTGCTTGATTTAGCAGTGGAACATACATTTGCAGCTCAAACTTATTTAGACCAATTACAAATAAAATGAAACATATATTACTCATTCTTAGTTTCGCTGCTTTTTTCACTTCTCAAGCACAAACTGGAAACTTAAAAGGAAAAGTAACCGATCAAAGAAACAACCCACTTGGCAATGTCAATATTGCAGTGTCCAACACCAGCTTAGGTACAAATACGGACTATTCCGGGGAATACGAAATTTCAAACCTTGCCCCTGGCTCCTACACCTTAACGTTTTCGATGGTAGGTTTTGGCACACAGAACAAAACCGTAACTGTTTACGCTAATCAAACTACCAACATACAGACCATTAATTTGGTGGAAAGGCAAGAACAGCTCAATGAGGTTATAGTCGAGGGGAATCAAACCAACAAATTCTCTCGCAAAGCAAGTGTCTATGTGTCAAAAATGCCCCTCAAAGACATCGAAAACCCTCAGGTTTACAATTCCATCTCAACGGAACTGTTGCAAGACCAGGTCGTTACGAATTTTGATGACGCCCTTAAAAATGCACCTGGAATAGATAAGCTTTGGGAATCTACGGGAAGAGGAAGCGACGGCGCTGGTTATTTTTCATTGCGTGGTTTTGCGGTGCAGCCCACAATGATCAACGGCTTGCCCGGTTTAACCAACGGCAGCCCAGATCCAGCAAATATTGAATCCATCGAAGTAATTAAAGGTCCATCCGGTACTTTGTACGGAAGCAGCCTGATTTCTTACGGTGGTTTGATCAACATCAACACCAAAAAACCATATTACGGTTTTGGAGGAAATATCTCTTACACTTCAGGTAGCTACGGATTGAACCGAGTGAGTGCAGATGTAAACACCACTTTGGGCGACCAAAACAATATTGCACTACGCGTTAATACTGCTTACCATACCCAAAACAGCTATCAGGATGCCGGATTTAGAAAGTCTTTCTTTTTTGCACCATCATTGGCATTTCAAGCAAGTGACAGACTTTCGTTCAACATAAACACTGAATTTTATAATGGTAGGAGCACCAATCAAACCATGTTGTTCCTAGATCGTGGCGCACCACTTCGTGTAACCAACTTGGATGAATTGGGTTATGACTTTAAACGTTCCTATACCAGTAACGATTTGTATATCGATACACCTACCTACAGTTTACAAGGCCAGATGAACTATATTTTGAGTGATTCTTGGACCTCCCAAACCGTAATCTCTAGATCCAATGCAAAGTCAGACGGATACTACTCTTACTTGTACGAGGTAACCACAACGGCAGAAGGTCTTTCAGAAAACCCTATTTCCGATGGTATTATTTTGGCACGCTACACAAGCAACCAAAATTCCGAGACGTTGGGAACCGACATCCAACAAAACTTTATCGGAGATTTTACTATCGGAACCATGCGCAACCGTTTGGTCGTAGGATTGGATTACCTTAAAACCAGAACCATCAACAACAGTACGGGCTATGGGAACCAAGGTTTTGTCTACGTAGGAAGAAATGTAGATGAATTCCAAGCGGTGGTTCCAGCTCTTCACAATGCTTTTGGCACTCCCATGGGAACAGGTTTGTACGATTCCGGTGTGTTGACACAGGCAGGTGCCGACGCAGGGATAGCAACTTTGGCCAATCCGGGAGCACAATTTAGCGAGGCTGAACAGGAAATTTTCAGTGCCTATGCCTCCAACGTGATCAATCTATTGCCAGAATTGTCCGCAATGGCCAGTTTGCGTGTGGACCGTTTTTCCAATGACGGGTACAATCAGACCGCCTTTTCACCAAAGTTCGGATTGGTTTATCAGCCTATTTTAAACAAAGTATCCTTTTTTGCGAATTATATGAACGGGTTCAGCAACGTGGCCCCTGTTACTGAATTATCAAATGGAAATACATCCGTGAGAGCTTTGAACCCAGAGCACGCCAACCAGTTTGAGATGGGTACCAAGTTGAACTTGTTCAACGATAGGCTTTCCGCAACTTTCAGCTACTACGATATTAGCGTGAGTGATATGGCACAACGAATCGATACCGATGCCGACAACTATTTCTATACTCAAGATGGAGAACAGACCAGTAAAGGTTTTGAGGCCAGCATAACTGCCTCTCCCATTGATGGATTGAACATTGTGGCGGGATACAGCTACAACGACAGCAAATTAGTAGAGGGAGACGCCAGCTTTACCGGTTTTAGATCAGAAAGCGCAGGCCCCATGAACTTGGCCAATATTTGGGCCAGCTACCGATTTACACAAGGCACATTGGAAAACTTTGGCCTTGGATTTGGAGGTAACTACGCCAGCGAGAACAAAATCTTCAATAGATCCAATGGTACGTTCGCCATTGATGAGTACACCATTCTAAATGCATCAACCTTTTACGATGCAAGGGATTTCAGAATCACTTTGAAGTTGGACAACATAGCCAACAAGGACTATTATAAAGGTTGGTCCACCATCAGTCCGCAAAACTTGAGAAGTGTTTCTGCCAACTTCACTTATAAATTTTAAAAAAACAAGATGAAAAAACTAATCGCAACCCTATTACTCATCACTTTGCCCGTATTGTCGGCCTCCGCACATTACCTGTGGATTGAGACCAACGGCAACGGAAAACTTGGTCAAAAACAAGAAATCCGTGTACATTATGGCGAATACACCTATGGTGTGATTGAAAAAGTGAAGGGAGAAGCTTTTCCCTTGGTTTCAAAATTCACATTATGGGTCATTGCTCCGGATGGCACAAAAACTGAATTGAGCACCGAAGCTAAGGAAGACCATTACCTTGCCAGCTTTACACCATCACAAAACGGCGTGTACACCATCGCATTGAACAACAATGAGATTGATGTGATTGATTATACCGAATACGACTTCGGCATTTTCAAGACACACTATCATTCAACGGCCAAGGTTCTAGTAGGAACAGATGGTGACACAAAAACCGCAAATCCTGAAGGAATTGTAGTGAAGCAATTGGAAAATGATGGGGAGGAAATCAAGCTTCAAGTAGTGTACAAAGGAAAGCCATTGGCCAAAAACGAACTTAAGGTCTATGTTTCCGACCTTTGGTCCAAAACATTGTACACCGACGACAATGGAGAGGTTTCCTTTGCCCTGCCATGGAACACCAAATACATCGTGGAAACCACGACCAAGGAAGAAATTCCAGGCACTTATAATGGTGATGACTACGAATTTATTTGGCACTGCGCCACTTATTGTATAAAACGATAACCTATGGCCACCGGGATTAGCTTTCTCACTTTTCTAGCTTTTTATCTACTGTACTGCACATCCCAAAAAATGGCTGCCGTAGATACACTAGGTTTGGAGAAATGGACTGGCACACATAAAAGAGCATCTCAATATGCCAGTTTGGCCCTAATGATCTTATCATTGGGGCTTAGCTGTTTTTACTGGGGCATTGGTTCGGGCACGTTCACCTTTTTTATCCTTTTGATGACGGTTGCCAGTTTGGTGATACTCTTGGCACCCTTGAAGTTGTTGAATTATCGCTTTTTGGGCATCCTGTTTTTATGCTTCATACTATTCGAAACGCTATTGTTTTAAACTATGCCCGCCAATAAAAAATACCTGACTCCATCACCATGGCAACGATTTGCCAAAATATCCGCCGCCATATTTGGTGGATTTATTGTTGCGATTATGTTTCACATGGCTTTGGCCAGTTGGTTCAACCATGTAGCCGTGATCATTACCAGTACATTTTCGGCCTTTGTTTTATGGGCGGTTTTAATGGTAGTTGCCTTTATGGGCAAAAATGGCTGGAAAGTTTGGGGCATTTATCTTTTGGCCAGTATAGTACTCGGCGTCGCATGCTATTTCGGAAACCAAACCAACCCGATTATATAAAACTATGGGAAACCGTATCTACAATATATTGTTCCACACACATACCGTAAGCGGTATTGTAATCAGCGTTGCACTTTATGTAATTTTCTTTACAGGTTCTTTTTCCTTTTTTAGGGACGAGATCGCCAATTGGCAACGTGGGCACACCGTAAGCCAAGAAGATGCCTTGCCCAGTGACATCGACGGTCACCTTAATGATCTTTCCGAAGCATATAACCTGTACGGTCGTGATGTGGAACTACGCCATTATTACAACGAGAGAAGTATTTCTGTTAACCTAGGTGCATCCAAAGATTCGTTGGCTTCGGAAGATGATCGGGCTCCTGTATTCTTTTATTTGGATCCCGTTGCCAAAACCAAAACGGAAACCTATGCGGACAACTATCATTTGGGGGAATTCCTGTACCGCCTGCACTTTTTAGATCAAATCCCCTACCCCTACGGGAGATATTTGTCGGGGTTGGTGGCATTCTTCTTTCTATTTGCCATCATCACGGGAATTTTGGTACATTGGAACAAGATCGTTTCCAAATTTTACACCTTCCGACCTTGGGCCAAGCTCAAAACCATGTGGACCGATGCCCATACAGCCTTGGGAGTGATAGGGTTCCCGTTTCAGTTCGTATATGCGGTTACCGGAGCTTTCTTTTTGCTCAAAGGTATTTTGATTCTTCCGGTTGTGATGGGACTATATGATGGAGACCAGAACAAATTGTACGAAGACCTGGAATACAACCATCCAGTTTACGAATTTCAGAACGAAAAATTGGCCAACACCATCAATTTAGACCAATATGTGGATGAAATGAAGGCAGATTGGGGCGATTTTAGAGTGACGGAAACCCACATTTTTAACTACGGAGACAAAAATATGCATGCCGCCATCAGCGGATATCTTGGTTACAAAACCAAACTGAATGGTTTGGGATATCGTATTTATAAAGTAGCAGATGGCTCTATTGCCCAAGAAAAGGTACCCACCACCAACAATTCGTACTTGGATGGGGTAAAAAACATGATGTTCCGCCTACATTTTGGCGATTACGCCGGTTATGGGTTACGTGTAATGTCTTTTATTCTTGGGTTGGTATCGTGCTTTGTTATACTCTCAGGAATTATGATATGGTTAGTGGCACGGGACAAAAAGAACATCCCGGAAAAGCGTCGTAAGTTCAATAAACAAGTTGCCAATTGGTATATGGCGATATGCCTTAGCTTGCTTCCCGTTACCGCTTTGGAATTCATTATTGTAAAGTTTCCACCAGAAGTGAATATGGGTTTTCTCTACCAAACGTATTTCCCCATCTGGTTGGTGGCCACGGTGTTCTTTATCCTTAAAAAGGATATCGCCTTCACCAACAAATGGACATTGATTTCAGGAGGAATTTTGGGTTTATTGGTTCCGATCGCTAACGGAATTGCCACGGGAAATTGGTTATGGACAGCCTATCAAAATGGACATCAGCAAATTCTTTTGGTGGATCTGCTATGGTTGCTTTTAGGTATTGTTTCCCTTTGGATTGCCTTCTTTAAACTGACAACCAAAAGGTCCGAACTGGTTCCGAGCAAAAGCTAGCTCTTGTAAAATCCTTTGTGGTTAACGGATTTGGCTTCTTGTAATAGTTCAACAACAATCTTGCCGTCAATTTCGTCCATATTAAAATACCGTAGGGACTTCATTACTTTTCTGCCATCGGTCACCAATTTATCCAAATGGACGGTAAGGTGTGCCGAATTCCAAAGGCACATATCCACATAGCCTTTTTTTCGGGAGGCGTTGAAGTAACAGAAGGGTTTATCGTTCAAGTAATAGAATGGCAACCTATATTTGAAGTCCAGCCTTACCTCGGGCACTGTGGTTTCTACCAACACTTGTAATTGGATCAAAATGCTTTTGAACGGTTCGGGTTGATTAAGAATGTAATCTTCTGCTGGGTTCATATACAATTTCCGTAGCGGTATCCTATTTGCTTTTGAATAGTTTTTTTACCAATTTCATTAAAAAAACAGCTACAAAACCTATGACCAGCCCAACCAGAAAATCTTTCAATAAACTGGGGATACCAGGAAACAGATGATGAAGATAATCTATGTTGTGATTGAATATTCCCCCAGACACCAATAGCAGGGCCAGGGTACCCACAATAGAAAGGCCCTTTATGATATGGGGCAGTGCATTCACCAATACCCCGCCCACTTTGTCAGAGAAACTATCGTCACGGTCATTGAGACGAATAAGTCTGTACCCATAATCGTCCATCCGAACGATCAAGGCCACAACGCCATACACACCAACGGTGGCCAACAGTGCCACCACGGAAACGGTTGCAATTCGAATGGTCAGCGTTTCGTTGACCACGGTGCTCAATGCAATGATGACAATTTCAATGGAAAGGATAAAATCGGTAACAATGGCCTGCTTTATTTTTTTTTGCTCCAGTTCGGGCAATTCCTCTTCTGGAATATCAATAGGGTCTTCTGCATGGCCTTCCTCCTTACGATGAAAAAAGTACTCATATATTTTCTCCGCTCCTTCATACGCAAGGTACACCCCTCCTAAAATAAGTATGATTGTAATTGCTGTGGGGAGATAGGCACTCAATAAAAATGCGATGGGCAAAATAATTAACTTATTCAGAAAAGAGCCTTTGGTTATGGCCCAAAGCACCGGAATTTCCCTGTTGGACAAAAAACCAGTCGCTTTTTCGGCGTTTACCGCCAAATCATCACCCAAAATGCCTGCTGTTTTTTTTGTAGCAACTTTACTCATCGTTGCCACATCGTCCATAAGTGCAGAAATATCATCCAAAACAGCAAAAAAACCTGAAGCCATATATGTGTTTTATGGTTAAAGAAACTTCATTGATCGGAAGCAAAATAAACAAATCGAAGCATATTGGTGTATTAAAAAATCTAAAAATACTTTGATTGCCATGTTATTTAACTCCTTCCAAGGACAATAAAGTGGTAACCCAAACAATTACAGAGGAAAAGAAGATTCCTATGGTATTGGCTGCAAAGGCCTCCCGTTTTTTCATTTTGAAAAGGTACGCCGCTATACTGCCCGCATACACCCCTGTGCCAGGCAAAGGAATCATCACGAACAGGACAATACCCAAAAAACCAAACCGCTGTACCTTTTTTCCAGACCCTTTCTTGGCCCTTTGGCCCACATAAACAGCAGATTTCTTATAGAATCGCCATCTGATCAAATACCGATTGATGTGCTCCAAAAAAAACATCATAATAGGGAACACCAATACATTGGCCAAAAAACAGGCTATAAAAACCATATACTCGTTCACCCCTTGGTACATGCCATAGGGTATGCCAACTTTGGCCTCCCCAAAAGGAGATAGGCTCCACAGTATTGCTATGATCAAATCTTTATGCAAGGAATACCAATTTTTACAACCGACAAACCTAGTGAGGATTTTACTTATTTCCACTTTTGGAAACCTTAAATATTTATTAATTGTGATTTCCGAACAATACCACCAATACCAAAAAACATGTAACTACTTTACCCTCAGGTTAACAGTTTGTAAAATATACTTCTTGCGATTGAAGCATATTATATAGTTTTATAGTTTTGACAAAACCATCAACATGAAATTCCAAGCTTTTTTTGCCTTATTTCTCGTAACCTCCACTCTATTTGCACAAGAGCATTCGCACCAAAGTTCCAGAACCCTTGTTTTTCCTGATGTACCTGGATACAAAACCTTAAAGACAGACTTGCACCAGCACACTGTTTTTTCAGATGGCAATGTTTGGCCCAATATTAGGGTAATGGAAGCCCTTCGGGATAATTTGGATGTGATTTCGCTTACCGAACACCTTGAATACCAGCCCCACGCAGCAGATATTCCCCACCCCAATAGGAACAGATCGTACGAAATTGCACTTAATGAGGCCAAAGACCATGATCTGCTAATTGTTCATGGGTCCGAAATTACCCGCCAGGCACCCATGGGGCATAGCAATGCCATTTTTATAGCAGATGCCAACAAACTTTTAAAAGACGAGGCCGAAGAATCGTTTGCAGAGGCCAAAAAGCAAGATGCCTTTGTATTTTGGAACCATCCCGCATGGTATGCCCAATCGCCAAGTGGAAACCCTGTTTTAAGCGATTTTCAAAAAGAGCGGATTAAAAAGGGAGAGTTGCACGGTATTGAGGTCATCAACACCGGGGATTATGCCGAAGAATCATTAGCCCTAGCCCTTGAAAATAATTTGACCATTATGGGCACCAGCGATATACATGGCCTTATTGATTGGGATTATGTAGAAAAGGGGCACGACCGCCCCATAACCTTGGTTTTTGCCAAAGAAAGGTCTATTGAATCCTTAAAAGAAGCCTTATTTGCAGGAAGAACGGTCGCTGTTTTTAATTCGCTTTTGGTTGGAAAAGAAGAAAATCTGGTTCCTTTACTCAATGCTTCATTACAATTTGAAGAAGCCAAATACATTGACAACACTTCCATTTTAGGGATTACCTTAAAAAATGTGACCAGCAGCGATTTGATATTCGAAAACCAAATGCCTTACACCTTCTATTCCAGTTCGCCGGTTTTTACAGTACCGGCCGGGAGCACCAAAACCCTACAGATCAAAACGCTGGAAAAAAAGGCCGACCTAAAAATAAAGCTCAAAGCATTAGGGGCTTATACTGCTCCCAAAGAGCATCCGATCGTTACTTGGGATATTAGATTGGAGGAATAGTTTAAGCTACAGAGGAAAAAGAGGACCCGTTGATTACCTGGTCAAAGCCTGTCAATATTTTGCTGACGTACTCTTTTGGGGTTTTATCTGAGATAGACACCCATTTTTTGTCCACATCAACATTAAAGTGAAAACAGGAAAAGTCTGTATCAACATCCAATCGGGACAACAGGAATCGCATGATTCTAGGTCTGAGGCTGTATTCCAAATCGATACAGATTCTTTGCATTGCTGGATTGTCATCTCCAGAAAACACCCAATTGAACGTCACAGGCTTTTAAGGATTAGGACATACAATATACTAAAAAGCAATGCATTACCAACCTCTGGAAGGTATTTTTGGCTAAAAGGCTATTCTTTTCCGTCAACATAATCTTGAAGATAGGCATACCGAGGGGTGAGCTTTCCATTTTGGGTCATGCGGGCCCGATCGAGAATCCCATCCTTATCGTTGTTAAAGAAGGACGGAATTACATGCTTGGAAAATGCTTCTCCAAAACCTACGCTTGCATCTCGGGGCAATTCACAAGGCAAGTTGTCCACGGCCATTACGGCAATGGCACTTTCATTCTTAAAGTCGGTTTCCGTTTCGGATAAGGGGTCGTACCCATAAATGGGTTCTGCTATGGTAGACGGGCGAATGGTTGAAGCCACAGGACCATCGATATCGCAACTGATATCGGCCACTACTTTTATGTTAAAATCGGGGTGCTTAGCATCCTCACGAGTATATAAATAAGGGGCTCCATCCCCATAAAAATGACCTGCTATATAAAAATCGGTCACCTTGGCAAAGCGGAAAAAGTCGGATTCGTATAATTTTGGGTTTTGGAAAAAATCGGCTTTACTGCCTTTGGTTCCATCTTTACGTTTGGTGTAATGGGACACATCTATTTGGCAATAGACAGGTTCGTTGAATGTGTCGGATAAGTATTCGCCAGGAGCCACTTGCTTTACCCCCATGGCATCGAGCATTTCCTTCGCGCCATTGCCCACTCTCCCTTTACCTGTCAGCAATATTTTGATGCTGGGAAGTTCTATCTTTTTCAATTCGACGATAAGTGCCTGTTGGTCCAGAAGTGACTCGGCCTTGGGCAATTGAAACAAATCGTATTTAAGACCGTACGCCCTGAATCCATTGTAGGCACCTACGATGCCAGCATATCTGCCAAAGGCCACAAGTCTACTCCCTTTTTGGTTCGTTATCACTTCGTGATCGTACAATTCGATGTTCTTCTCCAAAATGGCTTGAAGGAGTTCGCGGTTATAGGGTTGTTTTTTAATGGTATGGGAAAAGAAAAAGTATTTTTTATGGGGAATCAATGCATCGATAGGTACTTCCTTGACACCGAGGAGTACTTCACATGTCCCCACATCCTTGACCACATTTAGGCCTTTATCGGCATATTCTTGGTCTGAAAATACCCGAATAGGTGATGATTCGACCAAAATTTGGGCTTCCGGATATGTGGAAAGGACATTTTGGCATGCTTCTGGGGATAGCACTACCCTGCGATCGGGCGGATTTTTACGTTCCCTGATGATTCCGAACTTCATATATGATTTTGGTATAATTGTTGACCAAAATAAGAGTAATAGGCAGGGTAAGCAAACTTTTTATTGTTTGATGGATATAAGTTACCTTTGCCGACCGCGTTAGGCATTTCGACTGCGCTCAATGTGACAAAGGTGGTTTACAAACCAAAATTTGCGTTAGGGATAGAGGCAGGTACCTTGTACGGCCGATAGCCCGACCGAAATGTTGCGAAGCAATGTTTTGGTAACGCCCGTATTGCGAAAAGCGTTCTTTGATAAAAAAGTGAGAGATTCCTGCCTTCGCAGGAATGACATTATGGGGCCGACCGGTTTTGACAGCAAGACCAATGGCGATGTAAGCATGTCGAGCGCTGGGATATAGCTCGTAAATCTCATGTTTCACACTTTTAATTGGCGAAAATAATTACGCTCTTGCCGCATAATCTGAATTATAGTAGGATGTGCCTCGTCCCTACAAGGTAGGGAAGCGAGATGTTCCTGAATAGCCCTTGTTGACGGCGATTCGTTTAGGAGCACCAAAAAAGTCAACACAAGGGTGTCCGTTCGCTTTGGCGACACCTCTAAAACCTAAAGAAGCTAAGTGTATATTAGGCCGTATCTGGTCAGGTATGCATCGAAAATTAAGCAGATACTAAGCATGTAGAAAGCATGGTTATTGCTTGTTTGGACGAGGGTTCGAATCCCTCCGGCTCCACTAGAACACCATCAAAACACAACAGCAAACCTGTAAAATACTGATTTACAGGTTTTTTTGTTTTATTTAGTTTCATTTGATATCAAATAATAGCATTAAAAAAGTGACTTATTCGGTGAGTATATTTTAAATCAAAAAACACTCACCGATTTCCTTGTAATCAATTGATTTTGTGTTAAATATAAAAATGGTATTTTTCTTTTTTATATCTTTATTTCTGTTAAAAAAGAGACCAAAAATGAGCCATTCTTTCTCACAGCTATTTTATCTTAAAGGAAAACATTTTGAAAAAGACGTAAAAGTCCCTATATACCTACGTTTAACGGTAAATGGACAACGAAGCGAATTAAGCGTTTCACGAAAAGTTGACCCACAAAAATGGAGTGCTAGGATGGGGAAAATGAAGGGAACGAACTTTGAAGCAAATGAATTGAACCAGTATTTGGATACTGTTAGAAGTAAAATAAATAGAATCCACCGTCAACTTGTAGAGGACAACAAACCCTTCACCTCATCAGATGTGAAAAATTTGTATTTGGGCAAAGGTGAAAAACTTAAAATGCTCTTGGAGCTCTTTGATGAGCATAACCAACAAATGAAGAAGCTGATTGATATTGAATTTGCACTAGGTACTTACAAGCGATATAATACCACAAGAAACCACGTTGCCGAATTTATCAAAACCGAATCAGGTAAATCGGATATTCCCGTCAGGGATGTTGATTTAAAATTCATAAAGGGTTTTGAATTCTTTTTGAAGACAGTTAAAAAATGTAACCATAATTCCGCTTTAAAGTACATAAACAATTTCAAGAAAATCATTCGAATGGCCGTAGCCCATGAATGGATCAATAAGGATCCCTTCTTCAACTACAAAGTACAATTCAAAACTGTGGAAAGGGAGTTCTTGTCCAAGGAAGAACTACAAGCCTTGGTTGACAAGAAAATCAGGGGCGAACGTCTTAATGTTGTACGGGATATGTTTGTCTTCTGTTGTTATACTGGACTATCCTACATTGATGTGCAAAAGCTGCATCCTGATAATATCGTTACCCATATTGATGGAACCCTATGGATTAAGTCCAAGCGTACCAAGACAAAATCCAGATTGGGTATTCCCCTACTCCCAACCGCATTGGCTATTATCAAAAAATACAAAGAACACCCTAAAGTCATGAATGAAGATTGTGTGCTTCCTGTTTTGAGCAACCAGAAGTCCAATGCCTATTTAAAAGAAATTGCTGACCTATGTGGCATAAAAAAGAATCTCACCACCCATTTGGCCAGACATACTTTTGCTACTACCGTGACCTTGTCCAATGGAGTACCCATAGAAACAGTGGGGCAAATGCTGGGACATAAAAATCTTCGCACTACTCAACATTATGCCAAGATTATTGATAGAAAGGTGAGTGAGGATATGGCAGCCTTGAAAGGAATTCTTGCAAAAGAGGGAAGTAGTATAACCAATAAACATGGCTTATCATAGTGGCAGACACATCCCGTTAAAAGTATTATAGTTGATTTTCATTTTTTTATACCGCTAACCCAGACTGGTTGACCGAACCCTGAACCGTGTTCAAATCGGCACATTCAGAGGTAAAACTTATGGGAGTTTTACACCAATAATTTAGGCATTTATTTGACAAACAAAAGTGATTGTACGATTTTTGTCATTCGTGGATTGTAATGGTGCATTCAAGTCTTCCTATAGGATTATTCCCTTAAAATTTCAAATAGGTTCACATTTAAGAACAAATTCTCCACACCTACTTTTTGGGATTTCAGAACACCAATTTTTTCCAATTCCTGCAAATATTCAGCTGCGGTCTGTCTTTTTGCTATGCCTTTGTCCACAATGAACTTTACCTTACAGTAAGGTTGCTCAAACAATAACTCGATAAGTTCTTTGGAATAGACCCGAGCAGGCAATTTTTCCTTTGCAAATGAAATGGTTTCCTGCATTAGTACATTTATGGTGTTTATTTTATCCAACGTATAAACAGCTGTTTCTTCAATCCCCTTCAACATGAACAATATCCATTCCTCCCAATCATGATTTTCGGTGACCCTTCTAAGATTTTTGTAATACTTGTTCTTATTGTCGATGATATATTTGCTCAAATATAGAATAGGCGCATCCAACAGTCCTTTTTCTACCAAGTAAAGGATGTTCAGAACACGGCCCGTCCTGCCATTCCCGTCTGGAAAAGGGTGTATAGCTTCAAACTGGTAGTGCATGACAGCCAATCTTACCAAATCATCCAATCCATCATCTGCGTGTATAAAATCCTCTAAATTTTTAAGTAAATCCCTGATTATTTTTTCGCCCTCCGGAGGAGTATAGATTGTTTTACCGTTGTTTGTAATACTGGTTCCTGTTGTTTTTCGTATACCTGCACTGTTTTCTTTAATGGTCTGTACAATTGAAATAAAAGTATTGGTCGACAGGGGACGCTTGCCCAGATTGTTATACCCTTCCCATAAGGCCTGTCTATATCTCAAAACTTCCTTTGTTTGGGCATCGGTAATATTTGTGTTGGCGGTAAAAGCCTGATATAAGTTGTCTTGGGTGGTAACTATGTTTTCAATCTCGGAACTATCCTTGGCCTCTTGTAAGGTAATAGCATTGACCAGCATTGACTGATTTGGAATTTCATTGGCCCTTCCCTTTAACTCTGCCAATACTCGTGTTGCAGAAATGCCTTGCTTCAGAACCTTTTTGGTTTCAAGCTCATTTATGGGTGGCAACAGGGGTAAATCGTTATATGCTTCTTTTGGATTGTACATGATTTCGACAAATAGATAAAACAATGTCGATGATATCGACATAATGCAAATATATGTCGATATTTTGTATTTTTATCGACATATGTTGTTTTTGTGATAAAAATCTCCAATTCCGGAAGCCTCATTTAAAAATGAACATTGGGAATTAATTGGATTAGCCGGGTAAACTGAGCCACCCACGCCGAATGAATGTGAGCAGTGTAAATCAACTAATTGGACTTGTGGATGGAACGGATGATTGAGACTACTAAAAACGGAAAAATTGAGACACCCAATATTCGGTTGTAGTGATTTGAAAGTTAAACTTTTGTATTAAATTGTGGTGTGCTCAAATTTATCCGGCGAGGGCGGTATACTATGTCTGGCATCCCACCCAAACCATATTTTTTGAATTCACCGATTTGATTAAAGGATTGACTTGAACCCTATTGAAAAAATGGGGGGCATCAGCTTTCAAATACGCCTACAGCTTCCTCAAAATCTTCCTTGATAAATTCCCAGTGCTTTCCTCGTAAACAAATTTGGTCAAAATCAAGTCCCTATCGTGACCATAGGGGTATCGTTGTTTATGTAACTCCAACATATTTCCGATTCCATAATCGGGAAGGAGCTCGTGAAGGTCCCAAAAATCCTTTTTCGTCCTTCCCGTTGGATTACGTCCAGTTTCATGGCAATGATTTCTTCAATGGTGGCCATACGAATTCCATCCTCAATCTTTACGGGCGCAATAAATGTGTCAGTGTAAAATACATCCAACTTGATGGCATGGTTCCTGTCCATGCCGATGAGATAAGATTTTCCCATTCCAGGAAACAAATCCCAAATGTCATCCACATATGCAAATTCGTTGTCCAAATAGGTATCGATAACCCCAAAATCAATGGATTCATAAGGACTATCGGTAAAAAGGTCTAGATCCACCGATTCCCGATGACCCACCTGCAGACTAAGGGAAGTTCCGCCCACCAATCGAAAATCCCCAAATTCATTTGTGCTCATCAATTTGACAAGGCTATCTTTAAGTAAATCATTTACGGTATTGTAGTACAGCATTGTAAGGCCTTAACGCTAAGGTGAAGAATGGTTTTCTTTCAAAGAGTTGGCCACGGCGGCTACTTTTTTTGGACCGTAAAATCGGGATATTTCCTTTTTCTCCTGGACATTACCACGTTCGAGAACACGACGGATGACCGCTTTGTAACGCCCTTCCCAATCGATGCTCTCGATATCCGTATCCCAGAACAAGGATTTACGCAAAATCGAGAAATCAGGCTTCCTTCCAGGCATCCCTTCCTTCTCTTTTTTAATGTCGTAAAATGCCTGTAAAAGAACCAAACTGCCTTCCTGCAATTCCAGCTTATCCTCAATCTTAAGGGCCAATGCCGTGTTCAAGTCGCGCTTTCCCCTTATAATGGCATTGAGGGTCTGCGGATGCTCCCCTAGCCCTATGGCAAAGGGACGTTGTTTAAGGGACCGTTTTTTTAGCTCCCTCTTGAGTACCCGACCCGGGTGAATTCCCTGATATTTTTCAGCATACGAGTTCATACAATAAATATAAACAAAAATGTTTACATTTTAACACGAAACATATCCTTCCACGAATCTACTTCCAAGAGAATTCGACCTTCCTGCCCCATTTAGTTCCTTACAGTTACAGGACCAGTTTTTCATTATCTCCCAAAATATATTTCGGAAATATATGCACAAACCGGTAGCTGTGGCAAGGCTTTATAGAAAAGGAGATCTTATATTTGTACAAACCGATTAATAGCCATTGTTGATAAGAAGCCTTTCTATTTGGATTTCCGTTATTCTCCATTTTGGGAGAGTTACAAAACAAAAAAAATCTGTTCAACAACCCCCAAACAGTAGGGCCCTTTTTAAATCACCAACTTTTTGTAACGAAACCTTCCATAGAAAAAATCACGCATTTGCAAAACTTTGAACGTTTGTTTATCTATCCAAAATTCGCTCCATTGTTTTTCATTGTGGTCTATTTTCAGCACCCAACAGTTGAATTTTACAGCATTGAACTCTAAAACTTCTTCTCTCACTTTTTCATATACATAGTATTGAGGTGGTGTTTTAGAACCGGGATGGTAAAAATTAAGCACAAATTTTTCCTGCTTTTTTAAAGGCAACATGCTCAGAATTTCCAGGTCTAATTCCCAATTGAAAGCTAAGCCTGTACCTTCCATGCTAAAGGCTTCAACATTATGTTTTAAAGTGTCTGCATGAGAATGTATGCTGTTTTGTTCAAAGCTGTAATAGGTCTTTTCAGGCTGACGTTTTTCAAATGAAGTTTTGATAATTTCTTCGGTTATCGGTTTAAAGTTTTGATCGACGTGAATACTATACTTGTAAACATCTTTTACACCATGTCTTGTCCAATCCAAAGTGTAGGATCCGTCAGGTTTTTGTTGAATTCTTCTATCCCAGATTTCAAAATTTTGCTTTGTAGTGCCGGATTCATTTTGAAAATAAACCGCATAGGTATTTTGTCCTAAGTAAAGTTGTTCAGACTTTAGTTTGTGGTTTTGGGTGTTGATGCTATCGGTTTGGCTGAAGGAAAAACAGCCTGTCAGCAAAATTATATATTGTACTATTTTATTCATGGCATTAACTTTTATACTAAATGATTTGTCTTACCTTGAGGAGGTACTCATTTGTTTTAAAACAGTATTGAGATAATTCAGTGTATTATTCTCGTAGGTCTTACGGCTTTGCTCCACTTTATCAGCTATTTGTTCAAAGCCTTGTTCTATATCATTTTGGTCTATTACGGCACCATTTCTGAGCACACTGTAAATGTTTGAAGTTTGGGTAATATCTTTCAAAGGGTTTTCGTTTAGAATCAATAAATCTGCATAATAACCTGGTTTTATCAATCCATATTCATCTTGTAATCCCAGAATTTCAACAGCATTAATAGTAGATGATTTGACAGCATCTAATGGATTTAGACCCAATTCTTCAACTAATAACCTAAGTTCATCATGTAATCCTGCTCCGGGTATAATTCCCGTTACTCCACAATCTGTACCTGAAATGACTGCACTATTTTCAGCAATTTTTTCTGCAAAAGACCGTAAAGGTGTGATGAGACTATCCCATTGTACGGGTTGCTCCAAAGCTTGTATAGCAAATTGAATATTCCATTGCTCTATAAGTGTTGGTGACAGGTATTTTCTATAGGTAGGTTTTTGATTTAAGGTATCATTAAGCAAGTCTATCAATTCTGATTTTGGCCTAAGCCTGTATTGATTTGTAGCTAAAAGCGTCGGTGAAAAAAAAGTTTTGCTCTGTTTGATGGCAACGAGTATATCTGTGACCTCTTTTTCATTGGCCTTTAAAGCTTGAAAGAAAACATCATGCTCTATAGACTTAATGTTTTGCTCAACAGCAAATTCAATTCCAATATTTTGATCAATATGTCCGGTAAATGGTAGGTCGTATTTAGCGCAGGCTTCAGATATGGCTTTAAATATTTCCTGTGATTTTACAGTTCTTACTTTTATAAAATCTACACCGACTTTATGTAGCGAATCCACAACAGCATACGCCTGGTTTTCCGTATCAATCGCTATTCGGTCTTCAACATAGTCAGGACCAAGGATTTGTTTGTAAAGCCCGTAAAATCGAGGAGATTCTAAAATTGGTCCTGCAGTTTTAATCTTTGGAAAACGAGTCTCTTCAGAACTATTGCCTTTGCTTCTCCAGGCTTTCAGTTCTGGCCAGTTTCCACCCATATCTCTTACACCGGTAACGCCATTTAATACAAATAGGGGTATAGATTCCTCCCCTATCATAGAAAGATGTACGTGCATGTCCCAAAGTCCAGGTAAAATATATTTACCGGAATAATCTATCAATTTTGTGGCATCATATTTTCTGTTGTTATCGTGCGGAAGGATGCTATCAATCTTATGGTTCACAATAAGAATATCCATGGCATTATTTACTTTTCCTGTTTCAACATCAATGATATTGACATTGGAAACTACAAAATCAGCTTTCATTGTTTTAGTACATCCAATCAATGCGATAAGGCCTAAAAACAGCACTAACATTTTAGAATTCATAAACTTATTTTTAATTGATTTTTTCAGTTAATGATGTTTTCTAAAGAATTCTGTAATTTCATCATTGATCTTTTTGTCTGTCCCATGACCTATGTTTTTGTATGTTTTCATAATTGCAGGAATGCCACTTTTCTCATAAATCTCAATTGAATTATGCCATCTTGTAGGCATCATTTCTTGACCAAGGACCTTATAAACTAAAGCTCTTTCTGTTATACTATACCCGTCATCATACAAAACAGCGTCATTTGTATCAAGTTCTCCCATAAACCATAATTGTGGAAGCTTTTTAAACGTATCAATACTAGGTTTTATGCCTGTAACACTATAAACATCGGCGATACCAATTGGGAATTTTAGTATATCATTTTCAATTTTATTTTTGGGCGCTATCAATAAGCCATTCAACCCACCAGCAGCAACAGCTTTCAGTTTTTCCGGATGTAACATAGAAAAACGATTTGCAAATGTGCCAGATGCAGAAAAACCAGTCATAAAAAAACGGTCATCAATATTAATTCCCATTTTAATCAGTTCCTTTCTAGCATTTTTAACCATATGTAATAGCTGTAAATCTATTCGTTCAATATTATTGTTCTTTTGATTAAATGTGTCGCTATCGAAAGCATGGGTATAAATTTTCCAGTTAGTTTTAGAACGTGGAAAAACAGGAACTAATAAAGGTGTTTTTAATTTTCTAGAAACATAGTTTCCTAGAGAACTTTTAGAGGCAGCTTGCTTAGCATTCCGTAGATGATCGAAAATTGAATCACTGGCTCCTGTATTTGAGGATTCAACTAGTAACGTATTAATATTATTAAAATCTAAACCTTTTGGAAGGTAAATGTAATAACCAAAATTAAAGCCTTCTTTTGGGTTTGCTTTGAAAAAATAGGTTGAATCTAATTTAAATTCTGGGTTTGTTTGTTTTTCATAGGCTTCGCATTTATTAATACTAACTATGAAAAGAAGTAAAGCTGTGAATATTTTTACATATTTCATTATGGAAAAGTTTATTGTTTCTATTTGATGATTTTTTCTAATCGGTTGTCATTGTGGCAGTAACAGTTACTAAAAATGAAATGGCACTGTTTTAATAAATGCAAGGATTTAGTGATAATCTGGATGTATTTGTGATGAATAGTAAACTTTTTGTTCCATTTGTAAATAATCAACTTTTCTTCGATTGAATGAATTTCATAACAACTTCTCGAAATTGCTCGGGCTGGTCCAAAAAGGACTCATGTGCCGCATTTTGAATAATTTCAAGTTTTGAATTCGCTATCAGTTTATGGGCATCTTCCATTTCATCCGGTACTGATATCGCATCATATCTGCCGGTAATCAATAAAATAGGCTTTTGGATCTTAGGTAAAATAGCCCATAGTGGTGTTTGTTTATTTTCGTCCCATAACTTTTTTTCCGCATACCAAAGTTTATCACCTACAAACTTATTGTCCTTATTGTTCAAGTACTTGATGGGGTTATAGGGCCGAGCAAAAACAGTTTTGAAAACCATACCTAAACCTATTTTACGCTTGGTCGGATCAAAAGCATAGTCAACATATGCATTCCACCTCTTGGAATCTTCTGCCGTGTGGATAGAATCCCTATCCATCATCCACTCAAATGCCTCTTCCCAATAGCTTGTATTCATATTATGGGCCATTTTTTCCAGAGCTAAATTTTTGAGATATAGTGGACGGTAGTAATTGTACCTTTTTGAAGAAAAATCTGTGGTAATGGGCGTATTAAAAGCTATACCTCCTGCGACAAAAGCACTTTCTTGGGGGTATCTACCCAATGTTTCCAGCACATGCCTACCCCCATTGCTGTGACCAAATAGATATATCCTGGCATTGAATCTTTCTTTCAAGGATTTCGCAATCGCTATGATATCCTTCAGGTTTTGAATTTGATTTATGCTAGCAGTATCTATTTTCTTTAGTGGTTTATTAAGACCTCTTTGATCAAAATATGCAATGGCAACTTGCTCTTCCAATGTTCTTTTCCATTTCGGATAATTGGAACGTCCAAAATCGATTCCATTTTCTGCATCACCCCCTTGTACATACAATAGAATGGTCTTATCATCTAAGTTTCCTCGAACAAATACCGGTAAATTTTTAGAGGAAGGTTCCACATAGTAAAACGCTTTGATGTGTTGAGCTGTAGCTACATTACAAAGCAGGAATATTAGAAATGTCACTATACGTTTCATGTTATTTAATTAGGGTTGTTAATGATCAATTTTAATTCCGTCAATTTTTCTAGGTTTCCAGTAAGGATCTTTTTCCGGTATCCCTTTTGTATTAAAATCGTGCAGCCAATAACCTGTAAATGCATTGTCTTTTAGGGTTACATACAAGTCAATGAACATTGGGGAAACTGCTATTAAGTGCACTTTATCTCCTTTAATAGTTGAAACTGTAATGGGACATGTTATCTTTTTTTTGCTTCTTTTAAATGTAAGTGAGCCAGAGATGATGGCATTGCTGTCCAACGTAAGCTGCAACATGCCCTTAGTGTCCTTATTTCGTAATGAACTTGTTTCTATTTGCCATGAACCCAATAGATTTTCTGTTTGCGTTTTCGTGAACTCCTTTTCTTCCAAAAACAATTCGGCAATACTTTGTGCCTCCCTGGCATTAAAAAAAACATGATCGCCCGTATTGGCCAGATAGGCAAAGACCAATTCTTCTTCGGGGTACATAATGAGATGGGCTACGCTTGTTGGCAAAGATCCACTATGAAAGACCACTTTACTTCCCAGCCGATTCACACCGGTTTCCCAACCCAAGCCGTAATAGGTTTTGGTTCCATTGTTAAGTTGGCATGTACTGGTCAACAGTTCTCGTGTTTCTTGGTTTACATACTTATCGCTAATTAACATATCGCCCATCTGTACTAAATCATTAGCGGTTGATAAATAGCCTCCGCCGGCATACATAAAGCTTCTATTTTCAGCGGGGGCAAGCTTTCTCTTCTTATCGTACACGTAGAATTTGGAGGTGTTATCAACGCTTTTGTCTGGATAATCAAAAGTTGTATTGCCCATTCCCAGTTCACTCCATGTATTTTCCATCAGGGTAAAGAACGATGTATCCGATGCCTTCTCCATCACTGCACTTAAAAGCACCCAACCATAACTTGAGTATAGATATTGACTGCCAGGTTCAAATAGTAAATCATCATTTTGAAAGTTTTCCAATGACGCCATTACAGTATTATAGTGCTTAGTGTTAAACTCAGGGTCACTCTCATTATAGTGCCTAATACCTGAAGTGGATGACGCTAAGTGCCTTGCCGTTATCACAAAATTTTTATCCGGGAAAGTGGGCAAATACGTTCTTATATCTTTATCCATGTCCAATTGATCTGATTCGATCAGTTTGCCCAAAGCCATAGCTGTCATCGGCTTTGAGACACTGGCCACCCTAAACTTTGTAACGGCAGTTACCTTTACCTTATTTTCCAAATCGCTTACCCCAAAACCTTCGGACCATACCAACTGACCTTCGACCATCACGGCTACTTGGCAACCAGGTATATTGGTTTGCTCTCGATGGGCTTCAATTAAAAAGCGTGCCTTATCTATTGCTTTCGTATAGTTTTGTGCTACAATGGCGTGTAGCCCCAGCAGCAATAGGCCAATGATCGTTAAGGTTGTTTTCATACTTTAAAGACTGCTTTTTATGAGGGTGTCGTTCAACAATCCAATGGTGATACTATCTTGGTCCATAAATTTGGAAGCATTCAAAAAATAGTCACAATGCGATTTGAAGAGCTCTTTGGGCGTGAATCCATTAATGGATTTCAGGGTATCCCCTATTTTTAGGGGTATGTCTTGATGTATACGATTGACCGTCCAAAGGGAATCATTGAGTATGCCCGGTATAAACTTTTTGGGTTCATCCAATGTAATGGGTGACATTGGAACCAAGGTGATCTTTTCATCAGTGTAGTTGAGGTAAACTGTAAAATGCTCAAGTACATCATTGCCTAAAAGGGCCTTGTTTAAAGAAGAAAACTCCACTGGAATTTTACTTTTACTATTTCCTAAAGTGACCTCTAAGGTTTTTAACTCCAGGGTGTCCAGATTACTGCCAAAAATCCCTGAAATGGATTTGTCCAAGAATATTTCAGACCTGGTATTATCAAAAAGTTTAGCATACTTTTTAGGTAATACCAGCCCACCATTGTAACCTACATCGAACAATACATTTTCAATAGTTTTTCCATCAATATTGATTTCAATTTCTGGTATGCCCGATAGAAAGCCCGTACTAAAGTTGATTGCGCTATTTATCCCTGCTTCTTCCCCTTCAAACGTTTCATTTGAAAAATAAAGTCGCTGTTTTTGATAATCGATTTTCCAGTTCTGGAGTTTTATAAGATTGGCACCTATAATACCATGCTCCGCCAAACAAGGACTATAAGATTCTTTGGCATAACGTAATTTTCCGGCAGCTATGTTTTGGTATGTTGTATTGGCCAATCTGATTTTATTTGCAGAAGTCATCTCTACCTTCCGTGTAATGCCCTGAGCAGTACTATTGCTCTTAGTAAAAACCGTTGGCAACTTTAAATCATTGGCCAAGTGTTTTTCAATTTTCGTGTAAAACGCTCCTGTATCAAAAATGAATTGATGCGGCTCTTGGTTATCCTCCAAAGAAGCATCGACCACAATGATTTTTTTCTTGTATGTAAAACTTATACTATCCACATGGTTGCTTATCACATCGGATTTTGCGTTCATGTTTATTTGGGTTACCGTGTTGCAGCTAAGACAAAAAGCAACAAGTAATACGAAAAGGATTCTGACTTGATGTTTCATTCTTTATCAGGGTTACTTTATGCTATTGAAATGTTTTCGTTCTATTTTCCTTTGCCAAAAAATCAACATGGGAACACCGATCAGGGATGGCAGTGCAAAGGCCAGGAAGGGATTCATGACATCGTACCGGGTAACAACCGTGGATAAAAAGGCCGTGAGGGTGGCAATATAGCCCCCCATCATGTTTCCAATATGGGATAAATACCAATGATAAGCCTTCTTTGGCTTTATAATGAATGGGTGCAGGTTAACATAGGAAATCAATAGCCCGCCAATTCCAAAACCCATGGATAGCAGGGCACCACCCGAAAAGGGACCGTTCTTTGATAGATAATAAATACCCAAGCCAACAAAAACAAGGTTTGCAATCGTATTTACAATCCCTGCAAACCAATCGAACCATTTTGGTCTTTGGCCTTTGTGGAGCTTTTTTAACCGAAGTATACGTACCCCACAAAAAACACTGTAGTAGCTTAGAAATGCGATTAAAAACAGAAATCTATTGAATTTATAACTCGCTACCGCGATACCGGTCACAAAAACCATCGTCATTGCCAGAACATAAATCCTTCCCGATTTTAGGTGAACGGATTTTCCCTTTTCACTTGCAATGGCAACTCCGCCAGTGACCAAAGCAATGGCACCAACAGTAATGTGTAAATACAAAACAAAATCCATCAGGGGCGCTATCATAAATTTGCAGATTTTACGCAAATATGACATCCAAGTTTAAGAATGGTGCAATGGTTTTAGGGGTATGGTAAGGTTGGGAAGTATATGTTATGAATGGGAAGGTAATTTTCCTATTGAACCAAAAATGATTCAAGCGCTTTAATTTTTGTTCGAGATACATTAATGGTTTCATCACTGTTTGCAAGCTCTAAACTTAAACCTCTCGCATTACCATTTATGTTGGTGATGAAACTTTTATTAACGATAAATCTGTTGTGACATCTAAAAAAGTTTTCCTTGGGCAAAGAGGTCTCAATATTTTTTATCCTTTGCCGTATTACTTTTTTAGCAACATTATGTTTATTCTGATAGTGGACTTCGATATAATTCCCTTCAGATTTGATAAACATGATATCCTCGAATTTTAGCTGTAGTTCGATATCGTTATTGTCCGATCTGAACAAGATTTTTTCTTCGCCTTTTGATTTCCCCTTTTTAATGATAGAGATTTCCTTTTTTAATTTTTCGGACAGTTGGTTTGCTTTAAGGAATTGTCTCTTTTGATAATTTTTTTGCTCTATAAGAATAGAAACAACTATAGGAATAATGCAAATCCCAAAGGTTATTTTCGCTGTTCTAAAGAACACGTTCAGAAATATTTTAGAGGGGTTTATACTATCGTATTGATACATCACTACGGCAATAAAGACGCATGATATGGTCAAAATGATCACTGATAGTACAAAAACATACAATAGGAACTCTTTGCCTATGGTCCAGGTGTCTTCGCTCATATGGCTTGGCAACAGTTTTTTTAGGCCGATGATACCAAAATGAATTGAACCGGCTATAATTACGGATATCACCAGAGCAATGACAACCCTTTCAAGAAAGTCAATCGTTGAGAATCCCAAAGGGGCCAAAAAAATAATTAATATAAATGTGATGATGGAAGGAACCCAAACACTATAGCGATTAAATATAAAGGGGTATGGCTTTTTTAAAAACTCAGGTATCATAATGATTCAAAATTATCAATATAATTTTTATCGTTTCATCATTTACCTTTTCAGCTTTCTGAATTGTTCCCACCTGTATCGATCCCAACTTTATAGGTTTACGTTTTCCCTTCAATCACTCCATCCTGAGTAGTTATCCGGGATTTCCGGACATGCAACCTTTCATCGGGTTCACCTTCTTTAAAAATGGTTACCCCATTTGCCCATGTGTTAACCATACGGTATCTCGCTCAAATTGAACAGTAATTTGAGTGGAACCATCAATAGCTTGGTAAATCTCTATATGCTTATCCGTAAACATATAGTTTTTAAAGGATACAATCAGCTTTAAATATTTTTTTTAAACACTATCAGTAGTAAGTTATCGTTTATTTGAACTTTTGTTGGACATCTTTCTAATCACACTCTCCCATGGTGTAATCACCTATGTTATTACATAGCACAGTTGAAGGATTAGGGGTAAGTTACCCCATTACATCCACAAACCGGATTGAGCTGCAGTTTTCTTTTCCAAGTTCTTCACAGTCTTCTTTACCGCACCCAAAAGTCGAGATTACAAACAGAAAAAGAATTGTAATTGTTTTATGTAGTTTAAAGATTTTCATTTATAATCTTTAAGTGTATTCTAATTCATAAATTGGTCTTCATCAATGTCCATCGAACCCTTATAAGCTATAATCAATCCATCTATTTACTGTTACTTGGAAGGGTCTATTGACATGAGCCAGCTAGTTTTCAATGAGATTAATTCGTGTGAACTCAAAAAACTGAGCGCATATGTTCTCGGTTTCAAAGGTCTCGAAAGCATAGCCATCAAACACAACCCTGTTTCCATCTTTTTTCAATTTCTCGGGGAAGTTACAGGCCCACAAAAGCCCGATGGTCAAACCCTCAATCTCACCATCATACGCTATAACATATATAGAGTTACAAGCCAAGGGCTTGCCCGAATCGGGAGCTATTACAGTGCCAGTACTATTGGAAACGGTCGTTGTCACCCTTCTGTCTTCCTCTTGAAAACACGTTGGTCGTATATCATCATCACTGGAACATGCATAAAAACCGCCAAAAATAAATACAACCAAAAAGACCAGTCGTATAGTAAACATAGCTCAAGAATTTATCTAATTGTAAGCATTTAACAAGATTATGGGTCAATCGCCAAAATAGTCCCCGAAAAAAAATCCATCAAGAAAAGAAACGGTTTTTCCATACCCTGTTTCCATTCAAATTTCTGTCCACACCGGTATTCCATTTACCTTGTATCGATGCAATTCCACTAGACGAGTAATCTTCTTCTATAAAACTATAAGCCCAATCTTACTCCTGATAAAGGATGGTTAAAAAACTCGCTTAATGGAAACAATTTTAATGTAATTCGAGTTAAAATCAAAATTTTTTTATTGTTGTTATATCAGTTTCATTGACTGTACCTCGCTATGAATTCGGTCAAAGTTCGACTTTAATTCTTGAGGTGTTTTTGGCATCGGTTCAGGTAGGCTTTGTACCATCCTAGGCTTTTTAAAGCATACTTTTTTATCCTTGCCATCAAAAAACACCACAAATTCCCCCTGCCTCAATCCATAGAAAGCATCTGCTCGTGTCTTGGCCACTTCCCGTTCACTTTGCGTCACCCGGGTATCGAAATTAAGGTTATAGCCTTTGTTCACGCTCTTGGACTGCTTTTTTACGATTTCAAAGAAGCGTTCATAGTATTTAGCGGTATCCGGGTCATTGGCCTTGCCAAAAAATTGGTAGGACAGATTGCTCAATATGGCCTTACTGGCCTTGTCCCCGTATAGCATATCATTTTGGATCTTGTCCTGGAGCACATAGACCGTTGCTATATCATAGCTCCGCAGTGTGGCCGGTATCCGATGCATATTTAATAGACGTATAGTGGAAGCCTCTTCGATAATAAAAAAAGAGGTCAATCGGTTCCGCTCGCTCATCTGTTTGGAAATAGTATGAATGACTGTGGCTATCACGGGAGACAGGGAGGTTTCTGTTTTTGGGTTGTTCACTATGGAAATGACCGAGGGGTTTTGGGGATTATTGATATCCAGAGGGACCTCATCCGCAGAGAGCGCCATAAATATTTTCCGGGTACTGATTTTTTTAAAGGCATTGGCCAGGGTACTTTTCACCCCTGCGGTCTGCCTATCGGAATCGACCCCGCTTATAAAGGCGTCGGCCATGGCCTTGGAAGTCAGGTCGGCACTTAAGAAACGTATCAACTGCTCCGTATCGAGGTGTTGGTAGAGTGCAATCATATGGGGAATGGTACAATAGTCCTCAAAGTCCTCCTTCAAGCGCCAGATCAACCCTCCTATCAATCCCTCCACCGCATCCTGAAAGAATTTGGAAGTACCGCTGCTACCACTTTCCTTGAGCTCCAGAAGGTTTTCCAGAAGGACGCGGGAGATTTCATGGACACTTTCCTCATCGGGCAAATAACGGGGCGCAATGGGATTGACCCGATGGTAAATGGGGTCAAAGGAAACGATATGGAATTTCCGATCGGTGCCCTTAAACAACGGATAGGCCATCTCGGTAATCTCAAAATTCTTGTAATCGTGCATCACTCCACAAAAGCGATGGGCCGCAAAATGTTGAAAGAGGTTGTGGACGATGCTTTCGGTCTTTCCGCTGCCCGCTGCCCCGATAATGGAAATACCCCTTCGGATATTGGACAGTACCAACTTGGTTCCCTTCGTCTGCAACACCAATCGATATTTTTTATCAAGGGTATTGGCTTCCTTGTTTGGGATGAAAACATAACATAGCAAATTGATAAACGCCCAAGGCAACAATAGGTAGAGCATTACCCTTAGGAAAACGTTCATTTCCAATAGAAAGAAAAGAGCTGTCACCACTCCAAGGACCAACAGCCAAGACCCGATAAACCCATAACGGAAGTACTTGACCAAAAGAAAAGAGATCAAGCTTCCCAATGGAAGCACCAGCAAAACCATATGTATAATGGAAGCAGTCAACATCCTCTTAGATTTCAATGCCCCCTGATCGGATGGCCCGTTCGACACCTTGTTTGAGCTTCATCAGGGTCTTATAGGCCAACTGCACCTTGTTGGTTGGGATGTTGGGGATGGTTACTCCCCCTTTGCGCAATAGTTTTAGGGCCAGTTCCTTTTCGTTGTTGGGCAATCCCATCAAAAGGGTCACAAACTTTTTGGGATCCTGTCGGTATAGCTTTTTCGTACCATATTTTTCCATGAAGTTTCGGTCATAGGCGAACATGCGGTCAAAGGTCTTTTCCGCAGCTTGGTAGAATTGATCACGGTGGAAGCCCTGTTTGACCTTTTTGCCGTGGAGGATGGTTTCGGAGGCCTTGAACTTGCTCCCCGGGGACAGGCTGTAGGTATTGGTCACATCCTTTCGGCTGACGATGATATGGATATGGGACTGTGCCCCTTCCTTTTTCATCCCTTCTACAATCATTTGGCCGTTGATCTTATGGGGAGCCTCTTGGGTCAAGCGATGGATTTCCTGTTGAATGGTCTTTGGGTTGCCTTGTAGTGCACCCCGTTCCACCTTGGCCAGGTCATTACGAAGTTTGGCGATCTGTTTGCGGTACGGGGCATTTTCCTGCACCTGTTTTTCAAAGCCCCGAAAGCTGCGTTCGTGTTCGATTTTCGCGTAATATTTGATGTCATCGACAGTGACCGTTCTATCCCGATAAAAGGAAGCGGCATAATCCTTCATGATTTCCCGGGTGTATTTTCGCAGCGCTTTTGCATCATTGCTGATCTGTTTGAGTTCCCGTTGGCTTGGACTTACCACAAGGGAATAGAACTTGGGTTCGTGCTTCTTGAGTTTGGCGGTATTGCCATCGATTTCCGATATGACCTTTTCTGGTGGTATAGCATTTTCGGTTTGGTCAAAAAAGGTCTCCTGCGCCCCTGGTTCCACCTCTAGGTTTTCTTTCTCCAAATAGGCCACATAGTCCTTTACGCTACCGTGATAGGTCTCAAAGCCTTTTCCGATTTTCTGTGCCGTGATAGTGATGTACATGGTCATAGATTTTTAAGGGTTCGTTTATAGTTTTCCAGTTCCCCTTCGGTGATGTCCAAACGGAGATAGGGTTTTCCAAAAGCGGGTTTTATTAGGGTTGTGTTTTCGATGAGATACTGGCTTTCCCTTTGGAGCATTTTCAATTTGTCCTGGAGGTGCTCGTAGCGGATTTTGGGAACGCTTATCTCAATTGGGGTTTCCTGTTTAGAGGAAGGTGGTTCCACCCGTGGTTTTTCCTGCTTGACCTTTTGTTCGAGCAGGGCTTCCAGAATGGCATTGGTGGGCTTGGTCTGTGTGATCTCGATATCCCGGATAATGGCGATGGATGCCTCGGTACGTTTGATGGAAGTCTCTGTAAGTTTTTGGTTTTTGATGATTTCCTGCAAGACACTTTGATCCATGCGGTCCGTAGGAACAAAGCCATGCCACTCAAAAAAGTCCATGACAGCTATAAGCGTTTCCGTGTGGGATTTTGCCGTTTTTTTAGAGAAACTGCGGAACCTTGTGGCCACCGCACTTTTAATATTGATGGCCGAAAATCGATATGTTTTTCTGTTCCGTTTCATGTTTTACAGCAACTTTTTTCAATCTTTTCAAGGGTTTCAAGAGGGTTTACAGCAAACAAGGGATGTCGAATACATCATCCCATCCTTGAATCCTCCAGTATCTATGGGCTTTGCGGAGCAAATGGGACTTGTAGCACCGCCTTGGCGTGCTACCCTCTCGCTATTCCGTTTCCCCGCGCGCTCGGGGAAATCGCCCTACCTATCCCAAGGTATAGGCCTTGACAGCTAAGGAAACACCAATACGGAATTTTAAGAGGTTGAAGAGGCTGGTTTTGGAAAAAATTCAAGGAAAGCGTCCAAGGGCTGTATATTTTCAATGAAAAAGGGAACCTATGTAGTTCCCTTTGCTAAAATAGTGGTGCGGCTCTTTTAGCTACAACAGCCCTTGATCGGCAAAACTGAAGTAGTCCCCATTGGGGGCGATGATGATATGATCGAGGACCTTGACATCGAAGAGCTGGGCGGCTTTTTGAATCTTTTGGGTAATGTCCCGATCCGGTTGGCTGGCCTGCAGTTTCCCACTGGGGTGGTTATGGGCCAGCAGGATTCCTACGGAAAGGGTCTTGAGCACTACGGCAAAGAGGATCCGCAGATCCACCAAAGTTCCCGTGATCCCGCCCTGTGAGATTTGGTAGATGCCCTTGACCTTGTTGCTATTGTTGAGCAGGACGATCTTAAAGGATTCGTGTACGGCGATTGTATCGGTATTCCATGTTTGGTAAAGCAGTTCCGCAGCATCCTTGGAGGATTTTATCTGTTTCCAAAAGGGGGCGGGGATGCGTTCTTTGTATCGGATATGGATTTCATTGACTTGTGTTCCCATGATGATGGTATTAGGGTGATAAAAAAAGAGGGCGGAACTGGGTTGATTGCCCCACCCTCTTAAGGCATCGACCTGACCGCATTAGGCGGTCTTGGCCGTTTTGGAGCTCTTGGCCTTGGCAGGCGTTTTAGGCGTATTTCCCTTTTGGGGAGTTGGCTCGGCTTCTTGGGATTCCTTGCCTCCCAAGAGCAGGATCTCGGTGGCCACGATCTCGGTCACATAGACCTTGACATCCATCTCATTGGTATAGCTTCGGGAGACCAATTTCCCCTCGATGGCAATTTCCTTCCCTTTGTGGGCGTACTGTTCGATGACCTCCGCCCTTTTGTCCCAGGCCACCACGTTGTGCCACTGGGTGGATTGTACCTTTTCCCCTTGGGCGTTCTTGTAATACTCGTTGGTGGCCATGGCAAAGCGTACGGTCTTGCTACCGCTTTCCAGTACGGCCACTTTGGGATCGTTTCCGATGTTCCCGATCAATTGGACTTTGTTTCTCAATGTACTCATGATTAAAAAATTTAAAGATTAGAATTATATGAAGCCCTATCCGTCAGGGCGTTGAAAACTGATTTACTTATTATATCCAGAGCGTTTTCCTTTTTGTTCGTTTTTAACTTTTGAAGTGCTCCCGTTTTATTGTTTTCGTATGATTTCATCGTTCTTGGTTTAAATGATTTACTTCCCATAGGGCCGTCACGTATCCTTTTTGTTGCTGATCGTGGTACAACCTCCAGGCTTGTACAAGGGCGTATAAAAAGCGAAGCGGCTTTATGCCGCCCGCAAGGCTGGATGTTGTTGTTTTGCCGTCAAAAAGGAAGCACGGACGGCTTGGGCAAGGGAATCAAGAACGGGAAATGCGAAAGGAATGGGAGCCACGGAAAAAACAATGGAAATACACGGAATTTAATGCTTATTCCCAACAACAAACACAGCGAAGATTTGATAGAAATGAGACCTATTGGGATGTATGTACCCCAAACACCCTTTAGCCATTAAGTAGGGTATCAAGTGGGCATTGGGCTAAGGAGTGTGGAATATGAGGGTAGATTTTCAATAGCACGAACCTAAAAATGTACTACTCTAGCATCTGTAATGGTAATAAAAGCCATCAAAGTCAAATTTGGACAACCTTTATCTGAGCAGAACGATTTAGAAAAAGGTATCCTTCCTTTTAAAGTTTTTAGATGCATTTCACGATTTAAAAACCCTCCCTTTTCATATTATCATATCGCGTTGGAAATAGATCAATATGATTCAGGAAAGATCGAAAAAATGGTATTACATACGGAAGCTACCTTTGATTATTTGGTTTACAGACCATTTTTTCAGCTACCGATACCGAGCCTCAGTTTAATTCGAGGGAGCACTTTAATTATTAATGATACAATGAACATGATATGAGAAAAAGATAAGGCAGTCTAAGCCGTAAGGTAATTATATGAAGACTTCGAAAGTAAAAAATATTCTTTTACCATTTATGTTGCCCAACCATACTCGGACAATTAATATTTGGTCCCGTTCTGATAAGTTCAAATCGTTTCTAATCCAATTCATTTTTAAAAGATCGCGAAACCGGAATACTGGTTTTCTCCATAAGCGTCAATGAATTGTAACTTCTTTGTTTAATAAAATTTATATTCACAAGATAGGATCTGTGGCATTGTATAAAATTTGGGGGCAGCTCTTCCTTAATTTGGTGAAGTTTCCCCCTCACATAATGGTTTTTACCATCACTGGTAAAGATATTTAAGTAGTGGTCATCGGCTTTGATATACATCAAGTCACTTATATATACTCTAGCCTTATCCTTGAGGACAATATGATTTTTAATGACTATTCTTTTTAATTCATCAATCTTTTTTGAGGACTCTCTTTGGTCTATTTCAAGGTTCTTGAAGCGGACACCCAAAATGGCAGCAAAAACTACGGCTTCCAATAAGGCACCTACATACAAAAAGAAGGATGCATGAAGGCCAAATCGGTCCTCAAAACCATCGAAGCCATAAAAAATCTGAGCCAAGTAGGACAAATTAGCGAAACAGAAGAATAATAGGGAACCAAAAACAAATAGGGTAGCCACCTTTGTTTTCAACCTCAAAAACTTGACATAACTGACTAGAGCAAAAACTGAAAAAAGAGGGGATAATAACATGAATGCATGTTTTTGCGCACCATGTCCCCAAATACCCAACAGGAAAACCAGAATAAAGATTCCTAAAACTAAAATATTCCTAGCCCAAACCAATACCTTATCCCATTGCGGTATCTTTTTAGGGGTATCAAGCAGTGCCCGCGCAAAGGATATATAAAAAATATAGGTGGCCAGATGAACACTGGGGCTGCTCATGATATGTATGTTCCTGTACGGACCAGGCAAAAGGCCTTGACCCAAAAAAAAGAGAAATAAGAAAAAAAAATAAAGGGAATAATATAAAAATTGCTGGTTCCTATTAATCAGGAAGATAATTAAATGGTAAAAACTAAGGATAAAAATTGATCCTCTGAGGTAGTTATAAAAATTCGAGTAAATATCCCCTAGCATCCTTACAAATCAGAAATTTTGTTCCTTAAAATTCCACAGATATACTATTGCTTGAAAAGTTACCGTTTTTATCATAGGCGATAACCTTGAAATAATACATGGTATTTGGTTCAATAGCTGTAGTGGCGGATGTTTGGTCGGTTTCTGAGATTAATTCATCAGGTGGGTCATTTAGTGAAAAGAACACGTTATAGTAATTAATGTCATTATCCAAATCCGTGCTCTGCCAAGAAAGTGTAACAGTATTGTCTCCATTGTTATTTACTCCCAAGTTGGGTGGAAACGGAACATGGTTCTCTTCGGACAACCCTTCAGTATAAAAGGTGAATTCCTCACTGGTTTTGGAATTGCCGAACCCATCGGCTACAGTTATCTTCCACCGATATAATGTTCCAGGCTCTAAATCTAAGATAGTCGAAGACGCCCCTGTCAATTCTGTAAATTGTGTCCCTGCTACAACATCCTCATATTCCAATAAAAATGAGTTTACACCTTCCACATCTTCCCAGTCTAGTTGCACACTTATCAGCCCCGAAGCCAATTCTGTACCCAAACATTGGGAGTTGTTTTCCGGTAAAAGCAGGGTAACTGCTTGCAAATCTACATTGGTTTCGAACTTTCCTTCACAACCTGTCAAAAGGATGAAGAATAAACTAACGATGATAGTATTCCTATAATATGAACCCATGAATTTATTCTTTAACAATTTTAAACGACTTTATAGCATCCAAGCTATTTGATTGGATTAAGTAAACACCACTTGGTAGGGTTGACAGGTCGATGGACGCCTTTCCTGAAATTATCTCCAACTCAACTTGTTTGACCATTTGACCACTCAGCGAGTAGATATTTAGTCTCCCTTTTTCATCTGAAGTAAACCCTTGGAAATTCAGTATGTCAACCACTGGATTTGGATAAATAGAAATATCTCCTATCTGGATTATTTCTGCATAAATCCCTTGACAATCGGAAGAACCCGATATACTAATTTCATTTTTACCTTTCTCCACCGGCACCGTTAGAATTTCTTTCCCAGTGCTTTCCATACTGAAACTATATTGTTTTTGGTTTACATAAACTTCATATTCCTTACTTCCATCTACTATAAATCGGGCCTTCAGGTTCCTTGAATCTATACCTTGGGTCGTGGCCGATATACGATCGTATGTTTTAATCTCAACTCCAAAGCAACGTTCAAAATCTGGGAGTTCACCAGTTGTAATACACACTTGATAACTTCCTTGGGCCAAATTGGTCGCGACATAGTCATTGCTAAAATTCGCTGTGCCCACTGGATTACCATCCAAACTTACTTCGAATGTATACTGCTCGTTATCGACGCTTACTTCAAAACTACCATTGCTCCTGTCAGGACAAGTTTCACTCAGTACCAAAACGGAAATATCTTCCAGCCCAATGTCCAATCCAGTTTCTGGACAACCATTTTCATTCGATATACCTGCCTCAAGTGGGCAATTATCCATACTGTCGGGAACACCATCATTATCATCATCCAAATCAGCATTATTTCCTGTTCCATCGCCATCGGTATCCGTGTCCTCACTGTCATCCCTAGGAAAAGCATCCTCCGTGTCTGGTATGCCATCACCATCATCATCCGTATCACAGAGATCTCCAATACCGTCACCATCCAAATCAGCTTGGTCAGCATTTGCCGTGTTAGGACAGTTATCTACTACGTCAAGAACGCCATCGTTATCAGAATCCGAACCATTTGCAGCGTTATTATCGATTATCTGCCCCTTTACTTGTGACACCGGAATAGTAATATCCGATTCGTTGGTTGTTATTTCAACAATAAAGGTCTCAACTTCTTCCTCAACAGTGTCGTCTATAATCTCAATCTCAAAAGTTGCCGATGATTGTCCAGGTTCAATAAATACGGTATTGCCGATTTGGTTTTTTAGCCCATTTATAAAATCAGTTCCCAATTCCGCAGATGTCCCACTTGCACTTTCAGACAAAGACACATCAAACCCAAGACTATTTTGTGTGCCATTAGTTGCACTATTTCCATTATCATCTCCCAAGCCCAAAGCGAATATGGCATCTTGAAGACCTTCTGCCCCATCTTGGATTTTCGTCAAGATAATATGGTTGTCATTATCGGCTATCCCCAATTGGGCACTCGGCAGTAACCCATTTATGTCCACAAAATAGCCATCCCCTTCTTGTATTTCCAATCCAACCGATTCCAGACCTTCAAAAATCATGTCATCTATTGCACTGATTGAAATTTCCGTGGAAGACTGCCCATTGGGAATAATCCTATTTCCACTTAGGCTGAAATCGGTTCCTTGCTGAGCTGTACCGATGTCCAACCAATTCAATTGGATGTCCTGCCCGCTAGTATTGGTCAAGGCATTCCCATTCCCGTCAGTGAGCGAAATGGTAAAAACTGAAGGAATGCCATTTTCATCGATGTTGTTTCCAGCGGCTACCTCAATTCGGAAATCATCTTCAATAACATTGTAAGTGTAAGTGAAGGACAAATCCCCTGGAACTAATGGGAGTTCAGTAGAATTCGATGTCACTTCCAACACAATGGATTCATTTCCTTCTATTTCGGTGTCGGCTAATATAACCAGACCCGGAACAGGAATTGGATTGTTGCCATCATAGGTTTGTGCAGGTATTTGAATGGTAAGTGGTTGCCCATTATTAAATTCATAGTCTGAACCTGCAACGGCAGGATTACTGAAAGAAGCATTGCTGGTCACATCCGTAATTTGAATAGTTGTTGGAATGGTCACGGTACCATTTAGTACCAATTGTGGATTTGGAAAAGCAAGGTCTTCGAGCATCGACTCACTTGAAACCAAAAATGCTACACTAACTTGGTTGGGGGCAGCAGAACAATCTTCCAAAAATTGTGTCCCCGCATCATACTGCCAAGTTGATGAGACATTGCCCACGGTGGCCCCATCAACTTCAACGCATGATAAATCCGGGAAATTGCCCGTAATGATAACATCACTGATGTTTCCATTATTTCCATTTTTTAAATTTAATGAGGTTAATGGTACACCTCCGTTCGTACCATTGTATGCCAAAAATATTCTGTCAATATTTGGACAAGCGGAAAAATCCAACGAAGTAATCCCTGTGTTCTCGCCCTCATATGTAGATAGACTACTGGATGTTCCACCGTCTTGCAAACTTGTAAGGTCTAAGGTAGTAAGGTTGGGGTTATTTCTAACGCTCAGCGTTTCTAAGGTTGTAAGATTCGTGATGTCCAGACTTGTCAAATCATTGTCCACTACGGAAAGCCGTTCCAAGTCTCTTAAAAAAACAGACAAGGGCAAATTTTGCAAGTTGGGATTCCCTTCGATCTCAACATTGACCAAAGCCCTATTGTTCAACTGTAAACCATTAAAGGTACCAAGTGACGTCCCTGCGACTCTCAGGGTTTTGAGAAGAATATTTTCATCCAATTGAAAACTGGTAAGTTTTGGTAAATTCTCTACAATCAAATCAGTTGCCCTGATATCAAAAATCGTCAAATCTTCAAGGTTGGACCTATTTTCCACGGCAAAAATAGTTAGGTCCTCCCCTGCCACTTCCATGGAGGTCAGTGGAGAATCATCTGCCGGTAATACCAGGTTCGAAATAGTATTGAATCTAAGGGAAAGGTTTTCTAAAAAATCATTGGTCGATAGGTCCAAAGAAGTCAATTGGGTTCCCTCAATTGCCAGAAACCTGATACCGGTATCAGAAACATTGAGACTGCTCAAGTCAGGATGGTTCAAAAGGAACAATGATGCCAGAGGATTTGAACTCACATCCACGCGTTGAAGCCTTGTATTGAACTCCAAGTTTAAATCAACAATACCATTTCCAAAGACCTCCAGTACCTCCAATGCCACATTGTTGACCAGATTTAATGCATTTAGACTACAGGCATTGGCGTATAGTTCCCTGAGTTGAAGGTTTTGGCTCAAATCTATGGTGCCCAGATTGATTTGGTTAACGTTCAGAACCTCCAAATCGACAAAATCCTGAATTCCCTCCATGGAATTGATGAACAAGCGCTCCACATTGACATTGGTCACCCCAACTAGGGCCGAAGTGAGCACCCTGCCATCGTTCGGGGTGGCATCAATCCCTTGATCGACCAGATACTGTTCAAAAACAGTATCCGGAATCAAGGTGTACTCGGATGTACAATTGGCTTGGTACGAGGCCATATTATCTTTCACCCAACCCGTGGGCGATGTTCCAACTATTGAAGCATCGACCTGTATACAACTCAAATTGGGGTTGTTCTCCAGTTGAAGGCTTGTTATCGAGCCATTGAAGCCATTTTGAACATTGGCCTCTGTTAATGCACCATTATAACTGTTGTACGCGCTTAGCCTTGTCATATTTGGATTATTGGAAATATCAATTGTTGTTAAACCAGACCCATAGGTTTCCAATATCTCTAGAGCAGTTAAACTGCTCACATCGATATTCGAGAGCGATTCATTCAGTTGCACCCCTAAATAAGTTAAATTAGGCACGCTGCTTAAATCCAAATTGGAGATACCGGAATCGGCCAAAAGCAAGGATGTCACATTTTGTTTTCCCGTAAGGTCTAAGGAAGTAAATTGGGTTCCCCTTGGTACCAGGGTTATATCCTCTAAAAGATTATTAGTACTTATGTCCACCCCACTCAATTGGGGAGCATTTATAATGGATAGACGTACCAGGTTTGGATTTCCCGAAAAATTGATTTGTGGCAAGGAGGCCGCTTGATCGTTAATTAAGCTGAAATCTTCCAGTGCCGTAAAGTCCTGTATTCCTGCAAAACTGGATATATTGTAATCAGAGATATCCAATGTCGTTACTGTATTGATGGATGCCGTAGGTACCCTACCGTCAATGGTAGGGTTTGTGTCAATTCCTTGATCGATTAGGTATTGCTCAAATATAGGATTTGGAATTTCAGTATATTCAGTAATGGATGTATCCACGAATATCTCTGAGGACAAGGAAACCCTATTTCCGTTTTCAATGCCCGTACCACTAACCAATAGTTTTGAAGAATCAACTAATTGAACCGAGTTGAGCTCTACATCATTGAGTCCAAAGCTTTGCTCCAAAATACCGTTGTTGGCAAATGAGGCGTCCATTGTTCCTGTATCATCAAATACAGCAACAAAACCATTGGTGCCGCTTGTACCTACGACGGCGAATTTATTTCCTGCCAAATATTGAATTTCATAGGCGCTCAAGTTTGCATTGGCAAGCCCCAGATAGAGGTATGAGTTGGTGCCAAAGGAATTGTCCGGTGTGCCATCTGAATTGTATTTTCTCACCTTTACCCTATTGCCCGATATATTCTCATTACCCAAAACCAAAAAACTACCGTCATCGTAAATGATGAAATCCATTGCATTGTTGGAACTTGCGGTATAGATATCCGATGCCAAAAAATTGGTATCTTCAACACCATTGGGATTAAACTTTTTGAGAGCAAAAGTTCTGGATGTACCATTGATCAATTCACCACTCACATAGATGTTCCCATCATTTCCCGTTTTAATTTTTGAGGGAACAAAGCGCCCACCGGAAATAGTTGGCCTTACTATGCCATTAGTGCCAAAACCAGTATCCAGAAGCCCTGCATTTGTTCCCTGTCCCAAATAACGGGCGATAACAAATTCCGAATCACTGGTTCCTGCCACCACTAATTTTGTTTGGCCATTATCTTCCATGGCCGTAACGGATGAGGCAATATCATTGCTTCCATTGTTGATATCAGTCTGGACGATATCATTTATTGACCCACCAAAATCTATACGTGTGAATGCCCCGTTTATGTTTTCCGTAAGTCGGGCCAACATAAAATCATTGTCACCATTGGTGTTGATCACGCCGACACCTATTAAATGTTCATCAGAAGATGCACTACCAGAGTTATCTTGGTAATATGCACCATGGTTCAGCTCCAAATCGACCAGGGTGGTCGCGATTTCGCCTATGTTCCCAATTCCACCTACACTAGGATTTACTGCTTGGATGTATTTATATCCGGTCAACGGTTGCTCACTCACTGCTATTACAGGAAATGGGTATGGAGTACTTCCTCCGGATCTCTTGGTCAGAATACTTTTGATAATCTTATGTTTAGGTTCCAGTATATATCTTCCAGAACGGTTGCCAAAATTTGGATCGGGCTGGGTATTGGATTGCAACCTGATCATAGTCAATGTGAACGTATACCCACTTGTGGAGTCATAAAAGTCAGCTGTACTACTGTAACCTACCCCAAGCACTTCGGCATTATCCATTTTGAATCCCTTGACCAAAAAATCTTGGTGGCCTAAAAAATCAAAAGGCTCTGATACGCCATCAGGGCTAAAGGTATTGACCAACCCACCATTAGGCCCTACTTTTCGAAAATGAAAATCATTCCATCTGTTATCAGAACCATAGTATAAAATTTCTCCGTTGGCATAATCCAGAAAATTGTCTTGAATACTGTTAATGGAACTTCTGAAAATAGAAAAACCGGAGTTAAATCTCCCAAAATCGCCATAGCTCATATCATAATCTCCAAGATTTGTATTGTACCGTCTTAAAGTCCCGCCATAACCGACCATGATACCATTTGGGCTATAAATCGCTGCTCGTTCACCAATATCAAAAGGACCGGAAAATAAATCGCCTGTATGTTCAATTATTGATAATTTCCAATTTCTTATACCAGATGGTTTATGCACAACTGCGTAGCCACCTACTCCGTTAAAAGTTTGCTTGTCAACTGAGCTTATAGATCCTACTAATTGGTCGGTAAGGCCATCATCCGAAAAGGTAGGGTCAAACTCACCATTTGCAGTCAGCTTTAAAAGATAGCTGCCACCTCCGCCTCTTCTATTTAGCGGAACAACAATCTTATAATTTGTAGGAAAGGCAATGGGACTCAGAGCCAATCGGACGTCCTCGGCCAAATCTATTGTAGTCGTACCATTTACCCCAAAGGAAGTATCCAACTTGCCTTGTGGGTTATATTTTACAATTTGTGGGTTGTTCGCCTGATCTTGTATTCCAACCACAAAAGAGCCATCGGGAAAAGCATCGAGATATTGTGCTGTAAGTCCATTGGCGATATCGACGTCATTAACCACAACCATACCATTGATTCCGAAATTTTGATCTAAGGTACCGTTATTATTAAATCTTAAAACAACTTCAAGGTCTCTGTTGAAATCATTAAATTGACCAAGCACGGTTATCATATAATTTTCATAGGCAGCATCATAGGTGGTGAACCTAATTTCTTTTAAAAATTTGGTGACCACTCCATTAGCACCATAATTGGGGTTCAGTTCCCCAGGGGTCTGGCTGCTTCCTGTGTAGGAAACAAAAATCAATAGGATAAATAGTAGTTGTTTTTTCATTTCGACTTGATTTATTGACTACAGTCAGTATCTCCTTGGTTAAAGTCAGTTCTTACAACGGTCCCCGTTGTTCTTAGGTTCCATACCTCTTGGGGCAAACATTTCAAAACATTGTTTCCAGAAAGGTTTAAAAGTGAAAGATTATTCAGGCTTGCGTATTCAGAGGGTACACTTCCAAAGAAATTGACTTGTAAGGCCAGCGTCCCCAATTTTTGTAAATTTCCAATTCCTACTGGAAGCGTCTCCAATTCATTAAAAGGTATAGTTAGAAATTCGAGGTTTTGTAAGAGGCCGATACTTTCAGGAATAGTGGTGAGTTCATTTTTTTCAAGTGTTAACCATTGTAAAGAACTTAGGTTTCCGATGGTTTGTGGAAGCTTAAGCAAATTGTTGGAATTAAGATCCAAATATTCCAAACGGGCCAAATTGCCAATGGATTGAGGAAGTTCAGTTAGTAGATTGTTTTGAAGGGTAAGTCGAGTAAGGTTTTCCCAGTTGCCAATGTCGGCAGGTATGTCAACAAGTTGGTTCTCAGTTGAACTGAACTCTTCAATTAAGGTCCAATTACCAATACTTTCCGGTAAACTGGATAAGTTATTTCTATCCAAATAAGCTGTTTTAATTTTTGTTAGCTTTCCTATTTCATCAGAAATGTATGTTAACTGATTGTCGGCTAAGTCCAATAACTCCACTTCAGTAAGAACTCCTATGGATGAGGGAATGATGGACAAATCTTTAAAAGACAGATCAAGAACTACAACTCTATATGCTGTTATGTCTGCGCCTGAACCACTTGCGGTTGCTCCAACGGATATTAAAAATTGAAATATTGAAGAATCTATGTTATCCCACCTCGGATCGGAAACATATAGGTTATTGGCTTCATAAATTGCCTTTAATGCTTGAACATCTTCAAATAGCCCTGCATTTTCAGAGGGTGGTGAATCATCATTTGCAGTATCACAAGAGATAGCTATTAATAAAAGGACAAAAAATAGTTGTATTTTTTTCATAGTTTAGTTTTTTAATCAATTCTTATCAACCCTTCAGCATTACCTATGAAGAATTCCAAATCATTGGCGTTCAATTTGAAAACACGCCCGGAAAATTCGAACACGGTCGCATTCTCGCTAACATTAACAGTACCTTCTTTGAAATAGGCGTCTTCGTTAATGCTCAATAGGTCCGCATGGAAAAAAGAAATATCCACATACTCACATTCCCCATTTACAATACTATAACGGTCATCCTGTAAGTTTTCATTGTCCGATGCAATTTCCAATTTCATTGAATTTTCTCCATCAAAACCATTGTAGTTAAAACCAACAGTGCTGAAATATCTGAAACAATCTGTGTCGAAAGTGGATTCATAAGACTGGAACAGGTCATCAAACTCGAGAATCTGGGAAGTTGCTGTGATTTCAATATAGTTGACAAGGTCTACTTCGGTGCTTTCTGTACAAAGCGATAGAAAGAAAGTAGTGGATAAAATGGCTATAGATGAGAGTTTCATGAATGTGATTGTTATTGTTTGCAATTGCCGCTTGTCAGTTCTTCAAAAGTTGGATTGTATAGATTATTAGTAATTATTGAATTATTACTTAGGTTTGTGAAATCAGTTTTTAAATCACAGTAATCATTGAGCAGTGGATTACGATACAACAGTAATGTTGTTAAATTTAGATTGCTCATTCCATCTCCTAGTCCTTTTAAGGAGGTAAGATTAGAATTGTCGTTTAGAGCTAAATATTCAATGTTCCTAATGGAATTTAGTCCCTCTAGATTAACAACCTTTCCGCAATTGGCTAGTCTAAATATTTCTAATTCTGACAGGTTTGATAGTGCTCCTAAATCATTAAAACTTTCACAATTTTGAACGCTAATAATATTAGGGCTCAGATTACCAATACCTACTAGATTTTTGATTTTTGAGCAATCACGGATAGATAAACTACCCAAATCAGATATACGGTCTAAGCCATCAATTGTTTCAAGTTCAGTACTGTTAATAATAACAAGTGAATTTAGGTTCGAAAGACTATTGAAAAATGAAATGTTGAGATCCCTTTGTTGTATTTCGACTAAACTTATACTTTCCAGAGAAGTAATTGAGTTGGAATTTAATATAGAGTTAATTCCATTAAAAGCTTCGTAATTAGGAGAATCAAGGCGTAATGAGTTAAATGACGCTTTGTTATTGAAAAGTAGGTTTTCTAAATTTCCTTCAACCCAAAAAGAATCGAAGTTAATAGTGTTGTTTGTATTAATAAATAGTTTGTTCACATTGGCCAGTCTGATTCGATCTATACTTTCTATGCCACTTAAAAAATTAATATTTAAATCAGAAATATGGTTTTCTATCCATACTGAGGTTAATTTAAAATTTGTTAGTTCTCCATAAACAGAAATATCCTCTAAAACTGGATTTTCAGTAACGTGTATAGATGATTCTGAGACTATGGAATTATTATATGCTGTTTTTAGAATACTAATGTTATTGAGACTATTGAAAATTTTTAATTTAGGATTATTGTGAAGGTTAAGGCTTCCAACAGCTATTGCCGGATAGTTTTCTAAGGAATTGAAAGCATTGAAAATTTCTAAATTAGGTTGATTTTCGATTTTGAAACTTATAAATGGGGTAGATGCGTTGTTAGCGTTATTTGAAGAAGTTTCAAAACTCATAAATGTTTTTATCTCTTTGACATTGTTGAATGAATTGATTTCAACGATTTTAGGATTATGGCTTCCATATAAAAAGCCATCTATAACTTCTCCTCCTGGCAGGTCACCAATAATTCTCTTAAGATTTTCATTATTATCAATTAATACTATCCCTTTGAATTCTTCAAGTGAATATAAATTTTCAAAATTTAAGACCCCTCCATTATACCCTGATACAATGATTTCATCTAATTGCTCAAGACTTGCCAATGCACTTGTTGGAGTCCAATTTGAAGGCAAATAATTTTGAATTTTTAGTGAACCTATTTCCTTAATTGAGTTTAATGGCGTAAGGTCTACATTTTCTGTACTGGTAAAGGCTAATAACAAATTGCCAACCTTATTAATAGAGCTACAAGACAAGTCAGTAATATTCTCGTTGGTCACAATTAGGTTTTGGATTATTCCTTCTGTTATTTCGAATTCACCTAATTCACTCTCAGCATATAAGTCATCACTGTCATTATCATTTGTCTTAACCTTCCAATAATATTTTTTCCCTACTTCTACTGGTGTGTTATTGACAAAGGTGATTTCATCTGGATTATCAGAATAATTGTATTCAATTGAAGCATCCATCTTCATTTCCTCAGGACTCTCTCCTATAAATAATTCATAAACTATTATGTCCTCATTTTCGGAATCGGAATCTATGCTTTTTCCAATTTGAAATTCAATTTGACAGATTGTTGGATTGATTGATAAAAGGCCATTGGTTATGCCATCATTTATATTCGGACTTATTAAAGTTGCTGCACTGGGCGCCACAGGCTCATAGAACCCAGTAGAGGTAAACTCACCCACGGCATATTGATCCGTCTCTTCATTGCTGTTTTCCTTGTGGTAAACCTTAAGGTAATGGTTGTTGTCTCCTCTTTTTGGGGTCTCATAATTCAATAAATAAATGCTATTGGCGTAATTTTCAATTTCGGTTTGTATCAACCCAAAGTTTTCATTGACACTTCCAATAGTTTCAGATGGGAAATAGAAGTACTCACCAAAAAGATTTTTGATATTGTCTTCATCCAAATCTGCACTACTTAAACCTACGACATAAGCGTTTTTATCGATAAGTGCTTCTTTGGCTGCTGTGAAGGTATTGCTCGCCTGGGTATCATCCCCATCGGTGAATATGATTAGATTACCAACAGTCACTTCATTCTCAACAAAACCATTAGTGAAGGAATTTGCAGCGGTCACCACAGCTCCATAAAAATCGGTGGAACCAGTTCCCAATTGTAGATTGTCAATAGTACCTTTCAGCTGTTCCTTATCTGTTGAATAATCCTGTACCAGCTCGGTTGTGGAGGAGAAAGTATAAATGGCTATTTCCTGGAAAGGCAAAGCCCCATCAATTAAAGTCTTAAGTTCTTCTTTTAGCGTTACAAAGTCAGTTTGTATGGAATTTGAAACATCTATCAAGAGTGCCGTTCTCATTTCTAATTCAAAGGAATTTCTATCGAACAAGGTCGCCTTGGATTCATCGATCGGACTTTCTTCATCATTTTCGGTAATACGCAAATCTTCAATCATTAAATTGGGCACACCTCTGAACATACTATCAGAAACTTGAAATAGCACGTTCACATCAAAAGGGTCAGCAGTAGAAGTTTGATAGGTTGTGAACCGATAAAAATCCGTAGGAGCAACTTCTTCACCCGAGTCACTGTTATTGCCTGAATCATCTGGGTTATCTATTACTGTTTCTTCGTCATCATCCAATACATTTTCATCAATAGGGGTTTCTGTTGTAGAACATCCTATTATTAAAAACAATGTCAAAAACGGTATCAATTTGTGCAATGGGGCGCAGTAATTTTTTTTCATAATTATTTTCTTTTGTAATGTAGAGGCGCCTTAAACCCCATATAAAAATTCGCTGTTTGGGTACTTGTTGTCAATACGTTTCCTAGAATACTTCCTGAACCTAATATCAAGGGGCCGAGTTTTACCCCAACGCCCATACTGTACTTGCCCAAAGTGCTATAGCCAATGGGCAAATAAAATCCCAGTTTTCTTCGTTCAAAACGTGGTGTTAGGGAGATTAGGTTTAATCTATTGTTATTAAAGAATTTGTCTTTGTTGACCAAAGTTTGGTTTACATCCAAATTCAAATACAGGTCCGAGGTGAATTTATAGTCAATGTTCACATTGAGGGATGTGGGCAATGCCGTGGTAACATCTCCTGAATCGCGTATTTCCGGAAAGTTGTCCTCAATGGCCAAGATGATGTCATCTTCGGCAGCTGCTACATCAATTGCACCATTCAAAACGTAACGTTCTAGCACAATATCTCTATAGGTAATCGCGCCAAAATCCAAAAGGGAAACTCCTAACTTAAACCTGTAGTTGTTTACGGCATCTGGATTTTCCCGGCCATTGAAGGATTGGGAAGAGCGTGTCCTAAATTCATATACAAACCCAATATCAAAACCAATGCCTGGAGCCAAATTTCTAAAGAGGTCATGATTCTCCAGCGTATCTTCAACATTGGAAGTATTTGAAAAATCACCGTTAAGCTCAACGGTTTGATTGTCCATATTAAGACTTCCTGATAATTGTGTAGAGTATACTTGTGAAAAACCAAAACCTGCCAAGAATTTTACGGTTATTCCACCTTTTAAAAAATTCCTGTTGCGGTCATCAAACAAAATTCTCCCATAACTCACACCGATTTCGGCCCAAACGTGTGAAGTACCATCAAAATCATTTTGTTGGAAATCGAATTCGGTATCCGGAAACCCATCAAGCAAGGCTTCAAAAAATTCTCCATTGAAATTAAGATAGTTGTTTATGGCCCTTACTCTTGTGATCAAACCAATGCTTTGGTTTTGTTTGAACTTGAACATAAAGGAGGGTCCCAAAACCTCTAAGTTCGCCAGGAGGTTGTTGCTGTCGGAAGGATTTTTATCCAGCCCCAAGAAATCACTGCCCTCCACGAACTCGCTGATGTTGTCCAAGGATAGGCTTACATAATCATTGGCCCCGAGGACACTCAGTGAAAATAAATTGATGTCGGCCCTGATTCTTGCATCTGCAATGTTCCCGGGATTGCTCAGAACCCCGTGAAGGCCACTATAATTGTCGGTATTGAAACCTAAATACGATTGGCCATATGTTGCAAGACTTATGCCACCTATCAAGAAAAATAGTTTCATCCTAAGGACCGCTGTATTCATTTGTTTGGTATGAGGTTACGGAAACCAAACTAACTGAATATCAATGTGTTTTTATGAAAAATGTCGTGAATGACAGGTTTTTTATCGTGAAATACAGTTAGCCGATTCTATGGATGTAAGCTAACAGTAAAGGGAAAAGGGGTCAATACGCCAAAAGGCCTATTTATAGGAGTAGAAAAGCCCTAGCCACTTTCTCAAGGTCGGTTCTTTTAGTTGTGCCCAACTTTAAAAATATGTTTTCGCAGTGTTTTTTGACGGTCTTTTCCGATATGAAGAGCGAATGCGAAATCTCCTTCCTTGTTTTTTCCTTGCCCAGTTCAGCCAAAATTTCCTTCTCCCTGGACGTAAGCGTATTAAATTGGGTGAAGTATTTGTTGATAATCTTATTGATACCAAATAACTGGTTTACCTTGTTGGTCAAGTATTCAATATCATTGGGGAAAAGTGAGATGGAAATAAGTTGGTTTTCATTTAAAATCTTGGTCGAAGTAAAATGGTATATATGGTTATCGTCCTTATGGTATTGCCAATCTTGAAAGAAAGGGACAACCTGGTGAAAATCATCCTTCGCCAGTTCGGTCATTAATTTTGGATAAACGATTTCACGCGTATGTTTACTTTGATGTTTTTCAAAAATTGAAGCGCCCATTTCCTCCAATTCCTCAAGGGAGTAGCGTAAGATTTCTTGTCCCCTTTTGGAAATATACTCTATGGCTAAATCCTCTTTAGAATTAACATGCATTATTCCCGGAATTATATCCGAAAGGTCATCCAGCGATATCGTTCCATTATTGATGAGTTTACTTAACTTGAATAATTGTTTCGGTTGATCGTTTAAAAATTCCTTTTCAGTCATTTACTAAAAAAATTATGAATTATGAGATACAATTCGGTTATGATGTACTTATCAAAAAAGTTGTTTTTAAAGTAACCGAAAGGCATCAGCGATTTTCTTGATTTCAGTTCGTTTACTTGTACCCAATTTCTTGAAAATATTTTCACAGTGTTTTTTAACTGTTTTTGGGTCTATGAAAAGCATTTGGGAAATTTCCTTTCTCGTAAACTCTCTACCGAGATAATTAACTATTTCCTTTTCTCTTTTAGTGAGGAACAAATATTGCTGATAATACCGCTCAAATATTGCATTGATTCCAATAATAGCGTTTACATTTTTAGATAATTCTTTTATTTTTTGAGGAAATAGAGTAATGGAAATCAATTGATTATCATTAAGTATCTTACTGGTGGTATAGACTAAAAAAGGATTGTCGTCTTTATCATGTCTCCAATCTTGGAAAAAAGAAACTGAATTATCATTTTCATCCCTTGATATCTGTTCAAAGAGCTTGGGATAGGTAACATTCAAAGTATAGTCACTTTGATGTCTTTGAAGCACCTCTGCACCCAACATATCCAATTCTTCCATTGAATACCTTATGATATCTTGTCCCGTTTTGGACATATACTCCAATGCCAAATCATCACGGGAATTAATATGTAACATACCTGGAACTATTTCAGATAGGTCATCTAAGTCCAACAGACCTTTCTGAATCAATTGACTTATTTTATAGAGTTGTTTGGGCTGGTCGCTCAGTTCTTTGTGAATCATGAAGTTAATGGTTAGTTTTTACTTTTTGAATTTAAGGATTTTTTATAATATACTCAAAATGTGAGTATTGCGGTATATTGACGCGTTATTTTGGATGCCCAAGGTCATCAAAATCAATAACCTTTCCGACTATATAATTTCTTCGAGGAGTTACTGATTTAAGGAGAATGTTTCTTAGAGACAGTAGCGGTAAAGTGAAATTTCTTAAACCCATGAAATTCAAAAATAGAATCATAATAAGCCCGAATCTTCACATCACTTTTGCATTTACCACGAATTGATTTTCTAGTTTTTGACAAACAAGTATCAACAAAGCGCAATATGATATTTATTGAGGTTTTTCGGGATGTTCGTGCTTTTTGGCGTTACCTTTTATGTTACAAAGAATGCTAATTATTAGGGTCTATTGTTACACGGATGGTATGGTTGGGTAAGGGCTTATAAACTTCATGCTGAAGAATAAAAATATGTTCATTTTACCGCTTTTAGGGCACTACTGTTTTCTTGTTGGTCATCCAAGATGTTTAAGGAGCTTCCATTAGGGTTCCCTTAAACCTGCCCTCGGTAATTCTTAGAACATATTCAATGCTCTTGCCAACCTCGGCCTCGGGAAACAGTTCCAGCTCAAAGCTTCCGGTCAAGGATTTACTGGATTGGTCATAGGACTCCACCACAAAGGTGGCTGTTTCGGGTTCCTGCAGGGTATATTGCGCCACAATGGCATCCCCACCTAGGGTATCGTAGTATAGACCATTTTCCTTGGCCAAGGTATAGCTGCCCTCACCCTCAAACTTCACCTTGACCATCAAAACCCCATTGTCGAGCCCTTCCCCTATGGCCAAAAAGACCAGGGTACCGTTCTCCATCAGCTGCAGTTCAGTCCTGCCTTTCCAGAGGACATCGTCCTTTTGGGCCACGAACGTGTTCTCGGTCAAGGTAATTTCGGAACCATCATCGGTATCGCATCCAAGAATGAACAACAAGATAAATGGAAGCAGGTATAGCAATCGCATGCGTATCATTGGGCTTTTTACTATTAGATGGTGGGATGGTGGATGGGTTGCTTCTATTTCGGTACGACTATCTGTAGCTTGTCCAACGACAAAGTTGTCTTGAAAATTCTCAGCCAGCAATGTAACCAGTAGGTCCATGGGGTTAACCAAGTTCTCCCTGACAACCTGCCCATCTGGTTTTCCTTTGATGGGTTCTTTCATCGCATTTAAGCTGGTTAAGTTGCAGAATCGTCACTATCCTTTTAGTTTCGGGGTGCCTTCCTATGGGAGCGGATCATATCCACTACAAGATTCCTTGAGGTTTTAATAATATGGCAGCCTGCCATCCCATAACCGGAAAAACGAATTCATTTACCGGGTCAGTTGTCGGGTGCAAAAAACGGGCATGGCATACCACCTTCGCCGGGAAAAAATGAGCATAGCATAGTAACCAAAATAATGACCTACAACCTAGTACAACGAAATATTGGGTGGTTCAATTTTGCCATTTTTTGTGACCTCAACCATCCGTCTCATCCAGACCGTATTTGTTTTAAACAAATATTTTCCATCAATCCCTTCCCAATGGTACAATTATTTCCACATTTGTTCCTTTGCCCACTTCCGAATCTATGTTCAAGTTTCCATCGATACTTTCAACCATTTCAGCCACAAGTCTGAGACCCAATCCATATCCCTTCTCATCGGCTGTGCCACGGTCTTCTTCCAACCCAAGACTCCTTAAGTTTTCCAATCGGTTTTTTTGTATCCCCTTTCCGTTATCCTGCACCTCTATGAAAAGATTTACCGCTTCTTGTTTCTGTACAATATCAAGATTAACCTTTATGCACCCTTTCGATGGTGTAAACTTTATGGCATTGGATATTAGGTTCCCTGCAATGGGGAGCAACTTCTTCCTTGGAAACCTGCGGTTGTCTTTTGCTTGGTTGAAAATAACTTCGAAATCAATATCCTTCTTATGGGCTGAAAGTGCATAAAATTCTTCCAGATGCGTTTTTAATTCGGGAAGGGTGAAATAGTTTTCTCTTGAATGCTGCTTTGCTCTTTCCAATATATCATCGGTCAAATCCAATAGCTTGGAAGCGGAGCCTTTGATCATTTCCATATATGTCTTGAATTCATCCTCATCCAAACTTACATTTTCAGTGCTAACGGCAAGGGAAAGGATTCCTCCCACTGGCCCCCTTAGATCATGGGCCAATTGATTACGCTGTGTTTTCGCTTTTCTAAGTTCCTCATGGAGTGCCTCCAATTCTAATTTGGCTTCCATTTTTTTTACGATTTCATCGGCAATGAGTTGAAGTAATCTTTTCCCGTTTTCTGAAATTGTCTTTTTCTCCTAATCCAACACACAAAGGGCCCCGATATTCTCACCTGTCCCCACCTTTAATGGAATGCCGAGATAGTAGCGAAATCCATTATCTTGCTTCACATAAGGCTTGTCGCTGAACCGTTCATCTTGGTCAAGACGTGGTACTTCCATTAGGTTGTCCGACCCAATCGTATATTGACAAATGGATGCTTCCCGATCCATTTTAAATATCTCCGCATTATACCGTGATACGCTCCATTGCGAATGGTTGTCGATTATATTAATAAGAGAAATATCTGTGCCAGCAATGTTAGCCGCCAGCTCAACAAAATTCTTGAACTCTTCCTGAAGGCTCGCATAATCAAAGTCAAATTCACTTAGTTTTTTAATCCGCTTATATTCATCAACATTTTTCATATTTCCAATGATTGGTCCATTCTTAATTCTGGGCAAAAATAAAAGAATAGATATTGACTTCCAATTGGACGTATAGCCTTCATAAGAATAATTAAAGGGCGGTCGTAACTGTGAACATCGATGGATTGGAATACATAGCATTGGATAAGTAACGGTCCTTCTCCAACCCATCGATAGGTAAGATGCTGAGAAAGTGAATCAAGAAAGGATTTGAACCATTAAATCATAGTTCAATGGCTTTTCCAGGTAATCTTTTATCAACCTATGGGACTTCGCGGTTTCCTTATCGCTTGGGTCCGTCGATGAAGTCACAATATAGACCTCAATTGAATAACTTCGAGCCAAATCATTTTCTTCAAGGGCATCCATGAACTCCCATCCGTTCATTATAGGCATATTGATATCCAAAAATATGATGTAGTGGATTTTCTCCTCGGCATTGCCCTTGAGAAAAAAGTCCAAGGCAGTTTTTCCATTGGCATAGGTATTGACCTTGAGGTCCGGGGCGGCCTTTTCTATCAATTTTGAAGAAACCCAGTTAAAGGTGGGGTCATCATCGACCAGTATAATGATTTTTTCCATGTTCAAAATTATTCAAATTCATGGTCGTATTGGTTTCCTCCACGATTTTTTGGATGATATGGTCCAATTCATCGCCCGACGCCTTTATTTGTTCGAGCAGGGCCGGTAATTCCTCCTTTTCGGCACAATCCAGCTCCAGCATATGTATGATGGACAACAGTCGTGCCAATGGTGCCCGGACGACATGGGATTGGGTCCAGGCAATTTTTCTCAATCTGTCGTTCTGATTTTCTATGGTACTTATATAATTGTGTTTTTCCGTTACATCATTGGAAAGGACCAATAGTACACTCCTTCCTTTATATTCTATATCACTGCTAAAAATCTCGACGGAAATTTCCTCTCCCGATTTCAATCGATGAACAAAAATTCCAGCGTAGTAGTTGCTCCCCCTAACATCGCGATTTTTCAAACTTTTTTTTAAGTGGTCCACATGCTCCTTTGGACGTATATCCATTATGGTCATTTTCATAAACTCGTCGAAGGAAAACCCATACTTGATCAATGCGGCTTGGTTGACGTCCAAAAAAGCAAGGTTTTGAGGGTCATAGATCCACATGGGCTGGGGGCTAAAATTGAACAAATCCTGATATACCTTTTTGTTTTGCTTTAATCGGGCGATATACCCTTTTCGTTCAATGGCGTAGACAATGGCTTTATAGAGTACCTCTGGATTGATCTCGTCCTTGATCAAAAAATCGGTCACCCCTTTGGCCAATAGCTTTCGGGCCATATCAATATCCGAATATCCGGTAAGTATGATGATTGGTATGCCCGTGGAGCGTTTTTGCAATTTGGACACCAATTTTTCCCCGCTGCCATCCGGCAATACCAGGTCTAAAAGAATAACATCCGGTGTTTCCACATTGCTGAGCCCCACTTTTGCCTCTTGGTAGGATTTTATTTGTGTGACCTTAATAGCACTGAATTTTTCTAGCAAATAGTCATCAATCAACAAAAAGTCCCCGGGATTGTCCTCGATGACCATAATAGAAATCGGATGGTTGTCCTTTCTCATGAAAACTCGGTTTATGGGCTCCTATAGCGCCAACTTGGCCAATTGGAGCCAAAATTCCTCAATTTTTAATATGACCTTCAAAAAATTCTCCATGTCGATCGGTTTGGTCACAAAGCAGTTCGCATGTTTCGCATAGGCCTGATCAATATCCTTTTGTCTCGAGGATGTAGAAAGCATAATGACCGGAATTTTTTTTAGTTCTGAATCGCTCTTTATCCAATCGAGCACCTCTATTCCATTCAAAATGGGAAGATTGATGTCCAAAAGTATGAGATTGGGGAGCTCCACCTCTTGGTAGATACCTTCCCTTGATAAAAATTCCAAAGCTTCCTTGCCATCCCGCACCACACTGATGTCAGTATTAATGTTGCTTTCTTCAAAGGCTTCCACGGTAAGGACAATATCGCCCTCATTGTCTTCCACCAGCAGTATATGTATACTTTCCATTTCATTTGTTTATTGTAAAGTAAAAACTGCTGCCTTTTCCGATTTCGGACTCCACCCAGATTTTACCTCCCCATGATTCCACATTTTTTTTGGAAATGGCCAACCCCATTCCCGTTCCACCATAAGCCTCCCTACCGTGCAACCGTTGAAATATAACAAAAACTTTTTCAAAGTACTTGGAATCGATTCCTATTCCGTTGTCCTGTACCCTTACCTCCCAGTGACATTCCCTGTCCATAACGGATATCTTGACCTCTGGGGGGACACCCTCGCGGGAGTATTTTATCGCATTGTCCATCAAACAGTGAATTGTCTGAACCAATGGAGCCCCGTAACAAGTGACTTGGGGAAGGCCTTCGGTGTTGATAGTAACAGTCCTTTGCTCAATGAGCCTGGCCCGTAATACCTTGTACTCATCCATTACTTTGTTAAGATCTATCGTCTCCGCAGACAATTCCCCCCGCCCGGCACGGGAATAGTCAAGCAGGTCCAAAATGATCTGCTTCATCCTGCTTGCTCCATCGGTGGCAAAATGGATATATTGATGGGCTTTTTCATCCAATTGGTCGCCGTACTTGCGCTGCAATTGATTCAGGAAACTACTGATCATCCGCAAGGGTTCCTGAAGGTCATGGGAGGCCACGAAAGCAAACTGTTCCAATTGGTCGTTGGTCCGTTCAAGATCCGAGATGTTTTTTTGGAGGGTTCCATTGAGTTCTTCAAGTTCCTGCTCGTATTTGATCCTATCGCTAATATCGGTCGTTGCCCCTACCATCCGTACCGCATCCCCTTTGCTGTCCCTAATGATAGCCGCCTTATCAATTACAGTTTTGATGTTCCCTTCATGATCTAGAATCCGATAGTCCATTTCCCAAAATTCCCTGGAGGTATCATGCAGTGCCTCACGGACACTGGAACGTACCATGGGAAGATCTTCTTTAAAAACCGCTTCATCCCAAACCTCTTCCACTCCCAATTTTCCCACAGTTTCCGAGCTGAACAACTTCTTAAGACCGTTGCCCCTGAAAATGACGTTTTCTTCTATGTCCCAATCCCAAATGGCATCCTTGCTGGCCAGGGTCACTTTTTCAAAACGTTCATTGGCCCGTAAGACTTTGATCTCAGCTGTCTTTTTCTCACTGACATCTTTGAAATAGACCGAAAGCCCATTAGGACTAGGGTAAGCAGTCACTTCGAGCCATTTTCCCAAGGGCGGATAAAACTCCTCGAACGATACTTTTTTCCCGGTCTCCATAGCCCTTTGGTGTTGTCTGTAAAATTCAAGGTTGACCGCATCCGTAAATTCCTCCCAAAGGTTCTTGCCCAAGATTACTTTTCGCTTTTTTTTCAGTATCCGTTCGGCCTGTCTGTTCCAGTAGGTTACAATCCAATGCTTATCCACTGTATAAAAGGCATCCCCGATGCTGTCGAGAATTTCGTCCTTCTCTTCATAGGCTTTTTTTAGCTTTCGGTTGGCCTCAGAAGTTTCTATGGCACTTGACACGTCGGATGATATGGTCTTAAGGAAGGAAATGTCATCACCACTCCATGTTCTTTCTATGGTACAATCATCAAACCCTACAAAGCCCCAGAATTTTTTATCAACCTTTATAGGGAAAACCAAAATGGATTTAATGCCCTGTTCAAGTAGCAACCTTTTCGTATCGCTATCCTGCATCTCCCTGACAATGGCCTTAAAAGGATTGTTTTGTGAGAGTGGTTGCATAAAATCCTGCACCAAACTAAAGGGAACGTTCTGAAGCAAAGGATTATTGATTTGTGAGGACATCCCTTCCTTGCTCCATTCCAGGCGCTGACTGGTCTCAAGTTCCCCGGTTTCCTCATTGAAGGAGTTTTGGAAATAATATATGCGATCCACATTCACACATCGCCCTACCCTGGCAAAGGTTTTGTCGATCACCTTGAACCAATCTTCATAATTGAGCAATTCACTGTTCATCTCGGCCAAGATATCCAGTTGTTTGGTCTTGTACAGGATTTTTTCATCGGCCCTTTTTCTTTCGTCTATATTTTTGAAATAGACCGAAAGACCACCGTCATTGGAGGGATAGGCGTTGACCTCGTACCAAGACCCGTTTTCTGGATAATGGTATTCAAAGCTCTCCGCTTTGCCCTTTTTGGCGACCCTTTTATATACAGTTTCCAATTCGGTTCCCAAGGCAGGTGAAAACAGCTTCCAAAGGTTTTTGCCCAATACATCATTCCTTTTCCTACCCAACAAATTTTCAGATTCCTTGTTGAAATAGGTAAAGTTCCAATCGTTGTCCACAGCATAGAACGCATCCGAAATACTGCCGAGAATTTCCTGGAGACGTAATTGGGTGGTTTTCATGGTATGGATGTCTTGGATACTTCCGTATATTTTGGTGCATACCCCTTTGATACGCTCACTTTTTCCAATGATCCTAACCCATTTTTCCCTTCCCGTCCCTGTTATTAAAATGACCTCCGCATCAAACTCTTTCCCTTGACCTATGAGGTCATTTATGGATTGTTCCAATCCATCCCGATACTTTTTGTGACAATACCCCAGACCCTTGGACAATGAGGCATCTTCCGTATCCTCGATTTCCATGATTTCTTTGGTCATGGGCGACCAATACATCCGTTCGGTGTTCCTTTGTTCCAAAAAGTCAAGCTCCCAACTCCCTATTCTCGCCAGTTCAGAGGTTTCTTCCAAGAGATAGGAAAGTTTCATCTCCTCGGTAATGTCAAAGATCATGGAATTGAAAACAACTGTCCCATCAGGGAGCCGGTGAGGAGTACCATAGCCTTCATGCCAGCGAATCTGTCCATCCGGAAGTACGCTTCTCCAACGACTGTGCCATTGGGTAAGTGTTTTGATGCAGTCTCGGATTTCCCCTTGGAGCTTTTCATAGGCACCGCCCTCCCTAATCTGGTTCCAAATGGGTTCGGTATCCATCTCGCATGCTTCGGGGGGCAATCCCCACACTTCCATGGATTTTTGGCTGACTGAATTCAGTCTATCTGTACCATCGGGATAAACAATATATTGGAAGGCAACGCCCGGTAGATCATTGGTGATGCTCTGGAGCCTTTGCTCTGTTTTCTTTAAGTTGGTGATGTCTTGAAAACTCCCAAATAAACGAATGTACCTATCCCCTATCATCTCGGCCCTTCCGATGGCCCTCACCCATTTTTCGTTGCCTTCCGCCGAGATAAATGCGGCTTCATAATCAAAGGGGGCTCCTGTATTTAGTACCTGTTCAATTATCCTACTGACCTTTTCCCGGTAATCTTCCCTATAGAAACCGATGGCCTCCTTTAATTTCGGCTCGTAGCTTTCCGGATCCGTCTCATAGATCTGATGCACCCCTTCGGACCAAATTATTCTATCACTGACCAGATCGATCTCCCAACCCCCAATTTTGGCCAAATGGGAAGCATCGTCGACCAAATGGGCCAATCGTTTGGAATCTGTAATGTTTTTGGCCGTGGCATAGACCACACCGTCCTCTACCAGCACTTTCCAATGCCAATGCAACCAAATGACATTTCCCTCCTTTGTGATGTAACGACTTTCGTTTTGTTTGATATTTTGCCCATTCATTATTTGCTCTCTCATCGCATCTGAGGATGTGCGGTCCTCGGGATGGACAAAATCCATATAGTTCGATTTCTGGATTTCGGAAAGCTCATAACCCAGCATTTCACATCCAACCTTGTTCATTTCAAGGAAACGTCCCTTAAAGTCAAGGGTACACACCAAATCGGGCAGGGTATCCTTCAAATGTTGAAGATCATCCTCGATTCGTTTTCGATACACCTCAAAACCGATATGGGATTCCAATTTGGCCAATGCTGGATACTGAAGTTTGATATCCTTCTCTCCCTGCTCGCTCCCAATGATCAATACCCCTACAATGGAATCCCCGTGCTTTAATGGAATCCCCAAGGCAGACTTTATGCCCGAAAGTCGAGCAGCTTCATTTCTTATAAATTGCTTGTTACTGCCCAGGTTGCCCCAAAGTACCATTTGCTTGGTGCGCCAAACATCCCCGACCAGTCCACCATCAAAGGAGGTTTCGGTAAAGCTACCGGTATGTTCGTAGAATTTTTGGCCCGCCGAGATCCGTGAATAGGATGAACATAACCTCAGATTTGCTTTGTTCAAATTGGGCAACCAAATTTCACAAAAGGAATATCTCCCATAGGACGTTATTAACTGGCAGCTAGACCGCAATGCAGCTTGCAAATCAAGTTTGGTTCTGAAGGCCCCGCTGATTTTATCCAAAAGCTCCTTTTCCAAGCGCTCGTTCACTCGGGAGGTCACATCTCTTTGAATCGCAATATAATGTGAAACGGTTCCATTATTATCTTTAACCGGCGAAACAGCAATATTGATATAAAAAGGTGTTCCGTTCTTTCGGTAATTGGTAAGGACGACCTCTGATGATTCCCCTAGGAGCAATGCGCTGTTGAGCTGTTCCAATTCATTTTTATCGGTCTTGGGACCTCTTAGGATATCGGGTGTTTTCCCGATAAGTTCCACCTCCCTGTAACCTGTCATTTGGGCAAACGCCCTGTTGACATATAATATCTTTGGGCCGGGCCCTTCCAAAGGCCCCGCTTCGGTGATCATGATGCCATCTGTGGAGTGTGTCACTGCACTTTGAAGCAGTCTCAAGTGCTCCTCTTCGTTTTTGATAAATGTAATGTCCTGAATGGAACCTTCAAAAGATACGGGCTTGCCCTCAGGTGTCCGGTTCAATTTACCACGCTCACGAATCCATCGCATCCCTCCCTCTGGAAGCATGACACGGTGGACAAAATCCATTTGTCTTTCCCCGTAAAACAAAGCATTTAACTCATCATTAAAAATCTTTTGGTCCTCTATGGGCAAACAGTTGAATATATTTTCAACCGTCAGTTCAAATTCGTCCCGCTTTCTTCCCCAAATGTCAAAAACACTATCGGAGAGGGTAAGGGACGATTTTTCAATATCATATTTCCAATATCCCACTTTGGCGATTTGGGAGGCTCGCATTTCCTTAACATCGTTGGGCGAGTATAGTGTTCCCTCCCCCTGGTCCTCGTTGATTTCCTTGCCCGTTACCATGATACAATTCCTGTTGCCGAAAACAACGCGCTGAAAAAAAACTCCAAGTTGCAGGAGCTCTCCGGATTTTCCTTTGACGCAAGTCCTCCGTAGACCGGAGCAGTCTTCCATTCCATTGGAATTCAAATCATGACCCACATCACCTTGCACTATATCCTGAACCTTCAGGGACAACAATTCTTCCCGCTCATATCCAAGGAGTTCCAATGCCCTGCGGTTGGCCTCCAAAATTTTATTGTTCTCAACGGCATAGATCCATGTAGGGCAAGGTCCTAGGTGGAACAGTGTGCTGTAATCGTTCATTTATGTCAAGGTCGGTTTTGGTTGATTTTTGTTGAAAATACACATTATTTTATATTGTTTCAGAACAATCAAGTTCCAAAAAACATAGCAGGTTCGCGGCTTTGCCTGTAATTCACTATGAACCATCGGTTTATCGATAGTTTGCGCTCACACCACTTCGGAACCATATTTCATTCTTAAATCGATGATTATTTTAACAGCTGAAAATAGCTATCCAATCGGTTGCTATTGTATTATTTTTCTTACCATTGTTATATGGAAAACGATAGCGCGACAAATTTATTTTTATGACTTAACCGAATTTTAGATGTCATTTTTGAGGGATTCCAGCTATGAAATGCATAGGCTTGATATGCTTTTCTGTCCAATAGCCAGAGAGCTGTTGGGACTATCGTATTTACGCCACCATATATGCAGTAAAACAAATTTCCCCGAATCATGAAACAAAGGCCTCTCCCTACAAAAAGTTCACTGAATTTTGGACAAAGACCGTAGCACCATGGTTAAATCCTATTTTTAAATATTTTTGCTTCCCAAATGCTAACGATGAAAAAAACCTGCTTACTGTTTCTGTTTTGTTTGACTTCAATTGGTAACACCCAACATATTGAGGTTCGATTAACGAAAGTTGACCAATGATATTCTTACCCATGACTTAGTAAAAGCTGATACTTAGGATTTTTCATCGGTCTCAATTCCATGTCTATTTATCCGATTTGATATTTGATAGGAAAAGGATAAGGAACCATTCCATTATCCATCTGCTTACCCAATAGAGTGGACATTGAAATTTAAATGCATTAAATCCGGACTATATCCTCAACCGCATAAAAAGCTCATGGGTATTGTTGTCCAGGCCATCAATGGGGTTTTGGATGGAGGTCTCATAGGCATAACCCAAATTGAACCCGTTGCTGATATTGAACAGGAACAGTCCACTGATGCTCTCGTCATACCTATAGCTGGCACCGAACTCAAAGCGCTCGCCGAAGTCCAGGATTCCCATCACTTCGACGGATATGGGGGAAGCATCGACGTAGCGCAACATCCCCATGGTCTTCAAATCCAATGTTTTCCCCAAGAGAAAGGTGTAGCCGCCACTTAGGTAGGCATGCATACTGTCCACGCCAAGATAGGCGTTGCCATCGCGTTCTTTTAGACGTTCCGGGGTCAACAACTTTGGTGCGGACAGGGATGCAAAGTACCTGTCGTGCTTT
>NZ_JBSXNW010000016.1:0-302693 GCF_056857835.1 Flagellimonas sp. B-3
GCTGAAAGCATATAAGCGCGAAACCCGCCACAAGATGAGATCTCTTTAAAGGGCCGTGGGAGATGACCACGTCGATAGGCCGTAGGTGGAAGTGCAGCGATGCATGCAGCCGAGCGGTACTAATTGCCCGTAAGCTTGCGCGACCGCCCTCTCGGCGGTTCCTTAAAACTACAAACTTCGTTGGCTCTTTTTTGACGACCGCAAGGTCCGTCCCATAATATGTCATATCATGAACATTCAAGATATTTAAGATCTAGGTGGCCATGGCGACGGGGCCCACCCCTTTCCATTCCGAACAGGGAAGTTAAGCCCGTTTGCGCCGATGGTACTGCCACACCAGGTGGGAGAGTAGGTCGCCGCCTTCTTTGAAGCCCCTCACATTTGTGAGGGGCTTTTTTTGTTTTTACTTGGGATTGTTAACATTAAACACATCAACAACAATAAAAAAACTCCCCTAAGCAAAAGCCTAGAGGAGTCACGTAAGTTTAGTTGAGATTTACGTGCTTTTTTATACTCTGGGTAAATCTCCCTCGCCTTTTAAGGGCAAATCCGATTTTCCCATTAGATATGTATCCACATAATGTGCGGCTTCCCTTCCTTCAGAAATGGCCCAAACAATAAGTGATTGTCCTCTTCTTTGGTCGCCGGCCACAAAAACTCCGGGAACATTGGTTTTATAATCGGCTGCAGAAGCCTTAATGTTGGTTCTTGGGTCCATTTCAAGATGTAGTTGATCAGCAACCGTGGTCTCCGAACCCGTAAAGCCCAGAGCCAATAGGACCAAATCACAATCCCATTCTTTCTCTGTACCTTCTACTTCTTTGAGCATAGGGCGTTGGCCAGGTTGCTTGACCCATTCAACTTCTACAGTTACCAAGCTTGTTAAATTGCCTTTGTCGTCGGTATTGAATTTTTTTGTGGAAATGCTGAATACACGGTCGGCACCTTCTTTATGTGAAGAACTGGTGCGCAATCGCATGGGCCAAAATGGCCATGGTTGTCCTTCGGGACGGTCCGGTGTTCCTTTCGGCATTATTTCAAAATTGGTAACGGATGTAGCTCCCTGCCTGATAGAAGTACCGATACAATCGGAGCCCGTATCTCCACCACCAATAACGATTACTTTTTTACCTTTTGCCGAAATTTCTTCTCCTTCAAATGGAATTCCATCTACTTTTCTGTTGTTCTGGGGTAAAAAGTCCATGGCTTGAACTACTCCTTTGGCATCTGCACCAGGAACGGGAAGAGTACGCCTAACCGTTGCTCCTCCACAAAGTACAATGGAATCAAATTCTTTTTGAAGTTCCGTTGCAGTAATATCCACTCCAACATGAACCCCATTTTTAAATTCAATGCCCTCTTGTTCCATTACCTCAAGTCTTCTGTCGATGACGTTTTTCTCCATCTTAAAATCTGGGATGCCATATCGTAAAAGGCCCCCAGGTTTTTCATCTCTTTCGAAAACAGTAACGGCATGGCCTGCACGATTCAATTGTTGAGCGGCAGCTAAACCTGCTGGTCCAGAGCCTATCACGGCCACTTTTTTACCGGTTCGGGTCAATGGTGCTTCAGGCTTTACCCATCCGTTCTTAAAGGCTGTTTCTACGATGTTTTTTTCGATGTTTTCAATGGAAACGGCTGGCTCGTTGATTCCCAGTACGCATGCTTCTTCGCATGGTGCGGGGCATAATCTTCCTGTAAATTCTGGAAAATTATTGGTTGAATGAAGTATCTCGGCAGCCTTTTCCCACTTTCCTTTGTAAACTGCATCGTTAAAATCGGGAATTAAATTGCCCAAAGGACATCCGCTATGGCAAAATGGAATTCCACAATCCATACAACGGGCTCCTTGGTTCTTTAATTCACTTTCCTTTAAAGGTTTTGTAAACTCCTTATAGTTTTTGATACGTTCTTTGACAGGGGCGTATGCTTCGTCCTTTCTGTCATATTCCAAAAATCCTGTAATCTTTCCCATGTCTCAAATTATAAGGTTTGCATTTTTTCTTCTTCTAATCTAATAAGTGCTTGACGGTATTCTTCTGGGAATACCTTAATGAACTTAGGAAGACATTTTTCCCAATTTTCAAGAATACTTTGCGCCAAAGGACTTAAGGTGGCATTGTAATGGTTCTCTATCAAATCTTTCAATTCTTTGATGTCTTTGTCCTCATCAACAGGAAGAAGATTTAAGTGGTCCCCGTTACAGTTTTGTCTGAATGTATTGTCTTTGTCATAAACAAAGGCGATACCACCGCTCATACCAGCACCGAAATTTCTTCCAACGGAGCCAAGGATAACGGCAACGCCACCGGTCATATATTCACATCCGTGGTCGCCAATTCCTTCAACGACTGCTTTGGCCCCTGAGTTTCTTACGCAGAACCGCTCTCCTGCTTTACCGTTGATGTAGGCTTCACCCGAAGTGGCACCATATAAGGTAACATTTCCTGTGATAATGTTATCCTCTGGTTTTATGGTTGACTTAAATGGCACTTTGATGACCAATTTGGCACCTGACAAACCTTTTCCAAGATAATCGTTGGTGTTTCCGTTGACCACCATGGTAAGTCCTTTAGTGGCGAAAGCACCAAAACTTTGCCCAGCGGAACCTGTAAAGTTCAATCTCAAGGTGTTTTCAGGTAAGCCGTCCGCTCCATAAATTTTTGAAATCTCATTACTAATAATGGCTCCCACAGCTCTATCTGTATTGTAGATAGGGAAATCCAAAGTGGTTTTTTCCTTTCTAAATAGGGCAGGGTGGGCTTTGCCTATGATCTCAAATTCTATGGACTTGTCTATTTCGTGATATTGTTTTTCCGTATTGTGGAACTTGGTTCCTTCAGGTACATCAACTTGGTAAAGAATTGGTGTCAAGTCGATACCTGCTGCTTTGTAATGTTCAATGGCCTTTTTTCTGTCCAATTTCTGAACCTGACCCACCATTTCGTTCAATGTTCTAAAACCAAGTTTGGCCATAATTTCACGAAGCTCTTGGGCCACAAAATACATGTAATTGACTACGTGCTCAGGTTTTCCTTCAAACTTTTTGCGAAGTTCAGGGTTCTGCGTGGCAATGCCCACGGGGCATGTGTTCAAATGGCAAACACGCATCATTACACAGCCAGAAGCTACAAGCGGAGCCGTGGCAAATCCGAATTCCTCTGCTCCCAAAAGGCATGCGATTGCAACATCGCGACCAGTTTTTAACTGTCCGTCACATTCCAAGGTTACCCTGTTGCGTAGGTCGTTCAACACCAAAGTTTGTTGGGCTTCGGCAATTCCAAGTTCCCAAGGAAGTCCTGCATGTTTCAAAGAGGTTAAAGGTGATGCCCCAGTTCCTCCATCGAATCCTGAGATTAAAATAACATCTGCCTTGGCTTTTGCGACACCGGCCGCCACGGTTCCCACACCAACTTCGGAAACTAATTTTACATTGATCCTTGCCTCTCTGTTGGCAGATTTTAAGTCGTAGATCAACTGTGATAAATCCTCAATGGAGTAAATATCGTGGTGGGGAGGTGGAGAAATCAACCCAACATAAGGGGTCGAGTTCCTTGTTTTGGCAATGGCGGGGTTTACTTTTGGACCTGGCAACTGACCACCTTCACCTGGTTTTGCCCCCTGAGCCATTTTAATCTGTATTTCTTGTGCACTGGTTAGGTAGTTGGATGTTACCCCAAATCTACCTGAGGCCACCTGCTTTATGGCACTATTTTTCCAGTCACCGGTCTGACTTTTATAGAAACGAGCCGAATCCTCTCCTCCTTCACCTGAATTACTCTTGCCTCCAATTCGGTTCATGGCAATCGCAAGATTTTCGTGGGCTTCCTTGCTGATACTTCCGTAGGACATGGCCCCAGTTTTAAACCTTTTTACAATTTCTGTCCAAGGCTCAACTTCCTCAATGGGAATAGGGTCGTAGTTCGAGAATTCGAACAGTCCGCGGATGGTCATTAGGTGTTTGGATTGCTCATTGACCAGTTTGGAATACTCTTTATAAGTATCCGGCTCGTTATTGCGTACCGATTTTTGAAGCATGGCGACACTTAATGGATTGAACATGTGCTTCTCGCCATTTCTTCTCCATCGATACTCTCCACCGACCTCAATATCGAGATTGGCTGCTATTTCCTGTGATAGGAACGCCTTTTTGTGGCGTTTGGTTACTTCTTTCTCTATTTCGTACAACCCGATTCCCTGAATACGGGTCGGGGTGTTTGGGAAATATTTGTCCACAACCGTGGTATTTATTCCGATACATTCGAAAAGTTGTGATCCCCGGTATGAGTTAAGTGTGGATATCCCTATTTTGTTCATTACCTTGAGTATCCCCTTACCGATGGCCTTGTTGTAATTTTTGACTGCTTCTTCGAAAGTATAATCGGTAATGTTGTTCTCTTCGATTTGCTCCCCAATGATTTCGTTTACCAAATAGGGGTTGATGGCACTTGCACCGAAACCGAACAACAAAGCAAAATGATGCACTTCACGTGGTTCGGCAGATTCGATGATGATGCTTAATTTGGAGCGTTTGCCCAATTTTCTTAAGCCGCTGTTTACATAGGAGCATGCCAAGAGCGCGGGTATCGGAGCCATTTCGGCACTCACCATTCTATCCGATAAGATGATGATGTTTGCATCATCATCAATGGCATCGGATGCTTGTTGTAAGATGGAGTCCAAAGCTTCTTCCAGTCCGTTGTGACCTTTGTTGATTTCATATAACATTGAAATGGATACCACCTTATAATCCGGACTGGCATCGTAATTTTTGATTTTGTCCAAATCCTCTTTGGAAATAACAGGGTTTTGGATTTTTAGCTTACGGCAGTGCAATTCCGAAAAATCAAAAATGTTATGGTCGCTTCCAAGTGTGAGACTAATATCTGTAATCAATTCTTCCCGAATGCCATCCAAAGGTGGGTTGGTTACCTGGGCAAAAAGTTGCTTAAAGTAATTGTAGATCAATTGCGGACGTTCGGAAAGCACGGCAATGGGGGTATCCGAGCCCATGGAACCAATGGGTTCCTTACCATTTTCCGCCATAGGCATTATAATGGTGTTGATGTCTTCTTGGGTATATCCAAAGGCTGTTCTTCGGGTTTGCAAAGGGAATTCGCCAAAGAAAACAGGACAATCATTATATGGTATTTCTTTTAGGTGTACCAAGTTGTCCTTTAACCATTTTTTGTATGGATGCTTTTTGGCAATATGTTCTTTTATTTCTTCATCATTTACAATTCTTCCCTCTTCCATGTTTACCAAGAACATTTTTCCGGGCTCCAGCCTGCCATGGAATTCAATATCTTCAGGCTGTAAATCAACGACCCCCGTCTCAGAGGACATGATTACATATCCTTGTTTGGTAACTGAATATCTTGATGGACGTAGTCCGTTCCTGTCGAGTACTGCACCTATATAATTTCCGTCCGTAAAGGGTATGGATGCCGGTCCGTCCCATGGTTCCATGAGGCAGGAGTTGTATTCGTAAAATGCCCTTTTTGCTTCGGACATATCTGGGTTTTTTTCCCAGGCTTCGGGAACCAGCATCATCATTACTTCGGGCAAGGAGCGACCTGTCATCAGCAATAGCTCGACCACCATATCCATACTGGCGGAGTCGGACTTGGCTGGCAATACAATGGGAAGTATCTTTTTAATGTCTTCACCAAACCAGTCACTTTCCATCAATTCTTCGCGTGAGCGCATGCGGGAAACATTTCCTCGTAAAGTGTTGATCTCTCCATTGTGGCACATGTACCTAAAAGGTTGGGCCAAATCCCACATTGGGAATGTGTTGGTGGAGAATCTTTGGTGTACCAATGCCAAGCGGGTAACAACGCGTGGATCTAAAAGATCTTCGTAATACCTGCTTATATCCTTTGGCACCAAAAGTCCTTTAAATATGATGATTTTAGTGGATAGGCTGGGCAGGTAGAAAAAATCCCTTTCCGATAGTTTGCTTTCAATTACAGTGTGCTCTGTAATTTTACGGGCAATAAAAAGTTTAAGGTTGAACTGAAAATCGTCCAAGTCTTTCCCTTTGGCTACAAAAACCTGCATTACATAGGGTTCGGTTTCGGCAGCAATCCGCCCTGGAACGGAACGGTTAACGGGTACATCTCTCCAACCTAATAATTGGAGCCCTTGCTTTGCTATATTTTCTTCAAGAACCTTTATGCAAAAATCACGCTGGTTTTGCTTTTGAGGTAGAAATACATTTCCTACGGCATATTCTCCTGCTTCTGGTAGATCAAAAGTGCAGGTGTCCACGAAAAAATCATGGGGTATATCAATCAAAATTCCTGCTCCGTCCCCAGTTTTCCCATCGGCACTCACGGCACCTCTGTGTTCCAATTTATCTAGAATTTCGAGGGCTTTGTGTATTATGTCGTTGGACTTAATTCCTTTTAGGCTACAGATGAAACCTGCACCACAGTTATCATGCTCAAATTCTGGTAAGTATAAACCTTGTTTCTCCAATCTCATCATTAACGTATTTCCTCAAAAATATCAAAATTGATATATAAATTATAAGGTTTTTGTTGATTATCAGATAAATAATCAACGTAATGTTTCGAAGGTTAAAAAAAACTCAATTTAAAAATATATGGAATGTTAAATTATCATTATCTCAAATTGAATAAATAAAGCATGTCTTCCCCTTTACAGAGAAGAGTGCTTTGTGTAATTGAAGTGTGTTCAAGGGTGATTGCTCCTTAAAAATAGGGAGTGTTAAATATAAAAAGCACTTTAAGGAATAAGACCCCCTAATCTTGAGAGGGGCACTGCTTTAATCGCTAAGAATGCTTCTTGAGATAACGATTTTCTGAATTTCGGAAGTGCCTTCATAAATCTGGGTGATTTTGGCATCCCGCATTAAGCGTTCTACGTGATAATCTTTTACGTATCCGTTTCCGCCATGAATCTGCACGGCCTCAACAGTGGTTTCCATTGCAACTTCGGAAGCATATAGTTTGGCCATGGCGCCGGAAAGGGTGTAATCATTTCCTGCATCCTTATCGCATGCGGCTTGATAGACCAAATGGCGTGCTGCTTGTATTTTAGTGTGCATATCGGCCAATTTAAATGCAATGGCCTGGTGATTCGAAATCTCTGTGCCAAAGGCTTTTCTTTGTTTGGAATATTGCAGTGCCAGTTCGTATGCCCCAGCTGCAATGCCCAGGGCCTGTGCTGCAATGCCTATTCTTCCGCCTGCCAAGGTCTTCATGGCAAACTTAAACCCAAAGCCATCTTCGCCTATACGGTTTTCTTTTGGCACTTTTACATCGTTGAACATTAAGGAGTGTGTATCGCTCCCTCGAATACCCAGTTTATTTTCTTTGGGGCCTATGTCAAAACCTTCCATGCCTTTCTCTACAATCAAGACATTTATGCCACGATGACCCTTTTCTCTGTCCGTTTGTGCAATTACCAAGTAAACCTCGGCCTGGTTCCCATTGGTGATCCAGTTTTTAGTTCCATTTAATAGGTAATGGTCGCCTTTGTCTATGGCTGTTGTTTTTTGGGAAGTTGCATCACTTCCTGCTTCAGGCTCGGAGAGGCAAAAGGCACCGATAATTTCTCCCGAGGCCAATGGGGTCAGGTATTTTTCTTTTTGTTCCTCTGTTCCGTAGGTTTCCAGTCCCCAACAAACCAAAGAATTGTTTACTGACACCATCACCGAAGCGGAGGCATCAATTTTCGATAACTCTTCCATGGCCAATACGTAAGATAGGGTGTCAAGGCCGCTTCCACCATATTTTTCACTGACCATCATTCCTAAAAAACCTAGTTCCCCCATTTTTTTAACAAGGTCACTAGGAAATTTTTGGCTTTCGTCACGCTCAATTACTCCGGGTAAAAGCTCATTTTGGGCAAAATCTTTTGCCGCTTGTTGTATCATTAATTGTTCTTCGGAAAGTGTGAAATCCATAAAAATGAATAATATTTAAAAACTACCTACAAATATAGCTTTACAATATTAATATTATACAAATAAGTGTAAATAAATGAGAATGTATGAATTTTTAAATATTTTTTTGAAAACCGGTATTCCTCTTTCACATTTTTTTATACCAATAAGATTATGCGGAAATATTCATTTTGAATATCTTTAGCCGCACAGATAACTACTCATAAAATATTATTCCTTAATTAAACCAAACTTAACATGGAGACCCTTTTAGTTGTCATTTTTGTAATTGGATATTTGGCAATTACCCTAGAACATAATTTAAAAATAGATAAACTTATTCCGGCCTTGGCCATGATGGCCATTTTGTGGGCCTTGATGGCTTTTGGAATAGATGGCTTTACCACATGGTTCGATTCTGGCAATCATGCATTGTTGGAAAACTTCGGGGCTTTTGGGCACGAGGAAAAGATGGAACTCATGGAGGAGACCCTTTTGCACCATTTAGGTAAAACTGCAGAGATTTTGGTTTTTCTTCTTGGAGCGATGACCATCGTTGAGATTATAGACTATTTTGATGGATTTGCCACCATAAAGTCATTTGTAAAAACAAGGAGCAAAAAGAAGATTCTTTGGATTTTCTCATTTTTGGCCTTTATACTATCCGCGATCATTGATAACCTTACGGCCACTATTGTACTTATTTCCATCCTTCAAAAAATTGTGAAGGACAGAGAAGTAAGGTTGTGGTACGCAGGTTTGATCATTGTTGCGGCAAACGCTGGGGGAGCTTGGTCACCGATTGGAGATGTTACCACCACAATGTTGTGGATCGGCGATAAGGTGTCCACAGCCATGCTCATAGAGCACTTATTGATACCGTCTTTGGTTTGTATGCTTGTGCCTTCTTTTATTGCATCCTATCTCCCGGCTTTCAAAGGAGAAATTGATGTGGATGAAGAAGATGGTGGAACAAACTCAAAATATGGGCCCAGAATGCTTTATTTGGGCTTGGCGGCCATTGTTTTTGTGCCGATTTTTAAAACGGTAACCCATTTGCCACCTTATGTAGGGATGATGTTGTCCTTGGCAGTAGTGGCTACTTTTGCTGAAATTTACAGTAACAAGAAAATCGCTATATCGTCCATAAACCAAGAAAGCGATGAGCATTCACATCACAGTCCGGTGCATAGTGCCCTTACCAAGATAGAATTGCCCAGTATTTTGTTCTTCTTGGGTATTTTAATGGCCGTGGCGGCTTTGGAATCTCTCGGCCTCTTGTTCAACTTTGCCGAAGGATTGAAGCAAGGAATGCCATTGATAGGAACAGAAATGGCTGGTACACAAGTTTCCGACCTGGTTGTTGTACTATTGGGTATTGGTTCTGCAATTATAGATAATGTGCCCTTGGTGGCCGCTAGTTTGGGAATGTTCTCCGAGCCAATGGATGACCAATTGTGGCATTTTATCGCCTATTCGGCAGGAACGGGTGGAAGTATGCTCATAATTGGTTCGGCAGCAGGTGTTGTAGCCATGGGTATGGAGAAAATCGACTTCTTCTGGTATCTTAAAAAGATATCATGGTTGGCCTTTTTAGGGTTCATTGCCGGAGCAATTTGCTTTATGGTGATGCGATATTTGTTCTAAAAAATACTTTAGTTCAAAAATCTCCGTTATAATTGCAACTTAAAATTGGGGATTTTATATGAATATTTTTCAAGAAGTAACGGAAGGTGCTGAGGCAACAGCTTCTATTTCCGAGGAAAAGACCTTATCCGTAATAGACCTTATTGTAAATGGAGGGGCAGGGAGCGTTATAATCATTGTGGTGCTCTTTGTGCTCCTTTTTGTAGCCATGTACATTTATTTTGAGCGCATTTTTGCCATCAAGGCGGCGTCCAAGATAGATAAGAACTTCATGAACCAGATTCGTGATCATATAAGCAATGGCAAACTGGAGGCAGCAAAATTGTTGTGTGCCCAAACGGATTCTCCCGTAGCGCGACTTATCGAAAAAGGGGTGGCCAGAATAGGCAAGCCTTTGGACGATATTAACACTTCCATTGAAAACGCAGGTACACTTGAGGTGTACAAGCTCGAGAAGAATGTAAGTGTTTTGGCCACTGTTGCCGGCGCTGCACCAATGATCGGTTTCTTGGGAACCGTAATTGGTATGATTTTGGCATTCCACGAAATGGCAAGTAGTGGAGGGCAGGCAGAAATGGGTTCATTGGCATCTGGTATCTATACGGCAATGACCACTACGGTTGCCGGTTTGGTGGTTGGTATTATCGCGTACATTGGTTACAACCACTTGGTGAACAGGACCGATAAGGTAGTGCATCAAATGGAAGCCAATGCGGTAGAGTTTTTGGATCTTTTGAACGAACCTATATAAACCTTTGGCTATGAAACTGAAGGGAAGAAACAAAATAAGCCCGGAATTCAGCATGTCATCAATGACGGACATTGTGTTCTTGTTGTTGGTGTTTTTCATGTTGACGTCCAATGCACCGAACGCGTTGGATTTGCTTTTGCCAAAGGCAAAGGGTAAATCGACGAACACACAGAATGTTTCGGTTACCATTGACAAGGATCTGAAATATTTTGTGAACAACGAGCAGATCAACAAGGAATACATTGAAATTGAATTAAAAAAGGCACTTGAAGGTCAAGAAAAGCCGACAATCATCCTCAGAGCAGAAGAAAACGTGGCCATTAAAGAAGCGGTCAACGTAATGGACATTGCCAACAGGAACAGTTACAAGGTTATCTTGGCAGTGCGGCCAAAATAATGTCCTTTTTAGATACGAGACACAAGAAAAAATCCTTCACGCTTACAACACTTTTGTTAAGCGCACTGCTCCTATTGCTTTTTTATATTGGATTGACCTATCTGGACCCACCTATTGAAAATGGTATCGCTGTCAATTTCGGAACCATGGATTATGGTAGTGGAGAGGTACAGCCTACGGAGCGAGTAAGATCGGAACCAAGAGAGGTTCAAAACCAGCCAGAGCCCGAAGAACAGGTAGAGCCCGCCCAACCCGAAGAAACTGTGGTTGAGGAAGCCCCTGTTGAAGAGGTATTGACAAGTAATGACGAGGAAACCATTAAACTGCGACAACAGGAAGAAGCCAAACGTAAAGCGGAGGAGGAAGCAGAAAAAGCCAAAGCTGAAGCTGAGCGGATTGCCCGTGAAAAACGGGAGGCCGAAGAGCGTAAAAGACAAGAGCAGGAAGCTAAGAAAAAGAGCGTAGATGCCCTAATCGGTGGTATCGGAAAATCGGACGGAACCACCACAGGCAGCGAAGGTGATGATGATCGTGCCGGTGACAAAGGCCAGCCCGATGGCGACCCATACGCTAACTCTTATTATGGTGCGCCCGGCAGTGGCGGCGGAACGGGAGGTTATGGACTTAGTGGTAGGTCGTTGGCCAACCAAGGAAAGGTACAACAGGAGTGCAATGAAGAAGGCCGCGTTGTGGTAAGGATAACTGTTGACAGATCAGGTAAGGTAATCAAGGCTGAACCCGGTGTAAAGGGCACTACCAACAATGCTCAATGTCTGTTGGAACCAGCCAGGAAAACAGCACTTCTCCATAGGTGGAACCCGGATTCCAATGCGCCTGCTCAGCAAATCGGTTTTGTGGTCGTCAACTTTAAATTGGGGCAGTAGTGACCTATAAAGAAACGTTGGACTGGATGTTCGGACAGCTTCCGATGTACCAGCAAAAAGGTGCCGTGGCATTGAATGCCAAGTTGGACAACATCATCCACTTTTCCAATGTATTGGGCAATCCAGAGAAAAAATTCAAAAGTATCCACGTTGCCGGAACCAACGGAAAAGGTTCCAGTAGCCATATGTTGGCTTCCATTCTTCAGGAGGCTGGCTATAAGGTTGGGCTCTATACTTCACCACACCTAAAGGATTTTAGGGAGCGCATCAAAATAAATGGTAAGGTTGTCAGTAAGAAATTTGTAACGGATTTTATTGAGGAGAACAGACCCTTTTTTGAGTACCATGAGCTTTCTTTTTTTGAAATGACCGTTGGTATGGCTTTTAGCTATTTCGAGGAAGAAAAAGTGGATATAGCCATAATCGAAGTAGGATTGGGAGGACGTTTGGATTCTACCAACATCATAACGCCCGAAGTGTCGCTAATCACTAATATTGGAATGGACCACACCCAGTTTTTGGGAGATACTTTGGAAAAAATTGCCTTGGAAAAGGCGGGAATCATTAAACCAAAGGTTCCTGTGGTGATTAGCGAGACGCAACCAGAGACAAAAATGATTTTTGACCTGATCGCTCATCAGCGAAGATCCAACATTGTCTTTGCGGATGCAGCATCGTCCGTGGAATACAAAACGGATTTGTTGGGTGAATATCAGCAGAAAAATATCAACGGAGTGGTGGCATGTATTGGTCAGTTAAAGAATTTTGAAGTTCCCGAAAGAGCTATTTGCAACGGACTCACAAAAGTTGTGGAAAATACAGGACTTCTCGGTAGATGGCAAGTGTTGCAAAACAATCCTTTAGTGGTATGCGACACGGCACATAATAAGGAAGGTCTTCAGTTGGTTTTGGAGCAAGTTAAAAAACAATCGTATGATCAACTCCATATCGTCCTTGGATTTGTTAAAGATAAAGATGTAAAGTCCGTTTTGCCGTTATTCCCCAAAGATGCCAAGTATTACTTTGTAAGGCCAAGTATTCCAAGGGGCATGGATGCTGTTCAGCTAGAGGAACTTGCTCAAGAAGAAGGGCTTAAGGGGAAGGTGTGCAAGTCTGTAAAAAAAGGATTGAACAAAGCGTTGAAAAATGCAACAAGCGACGATATGATCTATGTCGGTGGCAGTACTTTTGTTGTTGCTGAAGTTGTGTAATTTTTTTCATTTTTTTGTTTTATAAATCAAAAACAGTCTTATATTTGCACTCCCATTACGGAAAATAATGGGCGCTTAGCTCAGTTGGTTCAGAGCACCTCGTTTACACCGAGGGGGTCGGGGGTTCGAATCCCTCAGCGCCCACTTTTAGAGTTTAAATAAAAACAAAACCTTGCATATCTTATTGATTTGCAAGGTTTTGATGTTTTATGGCCTTCATTTGAATTGGTTTGATTTAGTATGTTTTGGTTTGCAATTCGGTTAGTAAAATTTTTTCAACAAAGTGTTAACCGAATAAGATTGTAAATAACTATATTACAGACACTTAGTATTTGACTTTCGTAGGTGATTTTCGTTCAATTTAATACAAAACCTATGAGAACCCGGTCTACATTTTCAATCAGTTTTTGGATAAGCACTTCAAGGAGGAGCGATGGTACCGCAAAGATTTATGCCCGTATCACCGTTGATTCACAACGAGTTAACATGAGCCTCAAATATACCATTCCTGCCGAAAGTTGGGACCGAAAGGGATCGAGGGTTCTGGGGCGCACAGCGGAAGCGCAGGAAATCAACGCCTATTTAATGGAGGTTGAAACCGAACTTTTCCAATGTTATCGTGAATTAAGGTCCAAAGGAACCCACATTACACCGCAAATGGTCAAGGCGAAATATTTTGGGGAGGATGAGAACCAAATGACGTTAACGGCCCTATTTGAATACCATAACCTCCATGGCGCACATAATCTGGGTAAAGCGACCCTGAGCCATTATAAAACCACCCAGAAGTATTTATTGGGCTATCTGAAGAAGCACTATAAATGTAATGATTACAGATTGTCACAGCTCAACCATCAGTTTGTTGTGGGTTTCGAGACCTACTTGCGAAAGCTACACCCTATCCACCATCATGGTAGACTTTCTAACAACGGGGCAATGAAACATATCCAGCGTTTGAGAAAGATGGTAAGAATGGCCGTTCACAATGAATGGATAGAAAAATATCCCTTTCAAAAATTTAAGATTAGGATGGAAAAAAAAGAAAGGGATTTTTTGGTCTTGGAAGAATTACGAAAAATTCAGGATTTCCAAACCAAGATTGAACGGTTACGAATTGTAAAAGACTTATTTGTTTTTAGTTGCTACACGGGCATTGCCTATTGTGATATAATGAACCTTAATGAGGACAATCTAGTATTGGGTATCGATGGAAAGCATTGGATAAGTACAAAAAGACAAAAGACCAAGAACAGCTTCAAGTTGCCTTTAATGGGACCGGCATTGTCGATTGTTAAGAGATATCACTATCATCCGAAAAGGCGTACAAATAAATTATTTCCCAGAATTTCCAATCAAAAATTAAATAGCTATCTGAAGGAGATTGCGGATTCATGCCATATCAATAAACACATAACTTTCCATATGGCGAGACACACCTTTGCCACCACCATTACATTAAGCAATGGAGTACCTATCGAGACGGTTTCCAAAATATTAGGACATTCAGAATTGGCCACGACCCAAATTTATGCGCGGGTCTTGGATAAAAAAATCAGTGAGGATATGAGTGGTTTGGAATCAATTCTGGAATCTAATTTCTCAGATTCAATTGATGATAACGAGAAGTTTGGTAACTCTGTCTTTTAACCTTGAGAATTCATTGCAATGATTAGGGTGCCGAAACTATCGAAGATTTTTAGTCCCAATCTTACCCAGACTTTTGCGCTTGGTTCCTATCGGGTTTTTGTAGTGTTCGGGAAGATAAGCGTTGAGCAAAAAACTGATAGGGCGCAATCTACAACCTGCTTTGGCAAAAGTTTTCTATTTAGCGTCGCCTTGGCGACACTAAGTTGAAAAGCAAGAGGATAGCGCGCTAAAGCGGCGCTATTGATTCATTTTCCTTCGGAAAAGCCCTGTTTGTAAGGGTTTTTGGAAATGTTTGAATTCAGAGATTACGGTTTTTATTGTTGCAAAAACGTTGAAAGTACATGTAATTACTGAACAAAATTGTAACAATTGAGCCCTTTAAAACATGTATTATGGACGATTTTAGAGCAGTACGAATAAAGAAAAGGACACTATTAAGATTCAAGGTCTTTTCAAGAAAAGTGGGCAAGAGTTATTCCCATACCTTGGATATGGTAATGGACTTTTTTGAGTGGCACGGTTTTATGCCATCTGAAAGATTTGAAAAGAGCATAGGTCAAGAGATCATTAAAAACAGGAAACGGACAGATGCGGTCATTGCCATAATCAGGGACATTGAAAAGAACCAAACCTTGCCCACCATTGGTATGATGCAGGCCCTGTTCAATCAGGAATTGGACAATGATGAAGATGGGGATGATTTTCTTGAGGACATGATCGAAAAGAATCCACCAAAGCCAGACCCAGTGTTCGAGGGTGAAGTAACTGTTCCGAAAATCAAGTATGATCGGTTGGAGGAAAAGGCGGCCTCGCTCCAATCGGATTTAAATAGTATACTTGATAATGTCAAGGTGGTCAAGAGCAGTTTTGGGAAAAGCTATCTGAAGCTTGAAATAACGGAAGGGCGGTTGGAACGATATAGACGTGAAGCAAACAGACCATTGGATTACCTCAAATGATGAGGAGACTATATCGTTAATAGATAAAATTGCCTCGCTCAGTAAGGTTAGTTTGGCAAGATTTGGGGCTTGCAGCACTCCACTTCGTTGCGTTCGCCCTTATATCGATTTCTATTTCATACCAAGGTTTTGAGAGCATTTTGTTTAAAACGAACATAGATTCCACTGAAAAACGTCTTCACGGATTCTATATAGTTTCCTATCTTTGAATCAGATGCGAAAATACCGAAACATAAAGGCACTTTTCTTTCTGGGGATACTCAGTATGCTTTTGATGCACAAAGTAGTACCACACTGGCATCATCAACATGTAGAGGAGCATCGTCATGATGTGGCACATAACCATCACGACCATCATTCCGATGAAACGGAAAAAGAAAATCCAACAAAAGGATTCCTGGATTGGTTTTTTGAAATGCATGCCCATACCAATACCACGACCGATATATTGGTATTGAAGCAAAGAACAGTCGAAAAAGTTTCCGTAGAAAAATTAATAGCAAAAACGCGATTTCCTAAGCTGGTCATTTATACTTTTTATAAATCAGATACCATAGTTAAGAAATGGTATCATCCACCAGACAAGCTTCGAAAAGCGTATTTATTCAATTATTCACTCCGGGGACCCCCTTCATTAGGTTAATCAAGAAGGCAAACTGATTCCACTAGTAATTGGATCAGTTTGTTTGTTTCTCAATTTTTGATAAACCTAAACAAAATCATTATGAAATTTAAATTCGTATGCGCTCTTTGCGTATACCTGTTTTTTGGTAAAGTGTTTTCACAATCCACTGAGATGGAGAAAGTACTAAGCCAAATAGAACAGAACAATAAAGAGTTGAAGGCCTACCAGTCATATATCAATGGGCAGCAACTGTTAAATGAAAGTGGCAACAATTTACCGAATCCAGAAGTTCTTGGGTATTATTTACCGTTTGGTGAACACCAATCGGACGATTATTCAGAATTTGAAGTATCACAATCCTTTGAGTTTCCCACAGTGTATTTGGCACGCAATAAATGGAACAAGCTTCAAGAGGATCAATTGGAAGCGATGTATACCAAAAAGCGTCAAGAAATATTGTTGAATGCGAAGAAGGGTTTGATCAATCTGAACATGCTTCGAAAAAGGCTGGAGATTGAAGAGGTCCGGAAAACCCAAAGTTTGGAGGTCTTCCAACAAATCCAGGAAATGTACAATAAGGAACAGGTTGGAATTTTGGATCTCAACAAGGCTAAAGTAGCTTGGATACAGGAACAGTTTGTTGTGGAACAGATACAAGCAGATATACAAAACCAACTGACCGAATTGCAAACGCTAAATGGTGGCCAATCCATTGAAATGAATGATTTGCAGTTGGACAGTCCTGTCCAATTACAAAGCATTGAGACAATTTGGAGTGAAAAACTGGCCAATGACCCAAGATTGACTGAACTTCAAGCTAATGAAGCTTCTGCTTTCCAGAACGTCAAACTGGAAAAGAACAAAGTCCTTCCTAATATCTCATTGGGATATAACTACCAAGGTGTGAATGGCAATGATTATTCTGGGGTATTTGGCGGTTTGTCCATTCCCTTATGGAACAGTAAAAACAAAGTCAAGGCGGCGAAGGCCGACTTTGAGTATCAGCAAACCAATTCAGAAGTAACAAGGGCATTGATGTATTCACAATTTCAACAAGAATACAACCAGTACCTTTTGTTGTTCAACAAATACACCGAATATCAAGAAACCCTATCCAACCTAGATAGCGAAGCACTTTTATTTAAAGCCTATAGTCTGGGGGAATATTCCTTTTTGGAATATTATATGGAAGTTCAGTTTTATCGGGATGCAACCGATAGGATGTTGGAAATGGAAAAACAATTACAGCAATTACAAGCACAATTATTAATACATCAATTGTAACACCTTAAAAAACAAAAAGATGAAAACAGTATCAAAAATTTTAATGGCATCAATGGTAATCATTGCAATAGGAATTACAGGATGTCGCGACACCAAAAAAGAAGAACCCAAAGACGACCATGGACATACCCATGGGGAAGGTGCAGACCATAAGCACGAACAGGAAGAAGTTAAACAAGAGGAATTTACCATGGATAAGGACTCCGTAAAAACTGAAGAGGGCACCCATACCCACGAGGACGGAGAAACACACCACGATCACTAAAAAACAATTCAATGAAAAAGTATTTAATAATTGTGCTTGCCTTAATGGCAACAGCTTGTAAACAAAATAACGAAGAAGATCATGCCCATAACCCAGATGGCAGCCATGTAGGGGATGAAACGCCTCGTTTGGATTATACCATTTGGACAGATGACACCGAACTGTTTGTAGAGTTCCCAGCATTGATTGTTGGACAACCGAGCAAGTTCGCCGCACATTTTACTGTATTGGACAAACATCAGCCAGTACGGGAAGGTTCGGTTACGGTAAGTCTGGTCAAAGGAGAAAAAGGAATACGGTCAACTGCGGACGCTCCCTCGTCACCAGGTATATTTTCTCCACTGCTTCAGCCCACAGGATCTGGGGAACATCAATTGATTTTTGATCTTACCACCCCGCAATACACTGATAAAATCGTAATCGAGGATATTATGGTCTATGCCAGTTTGGACGAAGCCAAAGAAGCTTTGGGTGAAGCGGGAGAGGATGGATCCATTTCATTTTTGAAAGAACAGGCTTGGAAAACAGCTTTCCAAACTGAACCTGTAACAAAAGGTGAAATATATGATGTTATCAAAACCTCTGGGGTTTGGCAGCCAGCCCAAGGGGCATTAAAAACAATGGTGGCAACGGCCAATGGAACCATCAACTTCTCAACTTTAAACCTTACCGAGGGTATGGAGGTAACAAGAGGACAATTGCTATTAAACGTGAGCAGCCAAGGCTTGGCATCCAATAATTTAAGTGCCGAGGTGGCCAAAGCAAAGGCTAATTATGATCAGGCAGCATCGGAATACAACAGAAAAAAGGAACTCTACGAGAGTAAAATAATTCCAAAGGCTGCATTTGAAAAAGTGGAAAGTAATTATGCCATAGCAAAGGCAGAATATCAATCCATTGCTTCGGGAGTTTCGGGAGACAGCAAACAGATTCGAGCACCTTTTAATGGTTTTATAAGATCTGTAAATGTGGCCAATGGTGATTATGTAGAGCAGGGAGCTGTATTGATCAGTGTGGCAACAGAGGATTCAAAAGTATTGAAATCTCAGATTGCACCCACCTATGGTTTGACCATGGAAAATATCAAAGGTTTATGGTATCAAACGGAAACTGGTGATTGGAAAAACATTTCAGATTCAGATGGTGAAATCCTATCCATTTCAAAAGATGTGGAAATGGAGAGTCCATTGATTTCAGTATTTGCCAGAGTGAACGACATTATTGCAGTTCCAGACGGTAGTTTAACCCAAGTACAGATTGCAATGGGTGATGGTAAACAAACCACACTTGTTCCCGAATCGGCCTTACTGGAAGATTACGGTAACTATTCGGTTATGGTGCAACTTTCGGGAGAAAGCTTTGAACGGAGATCAATTACCATAGGTAAACGCAATGGTGAAAATGTAGAGGTCTTAAAAGGTTTGGAAGCTGGTGATGTTGTGGTAACCACAGGTGCGTATCAGGTAAAAATGGCTTCCATGTCAGGAACAACCCCTGCACATGGCCATGAACACTAAAAAGCAAAAATTATGTTGACTAAAATATTAAATAGTTCCCTACATAATCGTTTGCTGATTTTGTTGGGAGCCGTAGTGTTGAGTGTATTGGGAGTGTACTATGCAAAAACAATGAATGTTGATGTATTCCCAGACCTCACAGCACCTACGGTAACCATTCTTACCGAAGCCCATGGAATGGAATCGGAAGAAGTGGAAAAACTGGTAACCTATCAATTGGAAACCGCCCTGAACGGTTCGCCCAATGTAAGACGTATTCGCTCGTCATCGGCAGCGGGTATTTCCATTGTCTGGGTTGAATTTGAATGGGGAACGGATATATACAGGGCACGGCAAATTGTAAGTGAACGTATCCCGATGGTGCGTGAAAATCTGCCTGAAGGTATCGGTGCACCAACCATGGCCCCCATTTCATCCATTATGGGAGAGATTATGCTATTGGGAGTAACATCTGATAGTTTGTCGCCCATGGAATTACGTACCCTATCCGATTGGACGATTCGTCCACGCATCAAAGCAATAGGCGGTATCGCCAATGTGGTGGTTATTGGTGGTGAGTACAAACAATACCAAGTATTTGCCAATCCCGAAAAGCTGAAGCACTACAACGTGAGCTTGTCAGAACTGGTAGAGCACGTTAAGGAAGCCAATGTAAATGCTCCTGGTGGTATTGTGAATCAGTACGGCAATCAATACATCATCAAAGGTAGTGGTAGGGCCTATGCATTGGAAGATTTACAGGAAGCTGTTGTAAAACAGATCAACGGTCAGACCATCAAAATCAAAGATGTCGCCACCGTACAGATCGGGGCATCGGACAAGATTGGAGATGGTTCATTGAATGGGAAGGAATCAGTGATTTTGACCATTTCTAAACAACCCGATGTCAATACGTTAAAATTGACCGAACAATTGGATGAGGCTATTGCAGATTTGCAGAAAACCCTACCAAAAGGCGTGGAAATCAGAAGTCAGATTTTCAGACAATCCGATTTTATTGAGGCTTCCATAAGCAATCTAAATTCGACCTTATTGGAAGGTGCATTTTTCGTGGTTATTGTATTGTTCATTTTTTTGATGAACTGGCGTACCACGGTAATTTCGTTGTTGGCCATTCCTATTTCATTATTGGTATCAATCATCATCTTAAAACTAATGGGATATACCATAAACACCATGAGTTTAGGCGGTATGGCCATTGCCATTGGTGCTTTGGTGGATGATGCGATTATAGATGTGGAAAATGTGTATAAACGTTTGCGTGAAAACAGCCGTTTACCAAAAGAAGTACAGCAATCGGTAATTACTGTGGTACGGGATGCTTCTGTGGAAATTCGTAGTTCCATCATCATAGCGACCTTAATCATTATTGTTTCGTTCGTGCCTCTGTTCTTTTTGAGTGGAATGGAAGGTAGATTATTACAACCGCTCGGGATTGCTTTTGTAACATCCGTATTAACGTCTTTGATTGTTGCGGTTACAGTAACCCCGGTATTATGTTCGTATTTGCTGAACAACGAAAAGCTGTTGAACAAGCAAGCCGAGGGCACAAAAGTGGAACAATGGCTTCAAAAACGTTATGCAAACACACTCGACAAGGTGATCAAGTTCCCAAAGACGGTGATAGGTGTAACTGTGATTGCTTTTGTTTTGAGTTTGGGATTGGCAACCCAATTGGGAAGGAGTTTTTTACCCGAGTTCAATGAAGGTTCATTGGTGATCAGTGCGGTTGGTCCTCCCGGGATGTCTCTGGAAGAAAGTAACAAGGCAGGGAAACAAATAGAAAACTTGTTGTTGGAAATGCCCGAAGTTGAAGTGGTGACCCGCAGAACTGGCCGAGCGGAACTGGACGAACACGCACAAGGGGTCAATGCTGCCGAAATTGATGTGCCATTTATATTGGATGGTAAAACCAAAGAAACGTTTTTCGAGGAAGTCCGTACCAAATTGAGTGTGGTGCCCGGGGTTAACATTACCCTTGGGCAGCCTATTGCACACCGTATAGACCATATGCTATCGGGAACGCGTGCCAATATTGCGATCAAAATTTTTGGCTCTGACTTACAACGTTTGTTTGAATTGGGAAAACAGGTGGAGCAAAACATCAAATCCATTGATGGATTGGCAGACGTGGCGGTTGACCAGCAAATAGAAGTTCCCCAAATTCGGATCAAACCCAAACGCCAAATATTGGCAGCATACGGAATGACAGTTGGCAATTTGATGGAACAAGTGGACATTGCGTTTGCTGGTGAGGAAGTAGGCGAAATCTATGAGGGCCAACAATATTTCGATTTGGTGGTACGCTACGAAAAACCCTTTCGTGATAATATTGAGAACTTCAAAAATACCTTGGTAAGCCTTCCTAATGGAGGACAGACCGTGTTGGGTGAATTGGCGACCATAGGATCTGTAAGCAGCCCAAATACTATCAGTCGAGAAGATGTCCAGCGTAAGATTGTGATTGCCGCCAATGTACAGGGCAGAGATCTTCGAAGTGCTGTAAACGAGATTGAAGACATGGTCAACAGTACCATTAACTTTCCTGAAGGGTATCGTGTACAATATGGCGGACAGTTTGAAAGTGAATCCAAAGCATCTCAATTGTTATTGGTCACTGCATTTTTGGCCATTGGTATCATTTTCCTGTTGCTGTATTATGAGTTCAAAAATGTAAAATTGGCCTTTGTGGTGCTCATCAATTTGCCTCTGGCATTGATTGGTGGTATTTTAATCGTGTATTTCACATCTGGAATCGTAAGTATTGCAGCAACCATTGGATTTATAAGCTTGTTCGGTATTGCAACCCGAAATGGTATTCTTTTGGTATCTCGATACGAAGATTTGCGACAAGAAGGGAAAACAGGAATAGATCTGATTAAAACCGGGGCATTGGATAGGTTAAACCCTATTCTGATGACGGCCTTTACCACAGGGTTGGCATTGATTCCTTTGGCCTTGAAAGGAGGCCAGCCAGGCAGTGAAATACAAAGCCCGATGGCCGTGGTCATTTTGGGAGGTTTGCTATCTGCGACCCTTTTGAACCTAATTGTAATTCCTTGTGTTTATGAATTGGTGATTAGCAAAAATAAATAAAAAGGAAATTGGGCTACTTCATATTGGAGCAGCCCACTTAATTTTTAAAAGGAAAATGACACGCTAAAAGCCGGTTTAATATTTTATGGTTAATTTTATAGTCTACGAAGGTAGAGTATTATAAATTATCTGTAATTCGGTTAGTAACAAAAACATAGGCAAGGAAAAACGTAATAAACATAAGGGTTGGCGAATTAGGTTCGAATCCCTCAGCGCCCACCAAAAAAAAAGCCTCCGAGAAATCGGAGGCTTTTTTTGTTTTAAACGGTAATGGGTTCCCCAATATCCGGAAGCATCAATTTCTTTCCTTTTTTCTCGAAATATGCAACTGCCTTGGTTTTATCAATTTTAATAGGAGGGAAGGTGTCGTAATGACATCCTATTATTTGGTTGCACTCAATAAAATCGCTGGCAATGGTTGCCTCTTCGTAACCCATGGTAAAATTGTCTCCAATTGGTAAAATTGCAATATCCAATTTTGGGCAGGTTTTAGGAATCAGTTCCATATCCTTGGTCAAGGCAGTGTCCCCGGCAATGTATATGCATTTCGAATCGTCCCAGAGCACAAATCCCCCTGGATTGCCTCCATTGCTTCCATCGGGCAGCATGCTGGAGTGGATGGCATTCACATATTTGGCGGTGCCAAAGTCAAATTTGAACTTACCACCATGGTTCATGCCATGTCCGTTGATGCCTTTGTTGGCAAACCAACTAACCACCTCAAAATTGGATATCAACAATGCTTTAGGATTGTTCTTGGCTATGGCTTCCACATCCAGAACATGGTCTTGGTGCCCGTGGGTCACAAAAATATAATCGACCTTAAGGTCATTAATATTGATATCGGAGGCCATTTCATTTCCAGTAATAAAAGGGTCGAATAAAATATTCTTCCCGTTCATCTCAACTAAAAAGGTCGCATGCCCTAAATAGGTAATTTTCATAGTGTATATTTTATTTGATGTGTAAAGTTGAAGGCTTTTGGCCTATTTTATAAAGTTAACAAGAACACTGGTCAATTTCAATTCGAAATGGAAATCTTGAAGATCCTTTTGCATAATTTTTTGAATCAATAAAATACGATTGAAGAAAAAGAACTTAAATTTGCAGTATGATTGCCACGATTTGTAGAAAAGCCCATTTTAATGCAGCTCACAGGCTCCATAATCCCAAATGGAGCAAGGAAAAGAACATTGAGGTGTTTGGTAAATGCAACAGCCCTAGTTTTCATGGTCATAACTTTGATCTTGAGGTAAGAATAAAGGGCGAGGTTGATCCTGATACTGGTTTTGTAATGGATCTTGCGGAATTGGGTGCATTGATCAAAGATGAGGTGGAGGACAGGTTTGATCATAAGAACCTGAACGAAGATTGTCCGGAGTTTGAAAATTTACTGCCCACAACGGAGTATTTCGTAAAAGTTATATATGATATTCTAAAACCAAAACTTAAAAAGGGGCAAATGTTGCATATTACCTTGCACGAAACATCAAAGAACTCGGCAGAGTATGGAGATTGGGATTAATTTCCGATATTGCAGCCCGTTTTGTAATGGGATATTAGCTCAGTTGGTTTAGAGCGTTGCCTTGACAGGGCAGAGGTCACTGGTTCGAATCCAGTATATCCCACAATTTTTCTTCTTATAAAAGATCCAGAACTCTTTCCAATGCCATTCCGCGTGAACCTTTAATGAGTAAAGCTCCTTTTTTTAAAGGTTTTTTTGAAAGATGCACTTTTAAATCTTCAAAAGACTTGAACTTATTCAGTGTAGTGTTAGTGTCATGGAAATTTTCCCCGACCAGATAGGCATCGTCAAAACCCAATTCTTTTGCAAGTTCGGCAATAGCTTGATGCTCTTCAGAAGCGGTATTGCCAAGCTCAAACATATCACCAAGAATAAGGGTTTTGCGGTCGGCATTCATCAAACTGAAATTTTCCAAGGCAGCTTTCATGCTGGTGGGGTTGGCATTGTACGCATCAAGTACAATATCAAAACCGTTTTTGGAAAGTATCTGTGATCTATTGTTCTGTGGTTGATACCTTTCAATGGCCGATTTAATGTCTTCCAAAGGAACATTAAAATATTTGCCCATTAGGATCGCCGCACAACAATTGGGAAAGTTGTATTTGCCCACCAATTGTGTATGTATTTGTGTTCCTTCTACCTCTAATGAGACATAAGGGTGAACCCCGGAAAATTTGATGTTGTAATATTGATGGTCGCTCGTGCTAAAGCCCATCTTTTTGGTGTAAGTACTTAATTTTTCTTTCTGAACGTCATCATCTGCATTTAAAAAGATGTATTTATCGTTGGCCTTAAGATAATCGTAAAGCTCACTTTTGCCTTGGATCACTCCTTCAATGCTTCCAAAACCTTCCAAATGGGCTTTGCCAAAGTTGGTAATGTATCCAAAATCGGGTTGGGCAATGCCGCAGAGTGATTCAATTTCTTTCTTGTGATTGGCACCCATTTCCACAATCGCCATTTCGGTATCTTCTTCAATGGATAAGAGGGTCAATGGAACTCCAATATGATTGTTGAGGTTGCCCTTGGTGGCAATAGTCTTGTATTTTTTCGAGATTACCGCACTAATGAGTTCCTTGGTCGTGGTTTTCCCGTTACTTCCCGTTAGCGATATTATTTTTGCTTTGGAATAGTTCCTGTGATAGGTAGACAACTGTTGCAGGGTAGCCAAAACATCGTCAACTAGAAGCAGTCTGTCCGAAGTTTTAAATTCTTCCTGATCAATAATGGCATAGGCTGTACCCTTGTCCAAAGCTTCTTGTGCAAAGGCATTTCCATTAAAATTTGGCCCTTTTAAGGCAAAGAACAGACAGTTTTCGGTGATTTTCCGGGTGTCCGTACATATGGTGGGGTGCTCTAAAAATAGAGCATGCAACTCTTTTATTGTCATAAATCGAAGATAAAAAAAAGCCCCGACCTTTTGGCCGGGGTTTTTTAAAATACTCAAGAAGTTTTTTATCTCGCTTTTTTATGGCGTACCGTTTTTTTGGTTCTGGATTTGGACCCAACTCGGGACATGGCACATCTAAAGCCAATATCGTCTGTTGCCATATATTGTGGCAAGTATCTACGCTGGGCAGGATCTAACCAATAAGCTCGATCTCTCCATGATCCGCCTTTGTATACACGGACCTCGTTGTTGATCAATGAGGTTCTAAAGTTTGACTCATCATATTGGCGGACCAATTCACCTTCTTCGTTTCGTTCTACCGAATGTTTGGGCGCATCATACATTTTTTGGTTGTCCTCTTCATCGCTAAAACGGCTAAAGAATCTGGAGGATCCTGGGTCACCATCTCTAAAACCACGGTTGTCACTTTTGTCAAAATTGGTTCTTAGATAAGTTTCCTCTTCTGTAACAGGAACTTCTTTGATTTCTCCTGGAAGATTGATGGCCACGATTTTACCATTGGGCAAAGTATCATAAACTATTTCATCTCTCAATATTTCGACTTTTCCATCTTCGCCAATAGCTTTTTTCATGAAAACGTTTCCGCGGTAGTAATTGAAATCGCTTATTTCATCATCAACAATGGGACGGTACACATCGGCCACCCATTCGTTTACGTTTCCGGCCATGTCGTAAAGTCCAAAATCGTTGGGCTTATAGGATTTGACTTCTCCGGTAATATCGGCACCATCGTCGGACCATCCGGCAATACCGCCGTAATCACCTTTACCTTGCTTAAAGTTGGCCAATTGATCTCCTCGACCTACTCGTTGTCCGTTACGGGTGTAATCACCTTCCCATGGATATTTTTTTCTACCTCGGTAGTTGTTGTATTCTCTGGTTCCAACAAGAGCTTGGGCAGCATATTCCCATTCGGTTTCGGTGGGTAGCCTGTAGGCTGGCATTATTATGCCGCTACTTCTTTTGGCAAATGCATTGATGGAGTCTTTCTTTTGTTTTCCTTGCAGGGAATCTATTTCACCACCATAAACAGATTCTGGATTGTTTAAATAAGCCTCGGTACTAAAAGTGCCCTCAATTTCGCCGTTTAGAACTTTGTATTTGGAATCTTCGGCCAAATACCCTTCTCTTTCCAGCATTACTTCGTTGACCCTATCTGTTCTCCATTCGGCATATTGGGTAGCTTGTACCCAATTAACACCCACAACGGGATATTCTGCATAGGCAGGGTGTCTTAGATAGTTGTTGGTCATTGTTTCGTTAAAGCCCAATCGGTTTCTCCAAACCAAGGTATCTGGTAGTGCGCCTTTGTATATATTGGCGTAATTGGGGTTGTCCGGAGGATAAACTTCTTTGAGGTAATCCAAGTACTCCAAGTACATTACGTTGGTCACTTCGGTTTCATCCATATAGAAGGATTGCACGTGTTGTTGGGTCGGGGTGTTGTTCCAATCGTGCATTATATCGTCTTGGACCTTACCTTTGGTAAACGTTCCACCCTCTACAAATACGGTTCCTGGAGGAGTTTCTTGCTCCTTAAAATCCGAATTGTATTGAAATCCCCCTTCTTTGGCATTAATTTTCCAACCGGTGGCTCTGGAGACGTTCTTGGATGAAGAGGAGTTTTTGCAACTGGAAAAACCTCCCATCACTACGGCGCAAGAAAGTACAACTTTAATTAAGTGTTTTTTCATAATTTGGGCTTGAGTACTTTAAAACTCAGGGCTATACACCCTCAGTAACTTCGACTTGTTTTGATTTTTAAAATCCTTCAATGGCATTAAAACGGTGTTTTTGCCATTATATTTTGTGCTCATCAAATATTTCTAGCAATGTGATAATTGGTACATGCTACACTTCTGTAACGGAGAAGGGGGTAAATTAGTATAAGATGATTGGCTTTTAACGGTTTGGGTAAGATGTTCGACCTTAATTTTACCATTTAACCAAAATAGTAGTGTTTTGGACGATTAACTCTAAAAAATATGTGTTCCTATATAAGAATTTAGGCAAAAGACCGTTTAATTTGTATTGCTTCCAAAACTTTTTATTGGAACCAAGACTACACTAAATGCTAAAATTTTAGAATGAAAAAGTTATTGATAGTGGTTGCCTTCCTGTTCATGGCAGCACAACTTAGCGCTCAGCAAGAAAGGGCGATCACAACGGCTGTACCATTTTTGACGATTGCTGCCGATGCACGGGCTTCCGGTATGGGAGATATGGGCGTTGCCACTTCTTTTGACGTGTATTCCCAACAATGGAACGCTGCAAAATATGCCTTTGCCACTCAAAAAATGGGTATTGGAGTTAGCTATACCCCGTATTTGGAAAGCATTGTAAACGATGTATCCTTATTAAATGCCAACTTTTATAACAAATTAAATGATAGGAGTGCTTTCGCCTTTAGTATCCGTTACTTTGGTCTGGGAGAGATTGAATTGAGGCAAACATTTGATCAGCAGGCCACTTTGGTGAAGCCCAACGAATTTGCCTTGGATGGTTCTTATTCCTTAAAATTGAGCCAAACCTTTTCCATGGCCGTGGCAGGTAGATTTATCAGTTCCAATCTCAGGTTTCAAGATGGTATACAAGATTCTCAGGCGGCCAATGCCTTTGCAGTAGATGTATCGGGTTTTTACCGATCTCCGGAAATAGCTTATAGTAATTTTGATGGACGTTGGAGAGCTGGGTTTAATATTTCCAATTTGGGGGGTTCCATACAATATGATGAAGGCGGACAGGAAAACTTTTTGCCTACCAACCTAAAGTTCGGTGGTGGATTTGATTTTATCTTCGACCAAGACAATGTGCTGGCCATCAATACAGAGTTCAATAAACTTTTGGTGCCCACACCAAGAGATTTTGATGGAGATGGGGATATTGATTCGGATGATAACAATGAATACCAGCAAATAGGATTTTTCAAGGGAGTCTTTGAATCTTTCGGTGATGCGCCGGATGGATTCGGGGAAGAACTTAAAGAAGTAACCTGGGCACTTGGTGCAGAATATAGGTTCAGAGAAGCTTTTATGTTGCGGAGCGGTTATTTTAATGAAAGTGAAGAAAAAGGTTCCCGTAAGTTCTTTACGCTCGGAGCTGGCTTCATGTTTAAATCAGCGCAAATAGATCTTTCCTATTTGTTCTCAACCTCACAGGTTAGAAACCCACTGGAAAACACCTTGCGATTCTCGCTCACTTTTAACTTGGGAGAAGAATTTTACAATGATTAAGAAAGCATAAAATAAATAGGAAAAAACCTGTCCCTTGGGCAGGTTTTTTTATTTTTGAATACACCCAAGTTTAGATGGAAAAAAAGAAAATTGGTTTTGAACTGCTCATTTATGAGAATGAAAACGAGTTGTCACAAAACGACCAAAAATTGTTACAAGACGCTGCCAAGGCCAGGGAGAATGCGTATGCGCCCTATTCTAAGTTTAAAGTGGGTGCGGCGGTATTGTTGGAAAACGGGGAAGTGGTCATTGGCAACAACCAAGAAAATGCATCGTACCCTTCGGGCCTTTGTGCCGAACGTGTGGCCATTTTCCATGCAGGTGCCAAATATCCTGGGGTGGCCGTTAAATCCATTGCCATTAGTGCTTCGTCCTCTAAACATAAGGTAGGGGTTCCAGCAGCTCCTTGTGGCAATTGCAGACAGTCCATTATAGAATACGAACAAAAGCAAAACACTCCAATTACGTTGTTGCTCAGGTCGGAAAAAGGCCCGATTTACAAATGTAGTTCCGTGGCCGATATTTTGCCTTTGGCATTCAATAACTCATTTTTGGGCGATTCTTAATTCAATTCTTTTTCCAAAACAGATATATATGTATTTTTGCTCTTCCCTACTACAAGGGAAAATTCATTTAATACTACTATAGATGAAAAAAATTACCAAAGAAGTTTATCTTAAATGGTACGAGGACATGTTTTTCTGGAGAAAGTTCGAGGATAAACTTGCCGCCGTATATATTCAGCAAAAAGTTAGAGGGTTTCTGCACCTGTACAATGGTCAAGAAGCAGTTCTAGCAGGTGCATTGCATGCAATGGATTTGGAAAAGGATCGTATGATCACCGCTTACCGAAACCATGTTCAGCCAATAGGTATGGGCGTGGATCCAAAAAAGGTGATGGCTGAACTTTATGGAAAAGTAACGGGAACCTCCAAAGGTATGGGCGGTTCCATGCATATTTTCTCCAAAGAGCACCGCTTTTATGGTGGACACGGTATCGTTGGAGGGCAAATTCCTTTGGGAGCCGGTTTGGCATTTGCGGATAAATATTTTAAAAGGGATTCCGTAACCCTTTGTTATATGGGTGATGGTGCCGTAAGGCAAGGATCCCTTCACGAAGCCTTCAACTTGGCCATGCTGTGGCAATTGCCCGTAGTTTTTATTTGTGAGAACAACGGTTATGCCATGGGAACATCCGTAGCCCGTACATCGCACTCCACCGATATCTGGAAGTTGGGACTCGGTTATGAAATGCCATGTGGTCCCGTAGATGGAATGGATCCTGCGATTGTTGCCAAAGAGATGGACAAGGCCATTGAGCGAGCAAGAACAGGAGGCGGACCTACTTTCTTGGAAATGAAGACATATAGGTATCGTGGACATTCCATGTCGGATGCCCAACATTACAGAACAAAAGAAGAAGTAGAAGAGTATAAAAAGATAGATCCGATTACTCAGGTAAAAGATGTTATCCTAGAGAAAGGATATGCATCTGAAGACGACCTTAAGAAAATCGACAAAAAGGTGAAGGACTTGGTAAAAGAGTGCGAGAAATTTGCTGAAGAATCAGATTTCCCACCAATAGAACAAATGTACGACACCGTTTACGAGCAAGAAGACTATCCATTTTTACAACATAAATTATAATTAGATGGCAGAAGTAATCAACATGCCTAGATTGAGCGATACCATGGAAGAAGGAACCGTGGCAAAATGGCTCAAGAACGTAGGGGACAAAGTCGAAGAAGGAGATATATTGGCTGAAATCGAAACGGACAAAGCCACCATGGAATTTGAATCTTTTCATGAAGGGACTTTGCTCCATATCGGAATACAGGAAGGTGAAGGGGCCCCGGTTGATTCACTTTTGGCCATAATAGGAGAGGAAGGAGAAGATATTTCAGGTCTATTGAACGGTTCTGGCAGTTCGTCCGAGGCGGCGGCGAAAGAAGATGCTTCTGAACCCAAAGCCGAAGCCGAAGAAAGTTCAGCTCCGGCGAGTGCGCCAGCCGATATTCCTGAAGGAGTGGAAATCGTGACCATGCCGCGATTGAGCGATACCATGGAAGAAGGAACCGTGGCCAGCTGGTTAAAAAGTGTTGGCGATGAAGTAGAAGAAGGAGATATATTGGCTGAGATCGAGACCGATAAAGCTACGATGGAATTTGAATCGTTCTACTCCGGAACCCTGTTGCATATCGGTATTCAAGAAGGCGAAGGCGCCCCGGTTGATTCCCTATTGGCCATTATTGGCCCAGAAGGAACCGATGTTGATGCTGTGTTGAAAGCACAGGCGGGAGGTGGTTCTTCCAAGAGTGCTTCAAAACCTGAAGCAACCAAAGAAGAAGCCCCAAAAGCTGAAGAGACTTCCAAAAAAGAAGAAACAGCAACGGCTACCCAAGATGGACAGCGCATTTTCGCTTCACCATTGGCTAAAAAGATTGCCGAAGAAAAAGGCATCAACTTGGCAGATGTAAAAGGAACAGGCGATAATGGAAGAATTGTAAAAAAAGACATAGAGAACTTTACGCCAGCTGCAAAATCAGCTCCTTCAGCGGATAAAACAGAGGCAACTCCTGCAGTAGCACCTGTTGCTTTGCCTGTTGGCGAAGAAAGCATAGAGGAGGTTAAAAACTCTACCATGCGTAAGGTGATTGCCAAGCGTTTGGGAGAATCCAAATTCTCCGCACCGCACTATTACCTTACTATAGAGGTAGATATGGACAATGCAAAGGCTTCACGTGCACAAATCAACAATTTGCCCGATACCAAGGTATCTTTTAACGATATGGTATTGAAGGCCTGTGCCATGGCGCTTAAAAAGCATCCGCAGGTCAATACATCTTGGAACGGTGATTCCATGTTGTACAAACATCATGTTCACATGGGTGTGGCAGTAGCTGTAGATGAAGGTCTTGTGGTTCCCGTAATCAAATTTGCCGACCAATTGAGTTTGACCCAACTTGGAACCGCGGTTAAAGATTTGGCAGGAAGAGCTAGAAACAAGAAAATAAAGCCAGATGAAATGGAAGGGAGCACCTTTACCGTATCCAACTTGGGAATGTTCGGTATCTTGGAATTCACTTCCATCATCAATCAGCCTAATTCAGCAATTTTGTCCGTTGGAGCTATTGTAGATAAACCAGTAGTGAAAAATGGCGAGATTGTACCAGGTAGCACCATGAAGATTACTTTGGCTTGCGATCACAGAACAGTTGATGGCGCCACTGGAGCTCAATTCCTTCAAACATTGAGGGCATACTTGGAAAACCCGGTTACCATGTTGGCATAGTTTTAAAATGTAACCCCTGAGTGCAATCGAAGGGGACATTCAATGAACTCGTCTTGAGTTGTCAAATTCAAGCGAAAATTAAAGATTTTGTGCCCAGATGAAGGTTTTTTTGAGCCTCATAGCAGAGCTACGAGGTAAAAAAAAAGACGAAATATGGGTGCAAAAGACCAATTTGCAGCGAATATTGGAAACTCAAGACGAGTTCAATAACATAAATCAAAAAGCATCCTTTTCGGGATGCTTTTTTTATCTTTAAAAAATTCAAAAATCAAAAAAATGAAAATACTGTCCTATACTTTGGTCATGCTTTTAGCAATGAATTGCGGATCTACGCAGCTAACTCAAAATGCAACGGCTGAAACTACTGAATCATCAAAGCACACAACTTCAAACAATACATTTACCGATGCTGAACGAATAGGGGAGATGATGGATTATTTGGCTTCCAACGATCTTAAAGGACGAGAAGCAGGGAGTGAAGGTATTGAAATGGCAGCAAAATATATCGAGAACTATTTCAAGTCCTACGGACTCAAACCCTATTTTGAAACCTATCGCGATACCCTATCAAACTTTAAAAAAGCATCTTATAATATTGTAGGAGTGGTTGAGGGCAGTAACCCTGATTTAAAAGATGAGTTCATCCTGATCGGTGCGCATTACGACCATATTGGTGCCATAGCACCCGAAAATGGGGACTATATTGCAAACGGGGCCAACGACAATGCTTCGGGAACTTCTACGGTTTTGGAATTGGCTCGTTACTTCGGAACCCATAAAACCAACGAACGTAGTCTGATTTTTGCTTTGTTCAGCGCCGAAGAGAAAGGGTTGTTGGGATCCAAACATTTGGCCAAAAAATTAAAGGAGCAGGATTTGAATCTTTATACCATGCTCAATTTTGAAATGACCGGAGTTCCTTTGAAGGGAAAAGATTATTTCATGTACATAACGGGGTATGATATGTCCAATTTAGCTGAGGTCAGCAATACGTATGCAGAGGAGAATTTAGTGGGTTTTTTACCCACGGCAAAAGAGTATAACCTTTATCAACGGTCGGACAATTATCCATTCCACGAAGAGTTCGGTGTGCCCTCCCATACGTTTTGCACTTTTGATTTTACCAACTTTAACCACTATCATAAAGTAGGTGATGAGCCCGACCTTATGGATTTCGGTCACATGGCTACTTTGGTGAACAAAACCATTCCAGTAATTGAAAGTATTGCCAATGCACCGAACCAAGAAATCAAATTAAATGAGTAGAATATCACTTCGAACCCCTTGAACAAGGGTGAGAAATCCAGAATATATACGGATTCCCACTTACGCGGGAATGACAATCAATACAATACATTATGGCAAACATTATAATTACAGGAACAAGTAGGGGAATAGGATTTGAACTGGTCAAGCTTTTTGCCAGGGAAGGGCATCAGGTTTTGGCTTTGTCTAGAAATGACAAGCCTGTGAAAAATCTCAATCTGCCCAATGTACACTCCTTTCCGTTCGACTTGGGCAACTCAACGGACTTTCAAAAACTGAATGAATTTTTGGAGCAATGGCATGTGGTGGATGTGCTCATCAACAATGCTGGACGATTGCTGAACAAACCTTTTTCCGAAACTACATCGGAAGAGTTTGAAAATGTTTACAAAGTAAATGTGTTCGGTGTAGCCGAAATTACCAAGGCCGTACTGCCAATGATGGGTAAGGAAGGACATGTGGTAACCGTAAGTTCCATGGGTGGAGTGCAAGGCAGCATGAAGTTTCCCGGACTTTCCGCTTATAGTTCCAGTAAAGGAGCCGTTATTACCCTTACCGAACTCTTGGCCGAAGAATATAAGGAAACTGGCCCAAGTTTTAATGTGTTGGCCTTGGGTGCGGTACAGACCGAAATGTTGGAAGAGGCATTTCCTGGCTACAAAGCTCCTGTAACCGCCTTGGAAATGGCCACATATATCAAAGATTTTGCCTTGACCGGACAAAAACTCTATAATGGAAAGTTGTTGCAGGTTAGTAATAGTACGCCTTAGTTTAGTCCGTGGCAAAAGATATTAATTGAGGGGTTCTTTATATAGCTTTCGTCCCCACGACTGAATGTCCCGTTCAGGTATTTCTGGGTTTTCCATCAAATCATAAAACTCATCCTTTATCAATTTGATAGCGTTTGGGTCAATTGTTCTTACTCTAGTTTCATAGTTCCATTCGGTTCCGCTTTTAGTGAAATTGAGTGAGCCCAAATATGCAATTTTATCATCTATGAGATAAATTTTTCCGTGAATAAAGGTGCTGTGGGACAAATTTGCTTCGGTAGATATAAAAACCTTGAATGGGAATAACTTGGAGTACCAATATGAGTAAATGCGTTTTGTTTTTATCTCTCCTTTGTATATTAACACGGCCACAGACAAAGCTATGATAGGGATAAGAATCAATATTGCTCTTAAATCATTTAAAAAATAGATAAGGCCTATAAAGAGGAGTATAAACCCTAAGTTTATTAATGACAGTATTTTGGTTATTTGTTTCCATTTTCTTATTGATTCGACAGCGGTTTGGTCAATTTCCCTATGCTGTAGAACCAGTTTGTGAATATTTTTTTCATAATTGCCATGGAAATCTTCAATTATATCTGACGTAATCAGTTCAACTTCCATACCTGAACGATGCAGTTCAATGAGTTTCTTTATTAAGCCTGGAGATAAATATGGAGAAACAATTTTAATTGATTTTTTGGCTTTGTGGATATCGCTCAATAATTTTTTCCCAGCGCCCGTACCTATGTAAATATCACATTTTGCGTTATTGTAAAACATCAAAACCTCATTTTTCTGATTTTTTTCCAATCTTCCCTATCGTCCTTGGCCAATATTTTTTGGTTGACCAAATTGCCTTTTTTCAGCAGCTCTTTTCTTTTTAAATACATCCAAAATATTTTTGCAAATTTTCCGGTTGGCGGTTTTTGCTTTTTAATGTTATCGCAAAACTCTTTTTGTTTTTGGGTCATGGGAGATATTGATCCAGAGTGGAGTGCATTCATCCAGGCACCATATTCAGATAATATGCCATATTCCTCTTTATTGAATACTGGTTTCATAAACGAACATTCTAACTTTTGATTTCTGAATTTTTTATGGTCGTTCAAGGAACTCATTGCTTATCGACTATGACTTATGGTAAATACTAAGATGTTAAATTTGATTGATAGATGAGTGTCCCAATTGACGAATGCCTATTTTCGTTTGACGAATGATGGAAACTACCCTTCAAAAATACCTTCCAGAGCTTGCCGTAGCCCCCTGTTTTGAGCTCATCAAAACCCATGGGGTGCATTTGAAGATTGTAAGCCACAGGGTCACTCGGCATGGCGATTATCGTAGGTTGCCCAACGGATTGCACCAGATTACGGTCAATGCCTCGCTCAATAAATACAGATTCCTGATTACACTTGTTCACGAAATTGCGCATTTGGTGGCCTTTGAAACATACGGGCGTCGAATAAAACCACATGGTCTGGAATGGAAACGTACCTTTCAGCACTTAATGGTTCCCTTTATTAGACCAGAAGTATTTCCTTCGCAATTGCTGCCCATTATTGCAAACCATTTTAAAAACCCAAAGGCAAGTAGTAGCACCGATGCCAGATTGTCTATAGCGCTAAAGGCTTTTGATGTGGAAGAAAGGCAGCACAGTTACGTGTACGAATTGCCCAAAGGCAGCGTTTTTAGGTTGTACAACGGTAGACTGTTCAAAAAAGGAAATAAAAAAGTAAAACGGTACGAATGTGTGGAGTTGTCCACCGGGAGATTATATTTGTTCCAACCCAACGCAGAGGTAGAATTGGTAAAATAGTTGGTCATCTTGAGCGCAGTCGAGAGGTGGCAAGTTGACTTAACCATCATTAGTAAAAAAACAGAATAGATTCCTGCGTTCGCAGGAATGACAGAAAATAAAAAAATGAACAAGAATTATTATGCAGTTTTAATGGCAGGGGGCGTTGGTTCCCGATTTTGGCCAGTGAGTACATCGTCGAACCCCAAACAGTTTCACGATATGTTGGGGACGGGAAAAACCTTGATTCAAAAAACATTTGATCGTTTAAACAAATTTATCCCCACCGAAAACATTTTGATCTTGACCAATGAACGTTACAATGATTTGGTTTTGGAGCAATTACCAAAGGTAAAGCAGAACCAAGTTGTTTTGGAACCTGCCATGCGCAACACGGCACCCTGTATTTTGTATGCCTCCTTAAAGATTCAAAAAATGAACCCCAATGCGGTAATGATCGTGGCACCCAGTGATCACTGGATAGAAGATGAAACCGCTTTTGAAAAGGATGTAATAAGCTGCTTTAATAAATGTGAAAAGGAAAATGCGCTTTGTACCTTGGGCATAAAGCCCACATTTCCAAACACTGGTTTTGGTTATATAGAATTTGAAAAAGGGAGTGACGAGAACCTTAAAAAGGTGTCTCAGTTCAGGGAAAAACCAGATTACGAGACCGCAAAGAAATTTTTGGCACAAGGCAACTTTCTTTGGAACGCGGGTATTTTTATGTGGAGCGTGGAAACCATTGTTGAAGCTTTCAAAAAATATCAGCCAAGTCAATATGAATTGTTTGGCAAAGGTATTTCCAGTTATAATACCGAAGATGAAAGAGCTTTTATCCAAGAAAATTATGCCAAGGCAGAAAACATATCCATTGATTATGCTATCTTGGAACAATCCAAATCCATCTACACCTTGCCCGCAACTTTTGATTGGAACGATTTAGGTACTTGGGGAGCACTGTACGATAAATTGGACAAGGACGGAGAGGAAAACGCCGTGGTCAATGCCAAAGTGCTCTTGGAAAATGCCAAAGGCAATATGATTCGTTCACCAAAAGGAAAAATTGTAGTGGTGGATGGTCTGGAAGATTATATTATTGTGGATAAAGAAGAGGTGCTTTTGATTTATCCCAAGAACAAACAACAGGATATTAAAAAAGTATTGAACCAAGTAAAAGATAAATTTGGGGACCAGTTTGCATAATAGATGAGTGAAGATCAAAATAAAGATAAGGAAACATCTCCACCTCAGGACAGCGGAGATGAAGTAAAAAAGGACTTTAAGGGACTTTTGGGCAGTATGCGGAAGTTTCTTTCGGATTTGTTGGAAATTCGTTCCAATACCGATCCAGCCGCTACCAAAGAATCCATTATTGCCGATATTCCTTTCAAGGGGCACACCTCTTGGATTTTGATATGTTCCATCTTTATTGCTTCCGTTGGATTAAATGCCAACTCAACCGCTGTGGTGATCGGAGCCATGTTAATTTCCCCGTTAATGGGCCCTATTTTGGGAATGGGGATGTCCTTGGCCATAAATGATATTGATACGTTGCGACGATCGCTCAAAAATTTTGCCGTGATGGTGGTTTTAAGTGTCATCACTGCTTTTTTGTTCTTCTATCTTTTTCCGCTTCGTGATGAATCGTCCGAACTTTTGGCACGGACCAAGCCGGATATCCGGGATGTGCTGATTGCATTTTTTGGTGGGCTTGCCCTTGTGATCGCACGGGCCAAAAAAGGCACCATTGCCAGTGTTATATTTGGTGTGGCCATTGCAACAGCTTTGATGCCACCTCTTTGTACGGTAGGTTTTGGTCTGGCCATTGGTAAACCCTGGTATGCGGCTGGGGCGATGTACTTATTTACCATCAATACCATTTTTATTGGTCTGGCCACTTTTTTGGTCATCAAGTTTTTGCGGTTTCCCATGGTGCGCTACGCCAACTCGCAGCGCAGAAGACTAATTGCCCGATTGGCTTCCATTACAGGAATTTTGGTGATGATACCTGCAGGATTTACCTTTTATAAGGTATTCCAAGAATCACTTTTTATGAAACAGGCACAAAGTTTTTTACAAGATACCGTGGAAGTGTACCAGTTTAATGGTGCCGGAAGATATGTGGATAACCTTACCAAATTGGAATATGTGGATGATGGAACCTCAATGATAGAAGTTGTGTTTATGGGCGATGAATCGGTTCCTGAAAATGTGGTGAATACATGGCGAACCCAAAAAAATGAATATAACCGACTTAAAAATGCCGAGCTACATATAATTCAGGGAGGGCAAGATGATTCAGAGGAAAAGTTCAACTACGTAAGTGAGTTGTACGAGAAGAACAAGGCAGAATTGCTGAACAAGGATGAGCAAATCCGAATGCTCGAAGAAGAATTGACCACTTTAACTAAAAATATAGGAAAACAGGTGCCTTTCCAAGAGATTAGTGCAGAGGCCAAAGCTAATTACGAAAATATTGAAGCACTTGGTTTTTCCTATCAGGTACGTACTGATTTTAAAAAAATGGACACAGTTCCGGTTTTTGAGGTGGATTGGAAAAATGGGATAAGTTCCGAACAAAAAGGGAAGGATACCAAAAAAATGCTCGCATGGTTAAAATTGAGGCTTCAGGACACAACCCTTGTAATTAAGGAAGTGGAGTAGTTTTTATTTTAGAAGTTGGATGTCGGATGTCGGATGTCGGATGTCGGATGCTCGAAGCACGAAGGCAGTTGGCAGTAACTCAAGAATTTCGTAACTCCTAACTCGGGTCTTGGTTCTCTTCTCTTTGTTCTATTTTCCTTTTGACACAAATTTCCCGAATCATTACGAATTTTTCTGTTCTTGAACTTGATGCTTGATTTTGAACTTGTTGGAAGTCGGAAGTCGGTGGGCAGTTTGCAGTATGCAGTCAGTAATAACTCCTGTCTTTGATTTTGGAATTTGGGGCTTGGTTTTTGGAATTTAACCCTTGAATTTGAACTTGTCGAAAGTCAGTATGCACATTCCTTATTGAATTATCATCACAAATTCCAATGACCCAATAACTGAATAACCCAATAACTGAATAACCCAATAACTGAATAACCCAATAACTGAATAACCTAAGAACTGAATAACCTAAGAACAAAGCATCAATTCCGTTCTTCAATATACATTTGTCGAACCTTTTTAAAGAGCTCCGAAGAGTAGACAAAATCAGTTACGGCTTCATTGTCGGTTTTAAAGATTTCCCTGTTTGTGCCTTCCCATTCTTTATGCCCGTTTTTTAAGAAGATTATTTTTTCCCCGATTTCCATCACAGAGTTCATATCGTGGGTGTTGATTACCGTAGTAATGTCGTATTCCTGAGTAATCTCATGGATAAGGTTATCAATCAAAATAGCTGTTTTTGGATCAAGTCCGGAGTTGGGTTCGTCGCAGAACAAATATTTGGGATTCATTACAATGGCCCGTGCAATGGCCACTCTTTTTTGCATTCCCCCAGAAATTTCTGCGGGTAGCCTTTTGTGGGCATCTACCAAGTTAACACGCTTTAGAACAAAGTCTACCCTATCCTGTTTTTCGGATAGTGATTGGTTGGTGAACATATCCAAGGGGAACATCACATTGCCTTCCACTGTCATAGAATCAAAAAGGGCACTTCCTTGGAAAACCATGCCCATTTCTTGCCTTAGATTCCTTTTTTCTTTTGCCGAAAGTTCGGAATAGCATTGACCATTGTAATAAATGTTACCTTCATCAGGCTCAAAAAGTCCCAACAGACATTTAAGAAATACTGTTTTTCCCGAACCACTCTGTCCAATGATTAGGTTGGTCTTGCCTTTATCAAAACGTGTGGAAATTCCTTTTAGAACATGGTTGTCCCCAAAAGATTTATGTATGTTCTCTACTTCGATCATTAGCCTAATAACAATTGTGTTAAAATGTAATTCACAATAATAATAACAACACTCGTCCAAACAAAGGATGTGGTGCTGGCCTTTCCTACATCCAAAGCGCCGCCGGTCATGTAAAAACCATGGAAAGAGGGAACAGTGGCAATCACAAAGGCAAAAACTACCGATTTTATTAGCGCATAGGTTACATGGTACGAATCAAAATCCATTTGTAGTCCCTGAATAAAATCGCCACTCGGAGCAAAACCTCCAAATACAGCTGCTACCCATCCTCCCAAAATACCAACGAACATTGAAATTGCAACCGCAAAGGGATACAACATGGTGGCCACAATCTTAGGAAAAACCAGATAGTTCAAAGAGTTTATTCCCATTACTTCGAGGGCATCAATTTGTTCGGTCACCCTCATGGTGCCTATACTCGATGTTATGTATGAGCCTACTTTCCCTGCCATTATAATGGAGGTAAAGGTAGGTGCAAACTCTAATATAACGGATTGCCTTGCTGCAAATCCAATAAGACTTTTCGGTAAAAGAGGATTGGTTAGGTTCAGGGCAGTTTGTATGGTAACAACTCCACCTATAAAAAATGAGATGAATATAATGATGCCCATGGCGCCATAGATAAGCTCATCAATTTCCTTGAAGATCAAGGTTTTCATAATGCGCCACTTGGTAGGTTTTTTAAATACTTCCCAAATCATGATGAAGTATTTCCCGATCGCTTCTAGGTATTTCATGCGTTTTTTTGGACTTGAGTTGATAAAAATAAGAATATTGTGCAGCATTTAACCTTCATTTAAATTTTTAAACGACAGAAATCAATAGTTTTGCTGTTATTTGATTAAATCCATACCATGAAAAAGACCAACCTTATAGTTTCCATCTTAGCATTGTGCATCATCAGTATTTCATACGGACAACGAAGAAAAAAGAACGATGCTGAAGTACAGCCCAAACCCATTGCCCAAACACCAAAATTGGTCGTAGGTATTGTAGTGGATCAAATGCGGTACGATTACCTTACCCGTTTTTGGAACCAATATGGAGAAGGAGGGTTTAAAAGATTGGTGAACGAGGGTTTTAATTGTAAAAACAACCATTTTAACTATGCTCCAACAAGTACTGGGCCCGGTCATGCATCGGTTTATACCGGTACAACACCTTCCATGCATGGTATTATTGGCAATGATTGGTTCGATAAGGAGTCTGGGCAAGACGTGTATTGTGCAGGGGATGATAGTTACACATCCGTAGGAACTACCTCCGATGCAGGGCAAATGTCCCCCCACAGGATGCTTACAACCACCATTACCGATCAGTTGCGCTTGCACACTCAAAAAAGAGGAAAGGTAATTGGCGTGGCACTAAAAGATAGAGGCGCTATTTTACCTGCGGGTCACGCAGCCAATGCAGCCTATTGGTTTGAAGGTGGGGCAACGGGAAACTGGATTACCAGTTCCTACTACATGGAAACCTTACCGCAATGGGTGACCGATTTCAACAATTCAGACGCGGTTGAAGCCTATAAAAAACCTTGGAACACCCTAAAACCCATTGAAACTTATGTGGAAAGTGGTTTGGATGCCAATAATTATGAAGGTTTGCAAAAAGGGGAGACAAGTAACACCTTCCCGCACGATATACCCAACTTGTGGGATGCCAACGGTCAGTTTGGTTTGTTGCGTGCTACGCCGTACGGAAACAGCATCACTGCAGATTTTGCCTTGGCTGCTTTGGAAGGCGAGGATTTAGGGGCCGATACCATTACGGACTTCTTGGCCATTAGTTTTTCCAGTACCGATTATGTGGGGCATTTTTATGGAGTTAATTCCAAAGAGGTGGAAGATACCTACATAAGACTGGATCAAGATTTGGCCCGTATTTTTTCAACTTTGGATGAAAAAGTAGGTAAAGATGAGTATACCGTTTTCTTGACTGCCGACCACGCAGCCATTAATGTGCCTTCATACTTGATGGATTCCAAGATTCCAGCAGGTTATTTGGATATGAAGGGTACGCAAACAAAGTTTGCCGAATTTCTTCAGTATAAATATGGGACAACGGATGTGGTGCGAGACCTTTCCAATTACCAATTGTTTTTGGACCATAAGATTTTGACCAATTTAGACATAGACCTTGATGATGCCCAAGAGGATATTGCCAAAGAACTATTGTCCTACGAAGGGATAGGTCAAGTGTACACGGCCCATCAAATGTGGGCAAACGAATACACGGAAGGCATACCTTACATTTTGCAGAACGGTTATAACCAAAAGCGTTCGGGCGATGTGCTTATTGTGCCAAATGTGGGGTACATTTCGTACAGCAGAACAGGTTCCACTCATGGTTCAGCTCAAATATATGACACTCATGTGCCTTTGTTGCTTTACGGAAAGGGTATTAAACAGGGTAGTACCGTAAACCGTACCGAAATACCCGATATTGCCCCGACTCTTGCAGCTCTGTTGGGTATTGCATTCCCAAGTGGAACTACGGGACAGCCGATTGGGGAGGTGTTGGAGTAAAGGAATATCTAGCTATAAGTTTCCAACTCTGACCAAAAAGTGCTGTAAAAATTATGTGATTGCATCAATTTTTGGTGAGTGCCAAAGTTTGAAATAGTTAGGTTTTCGATAATATAGATTTTATCGGCAATTTTTGGCAAAGAATGGATTCTGTGTGATATAAGGATGATAGTCAGTTTGGGTTTCAGTTGTTTCAATAGTGCTAGGACAAATTTTTCGGTTGTTCTGTCCATTGCGGATGTAGGTTCATCCAAGATTAAAAGTTGAGGTTTATGATACAGGGCCCTCATCAAACCGATGATTTGTTTTTGTCCACCGGACAAGTTAATCCCTTCTTCTCCTAAGATTGTGGAATAGCCTTGGGGAAGTTCATTTATGAAATCGATGAACCCATAATCCTCACAAAATCTTTTTATGTTTTCGAACTTATCTTTCTTTCCCAAAAGGATGTTATCCAGTACATTGCCAGAAAAAATTGTGATTTCTTGTGGAACAACACCTATCACGTTTCGCCAATCGGTAGTGGAAACATTCCGCAAATCTAACCGATGGTTGATGATGACCGCTCCACTTTCATTGAGATAGAATTTCTGAAGTATCTGCGCCAAGGTACTTTTTCCACAACCACTTTCACCTACAATGGCCACACATTCATTTTTGTGAACTGAAAGATTGATATCCTTTAGCAATTTGCTACGGCCAGGAAAACGAAAGGATAGATTTTTAATATCCAACTTTTCAAATGAATCCAGTTTAATTTCTCCCTTGTTTTCTTTTTTCATCGAAGCATACTCGTACATTCTGTTAAATGCAACTTTGGCCTCGTTGATAGGTATTGTGATTAATGCCAAACTTGCTACTGCGGGAAGAAGGTTTCCTGAAATTCCCAATATTGCCATCAATTCACCTAACTTTAAATTATCATGAAAAACTTGGATTGATGTATAAGTAAGGACTCCAATCAGAAAGAGAATACTAAAGATTCCTGATAACATTGATAGACGGATATTGATTTTTCCTAAATGAAAAGTTTTGTCTTGGTAGTTTCCATAAATAATTTTATTGATTTTCTGGAAGAATCTTTGCCTATTATTGTTTTTAATGGCAGAGATTCCTTGCATTGAGGCAATATAGTTACTCTCGCTAAGTGCATAACCTTGCATTACATTTTTTTGGGCTTGGATGATGTGTTTGTTGAATCCATACACCAATAAAAAATAAAAGGGTAGGCTGGATAACGCTATAAATCCTGTTTCCCACGAATAATAAAAAAGAAAAACAGTAGACACCAAAGCTGTTAAAGCATTGATGATTACATTTCCCACGATTATTTTAATAACTCTTTGAACACGTTCGGTGTCGTTTAATCTGCTGACCAGTCCACCTATCTTCCTAGTGTCAAAAAACAATTTTGGGAGATTAAGTAGGGCAGAATAAAAATGGTTGACAATTCTATTGTTGAAATCCTTTGTTTGTTTTATCAAAAAATAATCGCGCAAAGAAGTGAAGGCAATTTTAATGAGTAATAAGAGCGCAACCAAAACAATACCTGTTACTAATTTGTTGAAATCTTTGGATGGTAATATTTCGTCAATTAGTTTTTGGGAAAAAATAGCCATGGCCATTCCCAAAACAGCTATTCCTATCCCAAGTAACACACTAAATTTGATGAGTCTAACATCTTTTTTTAAAAGATTAATAAACCATTTCTTTTTCGCACTACGCTGATCAACTTTTGTCTCAAATTTTATAGTAGGAGCAAGAGTAAGACATGTTTTGGATTTCCAAATTTTTTCTAATTCTTCGGATGTGTAGGTTACAATGCCCCTAGCTGGATCGCCAATTATAAATTTATTTTTATAGTATCCATAGCATATTATGTAATGTTGCAACCTTTTTTCAATAGTGGTATGCAATATTACAGGTTCTGGATGTTCCATTAAGGCTTTTAAATCAGCTTCATTCCCTTCTGCCGAAAACCCTAACTGATTGGCAGCTTGGTAAAGACCGAGTAAAGTAGTGCCCTGCCTTGTGGTTCCACTTAATCTTCGAAGTTTTTCTAAGTCTCCATTCCCACCATAATAATTGATCAGAGATGATAAACAGGCAACTCCGCAATCGCTTTGGTCGTGTTGTAGAACAAATGTTTTCTTAGCTTTCTTTTGACTGAAAGATCGGGATTTGTTGCCCATAGGATGTGCTAGTTGATTATTTTGAGAAGTCCTTGAACGGTTAACTGCCCTTTTTGCGTTTTTAAAAGTTTCTGTTCTTTGTCGTAGATTAAATTAAAGGGAATGGAAGAGGGTTGGAATATTTTTGTGAAACGTTTCGCCTCATCTTGGACAAATATTACACTGGCCTTTTTATCTAGAGCATAAACTTTTGAAAAATTGATGATCTGTTCCATAGGTTCGGTAGATATGAATACCAGTTGGACGTTTTTAATCAAATGATGGTCATCGGCTATGCTTTTAGCTTCGTGTTGGCAGAAATCACATTCCGAATTAAAGTACAGGAATACTGTGGATGTCCCCGATTTTAAATTCTTTTTAGTGAAACTTGTGCCGTTAACTGTTTTGAAATTAAAGTCTGGAATGGTGCTTATACTTTTTTCGAACTTCTGTTTTTGAAGAATTTTGTCTACGACTTTATTGCCTATAAAAATGAAAAGGGCCAATAGAATGGAGAAGACAAGTGTTTTTAATCTCTTCCTGCGCATATTTTAGCTATTGTTTAAAGTGAAGAACATAATACCAATAACCCAAATGGATAATCCAACACCATAACTGCTCGCCACTATTTTAAGACCTGTATTTTGCTTTTTAGGTGTTTTTAGGGCTTTATCCAAAAGATAGGCTAAGACAATCCAATAGGCAATTTCAAAAACATTGATGGTTTGCAGCGGATAAATCCACCAAACATCCAATCCTTTATAACCCACAATGTTCAACGCGGAAAAAGGATAAAAATACTGTAAGTCTTCGAGCGTGTAGTCCTGCTGAAAAAAATAAAACCAAAGTGTTTTGACTACTGCTGGCAATAAAAAAATAAACTCTCCAATTAATACAACACGAAATAGTTTGCTATACTTTACTGTTTTGTCAAACAGAAAGCACCCTGCGTCCAAAATAGCAGCTATGATGGAAATTTTGATCAACAAAACCACGGGAATCAAGATACTCCAAGTGAACTCCCATTTTTTTTGAAAATTGATGATTTCCTCTACTTGCTCAATGGTGTAATGGTTGGATAAGGATTCAATCAAAAGATTATCTCCATTTAATAGAGTTTTGGAGATTAAACCAAGACTAAGTGATAGTATTACTAAAAACAAAAAATATAGAATACTCCTTATTGTCATAATTTATAAATCTATTTGTGGTTAAGCCGTGTTAACCTTAAATAATTATTTCTGCCAAAGATTTGCCAGCCAACAATTATGGCTATTGGAGAAATAAGAGCTAGATATGCAAATGGATTTATCTTATCTAAAATCATTAAAGAATTCCCTGTTATAAAGCATCCGAATATTAGTATAAATAAACCATTATGGATTTGACTAGAGATAATAAAGGAGTGACCTTCATTAACATTTTGATTTTCTCTATGTGAAATTTCCACGGTGTTGGAATAGCACCAATCAACCTTGATTTTCAGTTTAGAGCCTTCTTCGATTTCAAATTTTTTGATCTTTTCATCTGGTTCGAAATAATCTATAAATTCATTATTTATATATATTTTTAAAGCTCTGAAAATGATCATGTAATCTCTCTTTCTTTTTAATATTATGGTAGGCATGTTTTGTATTTTTCAATTGAATAACGGATTTCTGTAGAGAAACCCGTTATTACAGTTTTTACTTGTTAACAACCAGCTAAATCTGCAGCATAAGCTGCGGCACTAATTGCCAATGCAATTCCACCGCCAACGCCGGTCCACCATGCGGATACTCCAATAATAAGAGCTGCTCCACCTAATCCTTCAGATAAACCATTACATTGTACATCGCCACCAAGAACATTTTCCATTTCGTTTAAATTCATTGTTCTCATAATACATAAGTTTTAGTTATTGCCGTTTAGGATAAATTTTGAAACGGAGCCTAAAAAAAGAGTGAGAATTGTTAATGTGATGAAGAGAATAATGTTTTTCATCGTTCTGAGCAAATGATTTTAATAACCAATATTGAGCATATCCTTTACCTTATTAATATTGTGCCTGTTTTTACCATAATCCAATAGTGTTGTAAAGAGAATAGGCTTACTGGTAATCTCAATTAAACTTCTGCGGGGTTCAACTTCTGAAATTTTAATTGTCAAAATTTCTCCCCATGATTTAAAGGATGTTCTAATCCTATATTTCAGTTTTAATTGAGAATTAGATCTTAAAGTTTTTTTCCAACCTTTTGGCTTAAGGTTGTTATCTAACTTTTGAAACAATTCATCTGGGTTTGAGTCAACCCAAAATTTAGACTTTTCATTAAGAGTTGATTTCATGTTTTCTATTGATTTTGGTTATTTATATTTTAACCTTTCATGGCTTTAAAGCTATGAAAGGTTAATGATCACTTTGTCTTATTTAGAAATAACATTCCAAGTTGAGACATAAGCAAAAGAATAATAGGCGGTAGCTGTTTGTAATTTTCTTCTATTAAAGCTTGTATTAATAGTACTATGCATAATAAACTTGTACAACTGAAAACAATCTTCTGAAATTTCATTTTACAGCACAGTCATTAACAGTCCTTAGAAGTATAATATGCTCCAGCTACTGCCAGTGCAGCCATCCCCCAACCAATTGGGCCTGCAGCAAAAAATACAGCAGAATATAAACTCAAAGCTGCAACAAGGTGTTCTCCTCCTGGTTCGCACCCGTCTCCGCTAATTTGTTCCATCTCGTTTAAATTCATTGTTCTCATAATACATAAGTTTTAGTTATTGCCATTCAGGTTAAGTTTGGGCATTAGAATAAGAAATTGCGAACAGCATTAACAATTTCCTTTACTGATATAAACCATAGTTCATTTCTCCTTCTCTGATAGCTTTAAATATTTGTTTCTTCCAAAAGTGATGTAATAAGTAGGGTATAAACCGATAATGAAAGGGAATAAACCAAAAAATGTATACTCAGTAATTACTGCAATAAGAGTTGAAATTAAGACCGAACTTAAAATCAAAATAAAGGCTCCATTGGATAAAAAACTGGTTAAGTAAACCTTCTCGGCTTTTGCGTCAACTTGAAGCTTATTTGATGAACAGAACTGGAATTTGGCCCAAATTGTATCCCCTTCATTCGCTGGTATTTCAACTTCCTTTTGATATTCTTCCAATACGCCTACTTCGTTCTGATTAACGTATATTTTTATTGTGCCGTTTCTTAAATTAAGAGTTGGCTTTCGTACGATTTTTATAGTCTTCATGCTTGAGTTTAAAAAAGGGGGACAATTTGAATTGCCCCCTTTATTTTCTTTGTTTAGTCCATACAAGAAGCTGTTGAGAGCGCCATTGACGTTGCTGCTAAAGCTAACATTCCCCAACCAATTGGGTTTGATACCGCAGCCACAGCAGCCACAGCAAATATTAAGCTGCTACCGCTAACAGCAAAACTAGCTTCTTCCCCAGCACCACTACATTTACCTCCGTTAATTTGCTCCATTTCATTTAAATTCATTGTTCTCATAATACATAAGTTTTAGTTATTGCCGTTCAGGTTAAGTTTGGGTATAAGAAATTGCGAACAGCATTAACAATTTCCTTTACTGATATAAACCGTAGCTTATTTCTCTCAAGAAAAGAATTTTATTAATAAAAAGTGTGTATGAATTGACGAATGCCCGTTTTCAATTGACGGATGAAGAATTACAAGTGGTTTTATAGGATTTTGGACCAAACTCCCTTCCAACGATAGCTCCTGATAAATTTTCCCTCTTGTTTGGAAACATACCGAGGTTGTCTTTGGAAGAATGCTTTGAGGTAACCAAGAACGGCTTGGAAATACAAACCAGGGCTTTTGGCCTGCCACGCCATTTTTAAAGCGGCTATTTTGGTGAGAACAATCCCGTAACGCATTTTGTACATGGCCACGCCTTTGGTTTGATAATTCTTGGAACTGTAACCATGTCCGGTAGGGCGTAGGTGCTTTACCTTTAGTTCGGGTAGGGTCAAGGTGTCAAAGTCGTGGTATTTTGCCAAAAGGGTATCCACGGTGTCCCAGCCTACACCCGGGCGTAATCCGCCAATTTTGTTGAAACAGGCTTTGTGATATAATTTTATAGGGCCTCGAATATGGTTTTTGTCCGCAATGTTTTCATACATCCAATCATCCGCTTTTTTGATGTATAAAAGCCCTGAGCACATACCCAGTTTCCAATTAGCCTGAAAGTGATTGACTATAAGCTCAAAGTAATTGTTTGGCAGGATGATATCGGCATCAAACTTTCCGATGAGGTCGTATTCCAAGGTATGTTCCAAACCAAAATTAAAGGTGTCAATCACTTTTTTCCCGGGAACATGCTTATCGGTTGAGTTGCGTTGCAAAACTTTGATCCAGTTGTGTTTTTGCGCATAGCTTTGGGCAATTTTAAAAGTATCGTCCGAAGAATTGTCGTCCACCACAATAATTTCATTGGGCAAATAGGTTTGAGCCACAAAAGAATCCAGGCAATCCTTTAAAAAAGTAGCCTCATTGTGCGCGGGAATAACGATACTGATTCGCATTTGCTAAAATTCCAAAAAACAAATCACAAATCCCAAATTAGTTTTTATGTTATTGGGTTATTCTGTTATTAGGTTTGATACTTGAGTTTGAGCTTACACTTGGGTTTGATGCCCGATGCTCGATGTCAGAAGTCGGAAATCCGTTTCTGGTTTCAAGTTTCTGGTAGCTGGATGATTCAGTTATTGTGGTATTGATTCTTGGCTCTTTGCCCTTGATTCTCTTCTCTCTTTTGACACGAATTACGCCAATTGCTCGAATCTCTTGTTAAATGTCGTTTTGATTTGTCATGTTGAGCCCTTAGGTTACGCTCAGGATAAACTATAGTCGAAACGTCAGAAGTCAGTTGGCAGTGGCGGTGTGCAGTACTCAATAACCCAATAACTTGGAATTCCTAACTCATGCCTCATAACTCTAAACTTGAGTCTTGGCTCTTGTTTCTCTTCTCTTTGTTTTTGCACTTGAGCTTGAACTTGCACTGCACTTGGGTTTGATGCCCGATGTCAGAAGTCGGGAGTAACTAAATAACTCAGTAACCCAATAACTTAGTTAGATGCACTTGAGTTTGAATTTGGTTCTTGCACTTAAACTTGTCGGAAGTCAGATGTCCGAAGCAGGATGCACGAAGTTTTGTGTCTTGATTCTTTGCTCTTGAACTTGACACTTGAGCTTGAACTTTATTTACCTTTTGCCCCTTTACCCTTCATCTTTCTATCGCACACGTTCAGCATAAACAATATAATACCGGTTTGTAAAATACCGGAGTATGGGCCGCACCCCAATTTTTTTGGTCGGGTTCGTCCATTTGGCGGAGTCTTTTATGGTCCAACCCGCTTTTTCCAAAAGCCAATCAAATTGCCAATCTTCAAATTCGTGATAATGACGGTCCCAAGGATCGGTCTTGCTTCGGTATGCCGGTGAAAACCATAATCGCATGGGAATGCTCGCTACCAACTTTTCGGCTTTTATCGCTTTCAGGACATTAAAAGGAGCCACCAAATGCTCAAATATTTCAAAAGCGGTCACCACATCAGTATCCGATTGCGCAACGTTTTGAAAATCTACATCCAAATCTTCACCCGAGGTGTTTTCTACATTATATCCATTGGATTTCATTATTTCAGCGAAGGGATTCTCTACCCCAAGATCCAAAATGGATTCAGAAGTATCGATGTGCTTTTGCAGAAACGCCAAGGTGTGCTTGTAGCGTTTGTTGGGAAAGTTGTTTTCGTACATGCGCTAAAATTCCAAAAAACAAACCACATATCCCAAATTAGTTTTTATGTTATTGGGTTATTTTCAGTTATTAGGTTTGATACTTGAGTTTGATACCCGATGCTCGATGTCAGAAGTAAGAAATCCGTTTCTGGTTTCAAGTTTCTGGTTGCTGGATGATTCAGTTATTGTGGTATTGATTCTTGGCTCTTTGCCCTTGATTCTCTTCTCTCTTTTGACACGAATTACGCCAATTGCTCGAATCTCTTGTTAAATGTCGTTTTGATTTGTCATGTTGAGCCCTTCGGCTCAGGATAAACTAAAATCGAAACGTCAGAAGTCAGTTGGCGGTGTGCAGTACTCAATAACCCAATAACTTGGAATTCCTAACTCATGACTCATAACTCTGAACTTGAGTCTTGGCTCTTGCTTCTCTTCTCTCTTTTGACACGAATTACACCAATTGCTCGAATCTCTTGTTAAATGTCGTTTTAATTTGTCATGTTGAGCCCTTCGGCTCAGGATAAACTATAGTCGAAACGGCGGAAGTCAGTTGGCAGTGGAGGTGTGCAGTACTCAATAACCCAATAACTTGGAATTCCTAACTCATGACTCATAACTCTGAACTTGAGTCTTGGCTCTTGTTTCTCTTCTCTTTGTTTTTGCACTTGAACTTGATACTTGAGTTTGAACTTGTTTTTCCAAACATTTCAACATCTGTAAACAATGGCATTGATGTTCATTCCAGCACCGACACTGGCAAAAATCACAACATCTCCCTTTTTTACTTCATGTTCGGGTAGTTTGCCTTTAAGTACCATGTCGTATAGGGTAGGGACGGTGGCCACGGAACTATTGCCCAAATCCTGAATGCTCATGGGCATCACATTTTCGGGAACCGTTTTCCCATAGATTTTATAAAATCTTTTGATGATGGCCTGATCCATTTTTTCATTGGCTTGATGAATGAAGACTTTTTTAACATCATCTATGTTCACTCCACTTTCATCCAAACATGAAGCCATGGCCTTGGGTACGTTGATGCAAGCAAACTCATATATTTTACGTCCTTGCATTTTTATGTACCGGGTATCCTTGCATGCTTCGGAGCTGTTGGATTTATCAAAGTATAGATAATAGGCCTCTTCGTTAGCATAGGTTGCCGAGGCATGGGACAATATTTCACCGTTTGACGAATTGGCCTCTAAAATGGCGGCTCCAGCGCCATCGGAAAAAATCATACTATCACGGTCGTGTTGATCCACTACTCTGGAAAGGGTTTCCCCGCCAATGACCAAACATTTTTTGGCCATACCACTTTTGATGAATGCATTTGCTTGAATCATACCCTCAATCCATCCCGGGCAACCAAAAATAAGGTCGTATGCCACACATTTTGGATTTTTGATACGCAACAAATGCTTCACGCGGGTTGCCAGACTGGGTAAAGTGTCCCCTTGGATTTTTCCAGGAGTGAGGTCTCCAAAATTGTGGGCAAATATGATGTAATCCAGTTCCTCTTTATTAATCCCAGCATTGCCAATGGCTTCTTCTGCCGCCAAAAAACCGATATCCGAAGTTTTTAGATCGGGCTTGGCATACCTTCGGTTGGCGATGCCAGTTATGGCCTTAAATTTTTCAATGATAACGTTGTTCTGTTGTTCAAATGGCGATCCATCAGTCTCCATAAACTTATGATGCAAAAAATCTTCGTTTTTGGTTACTATGGATGGAATATAGCTTCCGGTACCTGTAATGCCAATTTTCATCTTATCTGGAGGTTTTAATCATAACAAGTTAAGATATATAGTCAACAATGCTATGCATGCATAATAAATAGTACAATGTTCAAAAGATACCTTATATATTGCAGGATATGAAAAAAGCCTTGGTCTTCTTTTGGAACCAAGGCTTTTTTCTAATGTTTATAATGGTTTTCAGGCTTCTATGTAATCTTCTACAGGTGCACAAGTGCACATCAAATTACGATCCCCAAATGCTTCATCAGTTCTTCTAATGCTGGGCCAAAACTTGTTTTCGGCCACATAAGGCAATGGAAAGGCGGCTTTTTCCCTACTGTACGGATGGCTCCAGGAATCACTTGTTAACATCCCCAAGGTATGCGGAGCATTTTTTAAAACATTGTCCGTCTCGTCGGCAGAAGCTTCATCAATCTCCGTTCTGATGGATAGCAAGGCATCACAAAAACGGTCCAATTCTGCACGACTTTCACTTTCGGTGGGCTCAATCATCATGGTGCCGGCAACGGGGAAAGAAACGGTCGGTGCGTGGAATCCGTAATCAATAAGACGTTTGGCAATATCGGTCACTTCAATTCCATTGGCTTTAAAAGGTCTGCAGTCAATGATCATTTCATGGGCCGCACGTCCTCGCTCGCCGGTATAGAGTACATCAAACTTATCTTTTAAGCGACCTTTAATATAATTGGCATTAAGGATTGCCGCTTCGGTGGCTTTGGTAAGTCCTCCAGTCCCTAACATTTTAATGTATCCGTAAGAAATCAAGCAAACCAACGAACTTCCCCATGGTGCAGCGGAAATAGCGGTTATTGCGTTTTCACCCCCCGTTTCAATGATGGGGTTTGTGGGCAAGAACGGTTTTAAATGCTCGGCAACACAAATGGGTCCTACTCCAGGGCCACCACCACCATGAGGGATGGCAAAGGTCTTGTGCAGGTTAAGATGACAAACATCCGCTCCGATCGTTGCAGGATTGGTCAATCCTACTTGGGCATTCATGTTGGCACCATCCATATACACTTGTCCGCCGTTATCGTGGATAAGTTTTGTGATTTGTTTTATGGATGACTCAAAAACACCGTGGGTGGAAGGGTAGGTGACCATCAATGCAGCAAGGTGCTCCGCATGTTTCTCTGCCTTTTCCTCCAAATCAATCATGTCGATATTACCTTTTTCATCGGTTTTGGTCACTACCACTTTCATGCCGGCCATTACTGCCGAAGCAGGGTTGGTTCCGTGTGCCGAAGCAGGAATTAGACAAATGTTCCGGTGTTCTTCTCCTCTGGATTCATGGTAGGCACGGATGACCATCAAACCAGCGTATTCTCCCTGGGCACCCGAGTTGGGCTGAAGGGAAGTGGCCGAAAACCCGGTAATTACATTTAATTGTTCTTCAAGCGATTTTAGCACCTCTTGGTAGCCTAGCGCTTGGTTTACGGGTACAAAAGGGTGTATGTTACCCCATTCTGGCCAGCTTAAAGGCAGCATTTCCGAAGCAGCGTTCAGTTTCATAGTGCAACTTCCCAAAGAGATCATGGAGTGGTTCAATGCCAAATCCTTCCGTTCCAATTTTTTGATATATCGCATCAACTCCGTTTCAGAATGGTAGGAGTTGAATACTTCGTGCTCCATAAACGGAGCTTGCCTTTGCAAATGGGCAGGAATGATCTCTTCCAATTCAATGTTTGCCGAGGTTTTTTCCTTTAGTTCTTGAGATTCCAAGAAACAAGATACCAATACATTTACATCCGTATCGGAAACAGCTTCGTTCAAAGAAATGGAAACCGTTGCATCATCAATATAATAAAGGTTGATGCTTTTGCTCTCTGCTATTTCCCTAAGTCGCTCTGTGTTTTTAACTTTTACTTGAATGGTATCAAAATAAGCGGTGTTCAATTGCTCAAACCCATAATTTTCCAAGGTACTGGCCAATTTTTTGGTTTGATGGTGAACTTTTCCGGCAATATATTTTAAGCCTTCCGGACCGTGATAAACCGCATACATTCCGGCCATAACTGCCAAAAGTACTTGTGCGGTACATATATTGGATGTTGCTTTGTCCCTTTTTATGTGTTGTTCCCTAGTTTGAAGTGCCATTCGTAGGGCTGGGTTGCCATCGGTATCTTTAGTGATTCCGATAATTCTTCCGGGAATATTTCTTTTATAAGCTTCTTTGGTGGCAAAAAAAGCGGCATGTGGGCCGCCATAACCTAATGGAATCCCAAAACGTTGGGTGGTTCCCACTACGGCATCCACGCCCCATTCACCAGGAGGGGTAAGCATTACCAAACTCAAAATATCGGCTGCAACTGCCACCTTTATTTCGTTTGCCTTGGCTTTTTTCACAAAGGAGGCATAATCGTTTACTTGACCATGTTTCCCCGGGTATTGCAGCAAGGCACCATAGTATTCATCTGAAAAATCAAAACCTTCATGATTTCCCACAACCAATTCTATGCCTAAGGGTATGGCTCGTGTTTCCAATAAGTTCAAGGTTTGTGGCAGTATTTCTTCAGAAACGAAAAACTTTACGGCACCATCCTTTTTTTGTTGTCGACTGCGAAGCTCGAACAACATGCTCATGGCTTCAGCGGCAGCGGTACTTTCATCTAAAAGTGATGCATTGGCGATTTCCATACCAGTAAGGTCGGCAACCATCGTCTGGAAATTCAAAAGTGCTTCTAACCTACCTTGGGCAATCTCGGCTTGGTAGGGTGTATAGGCCGTGTACCATCCTGGATTTTCCAAAATGTTTCTTTTGATGACCGATGGCGTTAGGGATTCATGGTATCCTAATCCGATGTAGGTTTTGAAAACCTTGTTCTTCTTGGCCAGTTCGTTTAGGTGGCTCAGGAACTCGTGCTCGCTGATACCCTTCGGAAGATCCAATGGTTTCTTTAATTTGATGTCATCGGGAATGGTCTCATAAATGAGCTGTTCCATACTTTCCACCCCAATGGTCTCGAGCATGTGGGGTAAGTCTCTCTCTGTGATGCCAATGTGTCTGGCGGCAAAAACCTCTGTGTTCATGTTCAATCCAATAAAGTGCACAAAATTAGGGATTAATTCGATGAAAATGGTCAATTTTGAAGGTCTCTGAACCAAAGTTGTTAACCACAAGTTAACCCTTGGTTAAAGCTATTGGATTTTACCCTATGCAAAGCCTGAAAACTATTTTCGATTTTTACTTGGATGCCAGTATTCATGTGGCCATTGCGGTTATTTCCATGGCGGGGGTCACCTTTCATTTGTTGGGCAGCTCTTCGGATATCAATTTATTGGGCTTTATCTTTTTTAGTGTAATCGTTTGTTACAATTTTATCAAGTATGGTGTTGAGGCATATAAGTATCTCATAGTATCGAATGCTTATCACAAAATCATTCAAATATTCAGCTTTGTTTCGTTTGCTTTCGCCATTTATTTTTTGCTACAATTGGATGAGGAAATATGGGTGGCGACCGTTGTTTTGGGCGTGTTGTCCGCTCTGTATGCAGTTCCTTTGTTGCCACGCGCCAAGAACTTAAGGAATTTGGCTGGTCTTAAAATTTATATTGTGGCTTTTGTTTGGGCCGGATTTACGGTTTTGTTGCCCGTGCTGGATGCAAAAATGACCTTGGATTGGGATTTTGCCGTAACATTTATCCAACGTATGTTGTTGGTGTTGGTGTTGATTCTTCCTTTTGAAATCAGGGATATGCAATGGGATGATAGGGGACTCCGAACTTTGCCACAGGTCTTGGGTGTGAAAAACACTACTAGATTGGGAGTGGGATTGATTTTGATTTTTTTCTTGATGACTTTTCTAAAGGATTCAATACATCAAAATGAAATCGTGTTGCGGCTCATTTTGTCCGCAGCACTTATTTTTGTGCTGATTTCAAAGAAGCGAATGCAATCCAAATATTTTGTGATGTTTTGGGTGGAGGCTATCCCGATTTTTTGGTTTTGTTTATTCTGGTGGACGGAGAATTATTTTTAGAGTTTCTCTTCCAATTCCCTCTTCATTTTCTTTTTGTCGTCTTCTGAGAGCATGGTCAGTCCGGCTCGGTCGCACAACGAGGTCAACTCACCATTCTTTTTGGAATAGCTGCGACAAACCTTGCAATAAAGAAGGTGAAAGCGAAGTTTTATAATGTCCCACAAACTCGCTTCCTTATATTGGGATTTGTCACATATGCACGATGCTTCTTTGCACGAAATCTTCATACCTAAAACCAAATTTCGTTTAAACAACCCATAAGCGATGTCCTTGCCCTATGGATTATTACCCACAAGTTGGACGGATTTATGTCAAGTTCATTACAAATATCTTCGGTACTCATGCCTTGTATGGTTTTCAATTTAAATACCAAAGCCTGTTTTTGGGGTAATTTTTTGATACAGTCCTGAATTGCCGAACCGAGTTCCTCATTTTCGATCAAGTGATCTCCGTCTTTACTGAAAGGGTCTGCTACTTGCTCCTCCAACCAATCTCCTTCTACTTCCGAATCTGAGTTATAATTTATGCGTACCTCTGCTTTTCCCTTTTTCGAATTTATTTTTCGGTAATGGTCGATTACTTTTCGCTTAAGAATGGATACCAACCAAGTACGCTCGGCAGCATCACCTTTGAAGTTTTTGGCCGAGTTGAGACCTGCAAAAAAGGTTTCCTGTACCAAATCCTTGGCAATTTCAGCATCGCTCACGCGCGAGACCGCATAGTTGAAAAGGTAGTCTGCGTACAGGTCGACCCAATTGTCCGGTTGAAGTTTGTGTTTGGCCATTTTCGTATCGAATTACCAAATGTAATGGTTTTTGGACACCTAATCCATGTTTGGCTGGAATTAGACGTATAAAAGTAATCAGTCTAACAGCCAAGTAAAGGTTTTACAAAAGTTTTTGATTTGTCGTTCCAAAAAGTACCTTGAAAAAACGGTCAAGTTTAGCTCTTCTGGCGCTTCGGATTACAGTTTGGCCACGATTTCCTTGATGTCGTTGGAGTTTAAAGGTTTGATCAAATAATCGGATATTTCCTCAATTCTGTCCGCCTTTTTGATATCCTTGGGATCCATCGAAGAGGACACCATATATACTTTGATACTTTTTTTCAATTTAGGAAGTAGTTCGATAAACTCTTCCATAAATTGGAACCCATCCAATACGGGCATGTTAATATCCAAAAAGATGATGTCCGGTAATTCATCAACGTCATTCTGGTGTACTACAATATATTCCAGTGCTTCTGCACCATCGGAAAAGGTACGGGTAGAACGCACTGCTGGAATGTTTTTAAGTGTTACTCCGATTGTAAATTGATAGATGTCATCATCATCGACCACAAAGACATTAACTGGTTTCATAATCATCAACAGTTATAAATTTATAAAAAAAGAAGTGCCTTTGCCTTCTTCGCTCTTGGCCCAAATTTTTCCGCCCATGGCATCAACCTGGGCCTTTGTTATAAATAACCCAACACCTTTTGCGTCATCGTTTCTATGAAAAACTTTGCTGAACCCAAAGAGTTTGTGCCCGTTCTTTTTAAGATTGATTCCCAAACCATTGTCCTTAAATTCCAGCTGTACCGTTCCATCGTTTATCCTTGATTTCACAAAAATTTCGGGAGCCCTGTCTTTCGCCTTGTATTTTAAGGAATTGCTGATCAGATTAATGAAAATACTTTCCAAATAGATTTTGTTGTACATCACGGTGGGAGCTTCGGAAAAATCAGAGGTAATGACCGCATTGGTCTTTAAAATCTCGGCCGCGAGCATCTCTTTTGTTCTTTCCAATGTTTTGTCGAAATGGCTTTTTTCTAAAGATTGTTGAGCACTTTTTTTAATGAGCAAGGATTCCACAAGGGTGTCCAAAGTCCATGTAAGATGTTTTGTAACTGACTCAATTTTACCGATGATCATCTCCTTGGTTTTGGAATTTTTTTCCGTTTTGTAAATATCCAATAAAGCATTGAGATTGCTTACCGGAGATCTCAGATTGTGTGATGTGATTTGGTTGAACTCTTCCAATTGGCGATTTTGGGCCTTCAGTCGCTTGGCCGATTCCTTTAAACTTTTGTTGGTCTCCATAATTCGATGCGCTGCCTGTTTTTGAACCGTAATATCCCTGACGGCAATCGATACCAGAAGGCCTTCGGAGGTTTCCAGTGGACTTAGGGTAACTTGGACGGGTATTTGGAAACCTGATTTGTTTTGTACAAAAAAATCAAGGTCCGCAGGAAGCCCGGTATGTTTTGGGGCTTTAAAAAATGTCTCAGCATAATATTCCATGGTGTCCCAAAGTCGTTTTGGGACAAGAATGGTCACATGTTCGTCAATAAGTTCCGATGATTTATAGCCAAACATTTTCTCTGCCTGCTTATTGATCAATTGGATGATACCTTTTCGATCAACAATGACCATGGTGTCCGGTGCGGAATCCAATAAACCTCTAAACTTGATTTCGGACATTCGGTGTTCGGTAATATCCTGTGTGGTTCCGATCATTTTTACCACATCGCCATGTTGATTCATGATGAGTTCCCCGATCAACTCAACTGTATGGACACTGCCGTCTTTGTGAATTATGCGATGCATAAATTTTCGAAACCGTTTCTCGTCGATAAACTCTTGGGCATTCTCACGAAAAGTTTTTCGGTCATCGGGATGTATTGCTTCGACAACGCGTTCAAAATGGATGGGAGTGCCCACTTCCAGACCAAATATGCGATATAGGTTGTCCGACCAAATAATATTGTCGGCCAAAATATCCCATTCCCAATAGCCAATTTGGGATAATTGTTCTGCAAGATTGAGTTGTTGGATTTTTTTGGTAAGCTCAACTTTTGTCTGTTTCCTTTCGGTAATGTCTTGGAGGAAACCGAATAATTTTACACAAACCCCATTTTCCATTTTTGGATTCCCCACATTACGAACACACTTAATGTTGCCTTTGGCTGTAACAACCTCCATGTCCAAATCATAAGGTTTACCCTTTGAGATGGCATTTTGCATGGCATCACGGGCCATATCCCTGTAGTATCCTTCATTAAAAAAGGAAGCAAGGTTATCCATAGATGGCGCAAAATCATCAGGAACTTCGGTGATTTCGCGGGTAACATCGCTCCAATAAATTTCGTTGGAGGCTACGTTAAGTTCATAGATGCCTATTTTGGCAAGTTTGATGGTTTCCGTAAACAAACTATCTGATCCAAGATCCTTAATGTCCCAATTTTTCATATACTTCGGGGTTGGTTGTAACAAAGTAAGCCTTGATTATTTATGGGAGCTCTCAAGCTTTATGGGGTCAGGTAATGAAAGATAGTAAATTTCCATCACTTTTCTTGTTGCGGTTCCAAATTGGTATAAAAAATCCTTGTTATTTAGTAACCAGTCCTGCCCGCTTCAACAAGGCGTCAATATTAGGTTCTGCTCCCCTAAAACGCTTATATAGTTCCATCGGGTTTTCCGTGCCGCCTTTAGATAGGACATGCTCTTTGAATTTGTCGGCAACCATTCTACTGAAAATCCCATTTTCCTTAAAAAAGGCAAAGGCATCTGCATCCAATACCTCGGCCCATTTATAACTATAGTAGCCAGAAGAATATCCACCTTGGAAAATGTGGGCGAAAGATGTACTCATACAGGTTTCTGGTGTTTCTGGGAATAAGTCGGTGCTTTCAAAGGCTTGCGTTTCATAAGCTTTTACATCTTTAATGCTTGATGGGTCCTTACTATGCCAAGCCATATCCAACAGTCCAAAGCTCAACTGACGAACCGTTGCCATACCCTCTTGAAACGTGGCGGACTCCTTTATTTTTTCTATCAACTCCATCGGAATCAATTCGCCTGTTTCGTAATGATGCGCAAAAAGTTCCAAGGCTTCTTTTTCGTAGCACCAATTTTCCATTACTTGGCTAGGTAGTTCCACAAAGTCCCAGTACACGGAAGTTCCGGATAGGCTAGGGTAGGTGGTATTGGCCAACATGCCGTGCAAGGCATGCCCAAATTCATGAAAAAGTGTGGTCACTTCGTTGAAGGTGAGCAAGGATGGTTTGGAACTTGTAGGTTTGGTGAAATTACAGACATTGGAAATATGCGGCCTACTATTTTTTCCGCCCAAGGTATATTGTGGTTTGTAAGAGGTCATCCAAGCACCGCCACGTTTTCCGGGTCTGGGGTGGAAGTCGGCATAAAACAAGGAAATGAAATTGTCGTTTTCGTAAACCTCAAAAGTTTTTACCTCTTCGTGGTATTTGTCCACATTGTCCACTTCTTTAAACGTAAGCCCGAAAAGTATTTCCGCAACTTGGAACACCCCGTTGATTACATTTTCCAGCTTAAAGTAGGGTTTCAGCTTTTCATCATCCAAATTGAACAGTTTTTGCTTCAATTTTTCGGAATAATAAGCACTGTCCCATTTTTCCAGACGGTCAATGTTGTCCAGCTCCTTGGCGAAAGCTTCCAGTTCGGCAAATTCCCTTTCGGCGGCTGGTTTGGATTTCTCCAAAAGTTCGTTCAAAAAATCCATCACTTTTTCTGGGGTCTCGGCCATACGTTCTTCTAGCACAAAATGTGCATGAGTTTTATAGCCTAATAAATTTGCCCTTTCGTGGCGAAGATTTGCAATGCGCTTTACGTTTTCTTGGTTGTCCAGTTCATCGTTATGGAAACCTTTGCTGCCAAAGGCCATGGACAGTTCCTTGCGCAACTCCCTGTTCTTGGCGTATTTCATAAACGGGATGTAGCTGGGGTAGTCCAAGGTAATCAACCAGCCCTGCTTACCTTTGGATTCAGCTAGTTGGACTGCTGCTTCTTTGGTGCCTTCGGGAAGCCCCTCCACATCTTTTTCATCCGTCAGCAACATTTCATATTTATTGGTCTCGGCCAACACATTCTCGCCAAATGTGAGTTTTAATTTGGAGAGTTCTGTATCTATTTCGCGAAGGCGTTTTTTGTTCTCTTCCTTAAGATTGGCACCATTTCTACTAAAATTCTTATATTTTTTTTCAAGAAGGGTCTGCTGTTCTTTTGTCAAATCCAACGAATCTCGTTGTTCATAAACAGTTTTGATACGCTCAAAAAGCCCTTGGTTCAAAGTGATGTCATTGCTGAACTCCGACAATAGAGGGGACACTTCTTGGGCTATTTTCTGGATTTCTTCGTTGGTTTCCGCAGAATTCAAATTGAAAAAGATACTGGAAATACGGTCCAATTGCTGACCCGAAAAATCCAAGGCTTCCAAGGTATTTTCAAAAGTGGGCGGCTCTGGATTATTCACAATAGTGTCGATTTCCTTTTTGGTATCCTCGATGGCCTGAAGAAAAGCGGGTTTAAAATGTTCGTTTTTTATTTTTGAAAAAGGAGCCTTGTCAAAAGCTTCCAATAATGGATTGTTCATATGTGTTACTTCTGTTCTTTGTTTTTAAAATGGGTTACTGCCCAATCACTCACTAAATAGGCAAAACCGATAATGGAGGAAAATGCAGCCATGGTTAAGGCGGCATAGCTTTTTTCTTTGGCGCCACTGGTCATTTTGTTCATGGCGGCGATGGCCTTTTCGGAATACTCGTTTAAATCCACAAAGCCATTTCCGTTGAGATCGTATTTGCTGGCATAATCCGAAATGAATTGCCAACGTATTTCAACATAGATTAAAAGAGCTGCATATAGGGAGAAGACCAAAAGGCCACTCTTCCAAAGACCTTTTAGGTAAGGGTTGCTTACTTTCTTTAGTGTAAAACCAAAAAAGGCAATAGCGCAAATCCCCAACAATATGCCAATTTGATTATAGTTCATAATCAACCAAGGTTTGCTACTGGAATGTTTTCTTTACCTCTTCGGCACCTTTGATTACTTTTTCCTTAAGTCCCTCTTTATAGGAAATAATGTTGTCCATAATATCACTATTGGAGCTTCCGATAATCTGTGCCGCAAGAATTCCGGCATTTTTTGCTCCGTTTAAAGCTACGGTGGCCACGGGAACCCCACCGGGCATTTGTAAAATGGACAGGACGGAATCCCAACCATCAATGGAATTGCTACTTTTTACGGGAACTCCGATAACAGGAAGGGGCGATAACGATGCTACCATTCCCGGTAAATGTGCTGCTCCACCGGCCCCGGCAATAATTACGGAATAGCCATTGGTGTGGGCACTTTTACTAAAGCTGAAGAGTTTTTCTGGGGTCCTGTGGGCGGACACAATGTCCACGTCCACATCAACGCCCAATTCTTTCAATATATCAATGGCGTCTTGCATAACGGGAAGGTCACTTGTGCTTCCCATAATTACGGCTACTTTTTTCATAAAATTCCAATCTTTAAATTCCAATAACTAAACTTGAACGTGTCACTTGATCTTTGAAATTTGATTATTGCTGTTTGTTCGTTACCACTTTAATGGTTTCCTTCACTTTTTGGGCTACTTCCCGAGCTCTGGCCATATTCTCGTCCACAATGGTTACATGACCCATTTTACGAAACGGACGGGTTTGTTTTTTACCATAAATGTGCGGTGTAACCCCATCCATCCCCAATATTTCTTCGATGTTCTCGTAAACCACATCACCTGTATGGTCTTCGGCCCCTACCAAATTGACCATAATTCCGGCCACTTTGCTGTCCGTTTTTCCGAGTGGCAGGCCTAAAATGGCACGGATATGTTGCTCAAACTGGTTGGTGTATGCTGCTTCAATACTGTAATGTCCGCTATTGTGTGGTCTTGGGGCGGATTCGTTCACCAGAATTTGGTCATCCTTGGTCTGAAACATTTCCACGGCCAACAATCCCACGTGCTTTATATGCTCCGAAACTCTTAAGGCAACTTCTTGAGCCTTTTTGGCCACGGCAGCATCAATTCTTGCAGGGCAGATAACGTATTCCACTTGATTGGCCTCGGGATGAAATTCCATTTCCACCACGGGATAGGTTTTTACCTCGCCCTTGGCGTTCCGTGCTACCACAACGGCCAATTCATTTTTAAAATCGATCATTTTTTCGGCAATGCATTCCACATTGGGCAGGTCCTTAAGATCCTCCATCTTGCGGACCACCTTTACACCCTGTCCGTCGTACCCAAATTGGGCACTTTTCCAAACAAATGGAAGGGAAAGCCCTCCGTTGCTAATGCTGTCTTCAATTTCAGAGGTATAGGCAAACCGTGTAAAAGGAGCTGTTGGAATACCGTGGTCGGTATAAAACAATTTCTGGACCGCTTTATTTTGAATGGTCCTCAAGGTTTTTGTTGGTGGATAGACTTTGATTCCCTCGTGTTCCAACTTTTCAAGGGCGTCCACATTTACGTTTTCAATCTCTATGGTGAGGACATCCACATCCTTCCCAAAATTGTAGACGGTATTAAAATCCATCAAACTACCTTGAACAAAATCGTTGCAGGCTATTTTGCAAGGAGCTTCGGCCGAAGCATCCATCACCTTGGTTTGTATGTCCCATTTTCGGGTTTCGTAGAGCATCATTTTGCCCAATTGTCCACCACCTAAAATCCCTAATTTAAAGTCGGAAGAGAAAAATTGCATTGATTTGTAAATTGAATGTCAGCAAAAATACATGAAATCCACGAGGCTATAAAAGATGTGAGGGCTTAGCAGCTTTAAAAATATTATCTTTGCCAACCTGACCATAACTTGAGAACATTGATTAAGCTCCACGATAAGTTTTTTAAGCCCTATATAAAAGAAGAGGAAATCCTTGCGGCCATAGCTAAAATGGCCAAGGAAATTGCTGCCGATTACAAGGATGAAACACCCTTGTTCGTAGGGGTGCTCAATGGGGCCTTTATGTTTGTAGCAGATTTTCTTAAAGCTTACCAGCATCCCTGCGAGGTTTCTTTTGTAAGGTTGAGTTCTTATCAGGGTTTAACATCAACAGGAATTGTAGAGACCCTTTTGGATGTTCCTGATGAAATTGAAGGAAAGAGCGTTATTATTTTGGAAGATGTTGTGGATACAGGCCGAACCTTGAAAGAGTTGGTCCATCTATTCTCCAATACCAATGTGAAAGAGTTTAAAATCGGCACACTATTTTATAAGTCGGATGTGTACAATGGTGAATATGCCATAGATTATGTGGGTCTGGAGATCCCCGACCATTTTATTGTGGGGTATGGGCTGGATTATAACGAGTTGGGCCGAAATCTAAGAGAAGTTTACCAATTAAATCAAACAGATATGATTAACCTAGTGCTTTTTGGAAAGCCAGGAGCAGGAAAAGGTACCCAAGCAGGGTTCCTAAAGGAAAAGTATAATTTGAAACATATTTCTACTGGAGATGTGTTCCGTTACAACATTAAAAACGGAACCGAGCTTGGCAAGTTGGCCAAGTCTTACATTGATAAAGGTGATTTGGTGCCAGATGAAGTAACCATAGATATGCTAAAAGACGAAGTGGAGAAAAGTCCAGAGGCGGCAGGTTTTATTTTTGATGGATTTCCGCGAACCGCTGCTCAGGCAGAAGCATTGGACAATTTCTTGGAATCCAAGGACATGAAAATAAATGCAACCATCGCCCTTGAAGCAGAGGATGATGTTTTGGTAGCCCGCTTGTTGGAGCGCGGCAAAAGTAGCGGCCGTTCCGATGATCAAGACGAGAGCAAGATCCGTAACCGTTTTGACGAATACAACGAGAAAACGGCTCCCTTAAAAGCATATTACGAAAAGCAGGGGAAATTCCACTCTGTAAACGGAATAGGAGAGATTGATGAGATTACCGAGCGTTTGAGCAAAGTGATCGACTCCTTGTAATTGATTCCCAACAAAGACTTTATATATTAAAATATGACCGAAGGAAATTTTGTCGATTATGTAAAGGTGCACATTTCTTCTGGAAACGGAGGTAAAGGTTCTGCGCATTTACGTCGCGAAAAGTATGTGGCCAAAGGTGGTCCCGATGGTGGTGATGGTGGTCGCGGAGGTCATGTTATAGTCAAAGGGAACAAAAACTTGTGGACGCTGGTCCATTTCAAGTTTAAAAAGCATTTTAAAGCAGGCCACGGCGAGCACGGAAGCAAAAGCCGCAGCACCGGGGCCGATGGCGAGGATGTGTATTTGGAAGTGCCTTTGGGCACCGTGGTAAGGGATACCGAAACCAATGAGATACTTTTTGAGATCACTGAGGACGGCGAAGAAAAAATTGTACTCGAAGGCGGTATGGGCGGTTTGGGGAACTGGCATTTTAAAAGTGCCACCAATCAAACCCCAAGGTATGCCCAGCCCGGCATTAAGGGGCAAGAAGGACATCTTACCCTGGAATTAAAAGTTTTGGCCGATGTCGGTCTTGTAGGCTTTCCCAATGCGGGAAAATCCACCCTACTCTCCGTAATGACTTCGGCAAAGCCTAAAATTGCCAATTACGAGTTTACTACCTTAAAACCCAACTTGGGCATTGTGGAATATCGAGACTTTCAAAGTTTTGTAATGGCCGATATTCCAGGGATTATTGAAGGTGCTGCCGAAGGCAAGGGATTGGGACACTATTTTTTGCGCCATATTGAACGCAATGCCACATTGTTGTTTTTGATTCCAGCGGATAGTAAGGACATCAGTCAGGAGTACAACATACTTTTGGATGAGCTTAGAAGGTACAATCCGGAATTGTTGGACAAGGAAAGATTGGTGGCCATTTCCAAATGCGATATGCTGGACCAGGAACTTATTGATGAAATGGATGAGGACATGAAAGAGGATTTTAAGGATGTTCCGTATATGTTCATATCATCGGTAAGTGGATTGGGAATACAACAGCTTAAGGATAGACTTTGGAAGTTGTTGAACGAATAACACTCTGCTATATGCCATCTAATCAATATATTGATTAAATTTAGGAGAACCCAAAAGTCTCATCATGCGGTATTTGCTTTCCATAATATTGGTTTCGGCACTAATGTCTTGTAGTTCCGTTAAGGTGAATTATGACTACGATAAGGAGGTAGATTTTTCAAATTACTCCACATACAATTATTATTCTGACATGGAATCTGGGCTGAGCCAATTGGATGAAAAACGGCTACTTCGTGCTATGGATTCAACCTTAAAAACAAGGGGTTACCGATTGGCCGAGGAACCGGAACTCTTCATCAACATTATGGGCTATGAATACAGGGGCGCCTCAAATAATAACGTAGGCGTAGGAATTGGTGGCGGTGGCAGAAATGTAGGTGGGGGTATATCCGTAGGATTGCCCTTGGGCGGTTCCAACATGCAGCGCAGCATTCAGTTTGATTTGGTGGACGCGCAAAGGGATGCCCTTGTTTGGCAGGCTGTGGCCGAGAGCGGATTCCGGGAAAATGCTTCTCCCAGTGTTAGGGAAGACAAACTTAGGAACCTGGTAAAAAAGGTATTTTCCAAATTTCCCCCAAAGGTGAAATAGCCTTTAAAACCAGTTTGTTACGGGTTTTTTAGCCAAAATTTAATGATTTTACCGTTCGGTCGGGCAAAATTACCACTTGTCATAAATCACTTCATCAGGCAAGAGAGGTCCTGTATTTTAGCTTCAGAAATAAATTCTAAAACACAAAAGTTATGATAGCACTAGCCAAATTGATTATTTCACTTTTAGTAAGTATTATTTTATAATCTGTCCGAACAGTCACAAAATTCATTAATATGAGAAAGCTGAACACAACACAAAAAGTTGTTTTTGCCATGGGGATCCTTAGCTTACTAATAGGGGTTTTCGGAAGATTCAATGCGTGGGAATACATGGAATACTTTCCATTTTTCTATTCGGGCATAACCATGATGTGGATTGCATTTCTACCTCAGAAAAAGGCGTGTTGCAACCCTTTTAAAAGAAAATCGGTACAAAAACCCTAGTATAGCCAATACTGTATTGGTTTAATGTAAATTTGGGCAAATCTGGCCCAATGGAATGGAATTAAGTTCTCGTAAAAGAAATATAGCATTTTGGACCCTTCAATTATTGGGGTGGGGTTTTATTAACTCCATAGCAGCGTTGATTCCCCAGAATATTAGTATAGAGATGACCATTTTTTCGGTGGTCGTCGGAATTTTTATAGGTATTTTCTCCACTTCGATGCTGCGCTGGTACCTTAAAAGAAATGTACATTTTGATTCTTTCGGAGGCAAAGAAGTCATTAAAATTATTGTGTCCACCTTGGTGGCTTCTACAATTTTTGGGCTTTTAAATGTATTTTTCGGATATATCTACATAAAATTTGGTCCAGAACTGACAGAGACGGAATTGCACATGTTCGAAGGCTATGACAAAATCATGGTGCAAGTACTTAATTCGGTCTTTTTGGTCGGGGCTTGGGCAATTACCTATTTGGTCATCAAACTGCTTTTAAAACTAAATCAGAACAGGATAGAGCGGTTGGAGTTGAACACTAGCTTGAAACAAGCTCAGTTAAACACCTTAAAAGGACAAATCAACCCACACTTTATGTTCAATAGCCTCAACAATATACGTGGTTTAATGCTGGAAGATGTGGAAAAATCTAGGGAAATGCTCACCAAGCTCTCCGAGATTATTCGATACTCCCTTACTAAGAACAACATTAACGATATCCCCGTTCGTGAAGAATTGGAGGTAGTGGATAACTATATCGACCTGTCTAAAATACAGTTCGAGGATCGTTTGGAGTTTGTAAAACAGGTAGAGGAGAATACATTGGACCTTAGGATTCCGCCCATGATCATTCAATTACTGATAGAAAATGCAGTCAAGCACGGTATTTCCAACCTTAAAAATGGAGGCCGGATTCTGTTGGCCATCTTCAAGAAGAACAACGATTTGTTTATTGAGGTGCGGAATACGGGAAAACTGAATATTTCGAAGGATTCCACCAAACTGGGATTGAAAAACATCGAACAGCGCTTAAAGTTGTTGTATGCCGATAGTGCGTCCTTTAAATTGGAAGAAGTATCGGATGAAGTAGTGGCACAAATCATAATTCCCTTGGCATGAAGATCAGAGCGGTAATAGTTGAAGACTCCAGATTGGCTCGTAATGAGCTCAAGGAACTCATTAAATTACACGATGATTTAGAGTTGGTGGGAGAAGCAAGCAACGTAGATGAAGGTGCGGAACTTATCGATTCCGAATCCCCGGATTTATTGTTCCTCGACATCAATATGCCCGAGAAGGATGGTTTTGACCTTTTGGAGATGCTGGACGACGTTCCAATTACCGTTTTTACCACGGCCTACGACGAGTATGCCATAAAATCCTTTGAATACAATGCCTTGGATTATTTGCTAAAGCCCGTTAGCAATAAACGCTTTGATATGGCTCTGGAAAAGGTTCGCGCCAAGATGGCGTCCAAACAGGAAAACACATCCACGGATAAAAAACTGACGGAGAACAGTCAAATTTTTATAAAGGATGGCGAATCTTGTTGGTTGATGAAGATAGGCGATATTTCCTTGTTCGAAATTGTGGGCAATTACACCCGTGTATTCTTTGATGACAAGAAACCCATGTTGTACAAGTCACTTAACCAAGTAGAGGAAAAATTGCCGGAAGATTCTTTTTTTAGGGCGAACCGTCAGCAAATTGTCAATACCAACTATATAGAAAATGTGGTACCATGGTTCAATGGTAAACTAAAGCTTACCCTAAAAAACGGAGAAGAAGTGGAGGTGTCCCGCAGACAATCCTACATTTTTAAAGATCGTATGAGTTTATAATAAGAAAATGGTTTAAAAAGTATTGGAACTTGGGTCTTGTCAGGTTGAGCGCAGTCGAAACCTATTGATTATCAGGGTTCAAAGGATTATCGACTGCGCTCGAATTGACAGAAAGATGTCTTTTTGTTTTAAGCCCTTAAAAGTTCCTTATACCTATCCTTGTATCCATATAGAACAGCAATGTTCAATATCAGTAGGGCAAGAGCGGGGGGGAGGCCATCTGGCGAGAGCGTGATGTGGAACAAAACAGCGTTTACGGCAACGCTCATCAAAATTAACGCCATGAGGGCGCCATACTTGTTAAAGATCAGGGCAAGCCCGGTCAATACCTCGACCACGGCCACTAATTTTAGGGTGTAAGTGGATGACAGGGCACCAAAATAGTTCATGACCGCTTCGGGCATTTCGCCACCCGCAGGTAGAAAGTTTAAAAACTTGTTTAGTCCGAACACTAGGACAAAAAGCCCCAAAAGTATGCGGACCACCAAAAAAACTTTTGAATTCATAGAGTTGAATTTTTATTGGTTACTCAATAAAAGTATTCAAAAAATGAATATCTGATAGTTTTTATAGGGTTTAATTTGTTATAAATCAGTTTTTTAAAGAGATTTTAGCAGTCCTCCATCAATAGGAATATTGGTTCCGGTAATGAAAGCGGCTTGTTCCGAAGCCAAAAATGCCACTAAATAACCATACTCCTTAGGGTCGCCTATCCGTTTTACAGGAACCTGTTCTTCCATGTTGGCACGCACCTCATCTGGGGAAATTCCTAATTTTTCAGCTTTTTTGGCGTTCAATTGGGCAATTCGGTCCGTGTCGAAATAACCAGTTAAGGTACTGTTTACCGTAATACCATCTTTGGCCACATCGTAAGCCAGACTTTTTGCCCATGTAACCACAGCAGCTCGAATGGTATTGGATAATGCCAAATAATTTAACGGCTCTTTGACAGAAATGGAGGCAATGTTGATGATCCTGCCCCATTGGTTTTTTTGCATGTACTTTAAGGCCAGTTCTGTGGTAAAAACAACCGATTTAAATAAAAGATCAAAAGCTTTCTGATAATCCTCAACATTCTTTTCCAATGCCCCACCACCTTCGGGACCTTGGGTGTTGTTCACCAAGATATCGATGGTGTTGTGTTCAAAAAAAGTGGAAATAGTGGATTTGTACGTTTCAAAATCGGAAAAATCGACCACTAAATATTGGTGTTTTTGTCCTTGACTTGTATCCATTTCTTCCACAATGGCCTGCATACGTTCTTCGCTACGGGCCATTAGGGTCACACTGGCCCCGCTTTCGGCCAATTGCCGGGCGATGGCTTCTCCAATGCCTTTGCTGCTTCCGCCCACAAGGGCATTTTTTCCTTTGAGTGAAATGTTCATGCTTATCTATATTCTTCCCGAACGGGGCTAAAAATATCCATTAATTTGCAGGGTGTCAATGCTTTTCCGCTATGCGGGGCGTTGGATGGAATAATCACTACATCGCCCGGTCCATACGTGTTTTTTTCGCCATTCAAGGTAAACTCAAAAGCGCCTTCTACTACGTGCATGATCTGTTCATGATCGTGTTGGTGTTCGGGTACTTCTGCATCTTTTTCCACATCCCAAAATACCCAGCTCATGCGTTCGCCGTGCACCAATTTTCCGTGGTAGCCGGGCATTATTTCCTTAGGTTTGATCTCTGATAGGTTCATTGTGCTATTTTATGGAAAAATAGCAATAACTTAAATAAAATTATAGCCGAAAGGATAATTTGTTCATCCGGTTAATTCCATTCCAAAATAGTGAATTCACATCTCCTATTTTGCTCGTGGTCTTGCTCACTGCAATCATTTTCTGTTTTACATTCAACCAGAGGTTCGGATTCTCCATATCCCTTGGCGACCACTCTATTTTTATCTATACCGTTTTCAATTAAAAAATCTTTTACCGAGTTGGCTCGTTTTTGTGATAGCCCCAGATTGTAACTCTCATTTCCCCTATTATCAGTATGTGTTCCGACTTCAATTTTTATGTTTGGGTATTTTTTCATGGTCCTCACAACTATTCCCAATCTATTTCTTACATCTTTTCTTAAGTACCAAAGGTTGTAATCAAAATGTATTTGTTGGGTTTTTATAAAAATCCTGTCATTTTTCTGCATAAGGGCATCGTCTTCGTTTACGAGCCTTGCTATTTTGTCTTCCTCTGTTTCTTTTGAGGGGCTTTTCTCTTTTTGTGGAATGTTTAATGTCAATTGCAAGGAGCCATCCAAGGTTTTATCACGCTCTTTGGTGCTTTGTATGTTTTTTGAGTTATTCTGATATCCATCTTTGTTGCCAAATAGGGTATAGTTTGATGCACAATCAATTTTAAAATTGAACATAGCTTTTTCATCCGTTTGGATTTCTTTCAAAACATTTCCTTGGCTGTCAATTAATTTGATGGTCCCGTTTGCAATGGGTTGTTTGGTCAATTTATCGGTAAGTGTCCCGGCAATGAATTGTTGGCATTCTTCAATTACAAGCGGTTTGGTCTCGGTGAAGGAATAGATATCATCACTGCCCTTGCCAGATGGTCGATTGGATGAGAAATATCCTTTTTTTGGCGTGTGGAACGAAATGGCAAAATCATCATATCCACTATTTACTGGCAACCCTACGTTATCAGGTTTTTCATGGCTTCCAGATTTGTATTTGGAAATAAAAATATCCAGAAGACCAAATCCTGGATGGCCATTTGAGGCAAAGTAAAGATTGTTTTGTGCATCCAAAAAGGGGAACTGTTCCTTCTTGTCCGTATTGATGGATGATCCGAGATTCGCTGGATTGCTGTAAGATCCATCGGAAATGATATCCACGCTATACAGATCAAATGAACCGTAACCGCCAGGACGGTCGGAGGAAAAGTAAAGTTTGGTCTCATCATGGCTCAATGCTGGATGCTCGGTGGAATGGTCGTCACTATTGAAAGGCAATTCCGTAATATTCGACCATTCTTTGCCAGACCACTCTGCTTTGTACAATTTTAGATTGGAAATCTTCTTGTCGTCCGTTCTTTTCCTTCCTTTAATAAAATTATTTCGGGTAAAATAAATTGTTTTTCGGTCTTTGGTCATGGCAAAAGTCCCCTCGTGCATTTTGGTGTTTACCTTACCGGGAAGGCTTTTGCTAAAACTATCATTTTGGTTGATTTTATCCATGGGGTGGGTATAAATATCCAGATAGTTTTGATTGTTCCATCGATATACTTTTTTTAATGATGCGTTCTTTTTTTTGGCCGCGGTATAAATCAAGTTGGAATCGATTTGCATGGCGGCGAATTCCGAAGCGGCTGTATTCAATGGGAGGTTTTGAATGGTAAATCTATCTCCAATAGCTTCAATATTGTTAAGGTATAGACTGTTTTGCCTCATATTGTTGATTGATACCGAATCTCCCAAACGCTGATAATATTCTTGCAATGCTTTTTCAGCTTCTTGATACTTGCCTATGGCCTTTAAAGATTGGTTAAGCTTGAAATAATAGGAAGCATCAACATTTTTGCCCGACCTTGAGGTTAAGGTCTTGTACCATCTTGCAGCGGAATGCATGTTGTAGGTTCGGTAATAGGCATCTGCCAGGTTTTGTAAAACTTGTTGGCTTTGATTGGTTGATAATAATTGCTCATAAAGTGGTATTGCATCACTATAAAAAGCTCTTTCGAAATAGGTGTTGGCGCGTTCCAGTTCTTGTTGTGCAAAAACGGATTGTAAGCTTGTTAGGATGATAATCAAGAGTATTTTTTTCATGGTCTTAATAGAATCTGGGTGATTTATCATATCCTTTTTTAAGTCCTAGCAGGTCGAGGTCGAAAAGGGCAAAGATTTCGTGTGACCCGGAACTGAAGCTTCCCAAGTTGGAGAGGGTATAGTCGTAAGCGTAGCCAATTCTAATGGCAGGCATTACCGAAACATTGAACATGGCGCTCACGGCATCGCCCCATCTGTAGGAAAGCCCTGTTTCAAACTTATTGTTGAACAACAGATTGATGGAGGTGTCCAAAGAAATGGGCGAACCTTCCACCATTTTGGTCATCACTGAAGGTTTTATCTTCAAGTCCGGGTTTATGGTGTACACATAGCCCGAAGTGAAAAACAGATGTATTTCTTCAGAACCTATTCTTTTTACCCCATCTTGGTTATCAATATGTTTGGATGTGAGTAGGTTTGGAGCTGAAATGCCCGCATAAAAGTTGGGCCTGTTGTAGAAAACGCCTACCCCGACATTGGGGAAAACACTGTTTATGTTTTCATTAAAAGCATCGTCATCTTGATATTCTGGTAGTTTAAGATCATTGAAATTGGTTTCGAAAGTGGTTATGCCCCCTTTTAGCCCCAGCGCCAAATTACTGTGATTGTCCAGTTGTAAGGTGTAAGCAAAATCAGCATTTATATTGTTTTCCGAAAGTACGCCATCCCCAATGTCATCCTTAATAATAGATATTCCCGTTTCCACTTTATTGCTCAAGGTAGCATGGGCAAAAAAGGTCAATGTTTCTGGGGCGCCCTCAACATTTTGCCATTGCGACCTATATAGGGCCCCAAAGTTTATAAGGCCTTTTTCATTGGTGGTGTATGCTGGATTAATGATGCTCAAGTTGTACATATATTGGGTGTACTGGGGGTCTTGTTGCGATTTTGCGCCCAATGAACACAACAAAAACAACAAAAGGGCTTGTATTCTTTTCATGGATTTACTTGCTTATCGGTTTAGGTATAATCTTCCTTGTTTTGGGTCGTATCCTTCTCGGTTGAAGTTTATAATATAGAAGTAGACCCCGTTGGGAACGGTTTTTCCGCCCGGCCCTGTACCGTCCCAGGCAGGCTTGGATACATTGCCCTTAAATAGCGAGTTTCCATATCTGTTAAAGATTTCCAAGGTGAAACCGGGGAAGATAATTTCAATATTGGGAATGTAGTAAGTATCGTTTCTGCCATCGTTGTTGGGAGAAAATGCGTCTGGAATAAAAAAGCCATACTTTTCTGGGTCACAATTGTTCAGGTCGACCGTTACGGGAACCCGATTTGTGTTGATACATCCAGTTTCAATATCGTAACTCTGGGCGTAGTAAACAGTATCGTCCTCCAAAAGTTCGTAACTGGGCAGTGCTATGCCTCCTTCGGCAACATTGAACCATTCCACTTCGGCCTCGATGGCATTTTCAAGATTTTTCAGTTCTGCCACGGTCGGGTTGTCCAGCGCACAGACCAAGAGTTCATCGGAAATTAAATCGGGCAATGGCGGTTGAACCACTATTGGTGTAATTTCCAATCTGGTGTCGCTTTCACAAAATCCATCCAATTGTCCGGCAGCAAAGTAGGATTGTCCATCAACAAGAATTTCGTCAGGAGACAAAGGGGTTCCTCCTGAATCGGTATCGTACCAAACAATACTTTCACCATTTGGTGTGGCTATTTCCAAATCTGCCAAGGTGAAGTTTTCCGATGCACAAAGAATTGGAACTGTTTCGTTTGCAGTTGGGGTATCTGCCATTAACAGTGATACGTGTACCCTAGTTCTCTCCTCACTGGCGCAATTGTTGTTTTCATCGGAGCTAATGATGTAGTAATCTTCTCCATTTTCTAAAGGTGTGGTAATCGGTAAAGCTTCTTGACTATCAACGGTTGGGTAAAATGCGATGGAACCCGTAGTGCTGACATTGATGTCTTCCAATGTTGGAACACCTTCATTAAGGCAAAAGGATTGTTGCTCGTCTGCTTCTACTACAATAGGTTCCCCACCAATGGAAAATCCTTCCTGTAGCTCAAATTCAAATTGTAGTCTACAGGGTGTTGAATCATCTTGGGTGCTTTTCAATACTACGATGTAATCTCCATCAGGAAGATTGGCAATGTCGATACCATAAACAGCGACACCTCCACCAAAGTTGATGGTATTGTCCGTTAAGATTGACTGGGTGTTTTGTTCAATTACTTCGTAATCTATGGTGTAACTCCCGTTGGGAAGTGTTGGGGCATTCACAAGTACATCAATGGATGTTGCATCACAGTTATTGTCCACCGCAATATCCAAATCGATTTCTTCGGGAATAGGCAGTATCTGTACTCCTGTGTTGATGGTACAACCAATCTCATAGCTGTCCTCTACCGTGATTTCCACGGTATATGGACCAGAAAGGTTTAAGTGTTCCGAAGGAATTTCAAATGTGGCGGAACCATCAGAAAACGCAACATTCTGTTCCGATAAGTTCTCAATAGAATTATCGGGAAGGGTTAATGAGTAATTTATGTTGTGCACTTCGTTGGAAGGATTGGCCATTGGGTCCAAAATGTTCTCCAAATGGATGTCCATTGCATTATCTGGACATACATTTTCGCTAGAAGCAATTGGGTTGGATACCAGAAATTCGGTTTGCGGGATATTAATATCGCTACATACTATCTGTTCCGGTAAAGTGCCAATAACACCAATAATGTTCAGTTGTATAGTTTCATTAATCGGCACTAGTGAAGAAGACACGTTGAATGTACCTGTTCCATTCTCCAGGGATATATTGGTGAAGTCGCTTTGTGTGCCTTCAGAACTGTCCACGCTATATTCAATTTCATATTGTCCTGGAGGTAACAATGATGGATTATAATTCAAGGTAACTTCATAGTCCGTTTCCGAACAATAGTTTTGGGAGTCCATGGAACCACTAAGTGTTGGAAGTATTATGATAAAAACCTCGGTAAAGTGTTCTGGACAAACAGGGTGCGAGGGTTGTACCGTGTAAGTAAAGCTGTAACTCCCATATCCGTGGTTGGCATTGATTTCCTCCACATTTACAAAGTGGTCGGTAAAATCATCAATTTGGTCGGTGCCGACTTCCGTCCAAATACCATTTGCATCTTCATTGCTAAGTAAATCGTTTAAATCCAGATTGGTATACCCTGATAGGTCATCAGTAGTGCATACAACCAGATTTATAGGTTCTCCGGAGTTGGGGGCTTCGTGCACTTCCAAATTTACGGTGGATTGCATACCTGGGCACGCATCCACAGCAGGAACTGTGTATGTAAAAACGTATTCACCGGGTCCCGCAGCTTGTGCATCAAAAAGATTGCCGAATAAAAAGCCTGTTTCGGTATTGGGGTCTTCCGCCCAAATACCATTAAAATCGGGAATTACCTCATCTACATCGCTGCCAAGAAATGAAAAGAGATTAACTGCAGGGTTGTCGCTGCATGCATTGGCACTGCCATCAATATTGTCTTCCCCTGCATAACCGCCCAAGTAAAGGGTGATAGTGGCAGACTCATTACAATCCTCATTGGTATACGTAAATTGATGTTCACCGGAATAATTAATTTTCCAAAGATTAACGATTCCCGTGTTTGTATCCAAAGCTCCAGCATTGGCAGAATTTGGAGTGGACCAAGTGCCGCCAGGATCGGGCGTACCGTTAAGGTTTGCGAATAAATCAAAAGTTTTATTATTGATGTCGTCGTACTTGTTGCAAACCGTAAGCATGTTATCCTCTCCAGCGCATTGGGAATATATGGCCCCTGCAAAGGCCAAGAAAAGAACAATGGTTGCCCCAAAAGCACGATAACCCAAACGGGTAAGGTCGTTTTTTGTCATTTTAAGTAGGTCAAAAGAGTTGGTTGTCAATCTGGGATAGGATTGAAAAACAACGTTGTCAAATAAAAATTAAAAACCTGTTGTGGGGTTACAACACGATTATCGTTTGAGGTTAGAAGATGCTAAACTAATAAAAAAATACGCAAGATTGGTTTGTTTGTATCCGTTGTACATTTCTCCGTACAAATTGTTTAGAAAATAGGGTTTATGGAGTTCGGTTGGCGGTACATTTAAATTGATCAGGGATTATAAGCATCTTTGTTTGTAATGGTATCCGCTTTGGCTATTTTTGCCCCATAATTAAAATCAATGCGGGTACATTTTATTGGTTTGGGCGAAGTCAATATGTTCAATTTGGCCTATGTTCTACATAAAAAAGGAGAAGCTGTAACGGGCAGCGATGAGGCGATAGAAGAATCACTTAGGCCCAAGTTGAAGGAGCAAGGACTGTTACCAACGGATATGGGGTGGTTTCCCAGTAAAATCCAAGCACAATTGGACGCCGTTGTACTGGGATCAAATGCAAAAAAAAATAATCCAGAGTTAGAAAAGGCCCAAGAATTGGGTCTAAAAATTTATTCCTATGCCGAGTTTCTGTACGAGCTGACCAAATACAAGACGCGAGTGGTCATTGCTGGAAGTCAGAGAAAAACCGGTGTAGCCTCAATGATCTTACATGTATTGGAGTATAATAATGTTGAAGTGGACTACGCATTGTCGGCCACAAATGAGATTCGTCTAACCGAGGAAAACGACTTTATTGTGATCGAGGGGGGTGATACTCCGTCGTCTGCAATGGATAATGCTCCCCAGTTTCACTTGTACCGACCCAATATTGCTTTGTTAAGTGATATTGAATGGGATGGTAAAGGGCCTTATGGAGATTTTGAAAACTACACCGAACAGTACCGCATTTTTGTGGATAGTATTGTCAAGGGCGGAAGCATTACTTATAATGATGAGGATGTCGTGGTTAAAAAACTCGTAGAAGCATCGGAAAACCCGATCAGAAAACTGCCGTATGTAACCCCGGATTATCAAGAAGAGAATGGGGAAGTCCTTCTGGATACGCCCGACGGTGAACTGCCATTGGAAACCTCAAGTGCAACAAAGTTGAGCAATTTGGCAGGGGCCAAGTGGATATGCCAACAAATGGGTGTTGACGAAGTGGAGTTCTACGAAGCGATAGCTACTTATCAATAATCCTTAAACCCCAAATTGCCTCAAGTGATGGTCCAAATGTTTGTATTGCATCTGGCCCCATTGCCCAGTGGTCAATTTTCCGCAAAAAGGATGGGGAGGCAGTTCGGTTTCGTCCCGAAGGGCATAAAATTCATCAATGAGCATTTTTAAATTGTCTTTTTCCGCAGCAAAATTACGATCGTCGGTAACCTTGTACTCTTTGGAAGTGGGCAAGCCCTGTCTCCACGGCTTGTCGTTGTAGAGCGATTCCTTAAAAAACGAAAACAAAAAACGCATGAGGACATTGGGCTTTTGAAGGGTAAGCTTGCCCAACGGCACTTTCAGGGGCTCACAGCAGTGTGCCAACATCTGCGCCACGCTCATTTTGCCCCATAAACCTTCGGAGGAATCTGAAAGTTTGTCGACCCGTGCCAAGATTTCGGTATGTGCCTCGGTATTGAAAAGGGATTTCATGATGAAGGATTTATATTGAAATTTACATAAAATTATTCTCCTATCTTTAGGCCATGCAAGAAAAACTAGCTTCCTTTTCCATTAAAAATTGGGCAGACGATGACAAGCCAAGGGAAAAACTGGTGCAAAAAGGCAGTTTTGTACTGTCTGATGCCGAGCTAATTGCCATTTTGATCGGTTCAGGTAACAGGAACGAAAGTGCCGTGGAGCTTTCCAAAAGGATTTTGGCCTCCGTGGACCATAATTTGAACGAATTGGGCAAGCTCTCGGTAAACCAATTGATGCGATTCAAAGGGATTGGAGAGGCCAAAGCCGTGAGCATTGCAGCTGCATTGGAAGTGGGTAGGAGAAGACGCTTGGAGAATACTTCCAAAATAATTAAAATACAGAGCAGTCATGACGCTTATGAACTGCTTTACCCTTTAATTGGAGAGCTTCCGCACGAGGAGTTTTGGATCGTGTATTTAAACAACTCCAATAAGGTTGTGCACAAAGCCCAGTTGAGCAAAGGGGGCATCACGGGAACCCTGGTGGATGTTAGATTGGTTTTGAGACAGGCATTGGAACTTGGAGCTGTGGGAATTATTCTCGCCCACAACCATCCATCAGGAACTTTGGAGCCAAGCACGGCCGACAAGCAGATAACCAAAAAACTAAAGACGGCCTCCGAAGCTTTGGATATAAAAATATTGGACCATTTGATTTTGGCCCGAAATCAATATGTAAGTTTTGCGGACAAAGGAATTCTATAGCCCATTTTGCCTATGTTATTGATTTTTACCCATAAGGTAACCAACCGATTAACGTATACCGCCAAGCAAATTTTTGAAAAAATCTTGGGGGTGGAGATGGGATTTACCACAAAGGTCGAGGACTTTATAAAGCATAATGGGCCCAAGATGACTTATTCCAAACAGCCCTTGCAGAACGAGTTTTTTGTGAGGAGCAACGATCTTTTGTTCGAACAGGGCATCAACGATTTGGAGATAAAGGTTTCGGATTGGGATGGTATTCCCTGTTTTTTTTCTTCGGGAGAGAAGAGTACCATTCCCTTTGATATTTTTTCGGCCAGTTTTTTTCTTTTGAGCAGGTATGAGGAATATTTGCCCCATGTTAAGGATAGTGTGGGCCGGTTTCCAGTGAAGGAAAGCATAGCTTATCAAAATAACTTTTTGGAACTACCTGTGGTTGATCTCTGGGCCTACAAACTATTGGAGGCTTTAAAAGAACGTTTCCCGGATTTGGAGACCAAGGAAAAGAGTTACGGCTTCACTTCCATTATTAACGTCACCACATCGCACGCCTATGCCATGCGCGGAATTTCACGTACTCTCGGTGGCTTTTTGTTGGATTTGGGGAATTTTAGGTTCAGGGATGTTTGGGAGCGATTCTCTGTTCTGTTGAGGCTAAAAAAAGACCCTTACGATAATTTCTTTGAGTTGGTGGACATCCATAAAAAGTTCCCGATAAAGACCATGTTCTTTTTTCAGTTCGCCAAGCATTCGGCCCACGATAAAAATGTATCCACCAACAACAATAAGTTTCGTTATTTGATCAAGTCCGTGGCAGATTATAGCATTGTTTCGCTGAGCACATCATTTGTATCCACATCGGACAAAAATGTACTTCGAGAAGAAAAAAAGCAATTGGGAAACCTGATCAACAGGCCCATAAGTTATGCCAGGCTTAGATATAACAAAGTGAATGTTCCAGCTACCTACAGGAACTTGGTAGAGACCGAGTTCACGGATGATTTTTCTATGGGATACACGCACGAAATCGGGTTTAGGGCAGGTACCTGTACGCCTTTTTATTTTTATGATATCAACACTGAGGTAAGGCAGCCGATAAAAATACATCCCTTTGCCATGCACGACTATGCCCTGGTCAAGTATAAAAGCAAAGAAGAGGTTTTTGAGAAAATGGATAAAGTGTACCGATTGGTGAAACAAGTTAGGGGTGACTTTGTTCTGGTTTTTTCCAACGAACTCTTGGGGGGCAAGCAACAATTGGATTGGATGGAGCTCTATCAATCTATTTTAAAACGCTATTATGTTTGATTACGAAGTAACCGATATCTTTTTTGATTTGGACCACACCCTTTGGGACTTTGAGAAAAACTCGGCCCTTACGTTTGCCAAAATATTGGCGGATAATAAAGTGAAGGTGGATTTAGATGGTTTTTTGGAGGTCTATGCGCCTATCAATATGCAAATGTGGGCATTGTACCGAGAGAACGGAATTAGTCAGTCCGAACTGCGTTACCAGCGCTTAAAGCGAACTTTTGATGCGCTCCGCGTGCATGTTTCCGATGAGGTAATCAATGTGTTGGCCAACGATTATATCGCGCACCTATCATCTTTTACCCATTTGTTGCCCAATACTGTGGAGACCTTGGAGTATCTCTTTCCAAGATACAAACTGCACATTATAACAAACGGATTTCAAGAAGTGCAATCAAAAAAACTGAAAGGGAGCGGGATCGACCATTATTTTCAGAAAATCATTGATTCCGAAATGGCGGGGGTCAAGAAACCTAATCGCTATATTTTTGAGCTTGCATTGGATATGGCACAGGTAGATCCACAAAATTCATTGATGGTCGGGGATAACCTCGAAGCGGATATATTGGGAGCAAAAGCCATGGGAATGCAGGTACTCCATTACAATTTCCATAAGGATTCCGACCATGGTGAATGTACAATGATTGACGACCTGATTGAAATAAAAAACATTTTATAGAGTTATATAAAAAGTGGTGTGCCCCATTTTTTTGACACTCGAAAATGTTTTTGGCGATGAAAAGATTATGCTATTCGATCTTCTTGGCAATTGGCTTCATATTTTTTGTTGTTTCGTGTACCGAAGAACAAGATTTTGATCAGATTGATGATTTAACGGTAACCCCAACGTTGGCCTCGGGTCTTTTTTATTTGGAATCAGATGAAGAGACCATAAACTCAGCAGGAGCACTAAGCTCTTTTTATTTTCAAGAGATCAATTTTGAGGCATTCAATGAGCAGTACGTTGCCGAGCGTCTTTTAGAGGGAGTCATTACCTACGAGATGGACAATACCACCAGCAAGGAATTACAGATAATCATTGAATTTTTGGATGAAGCAGGACAATCATTGGATACGGAACCCCTTACCATTGAAGCAAACTCATCGAAAACTTGGAATATTCCATATGGCCCAGAGGGCAAACCGATAGAAATTCTTGCGAACACATCCAGCCTTCGAATATCAGCCAATAATTTGAGTGACGGCACCAGTGTTTCGTCGGCCGAAGACCCTAAAATTATTTTACGCTCTGGAGCGCAATTTGTATTTCAACTACAATGAGAATAGCCCCAAAACTTATATTGATTGCCTTATTTTGCAGTACCACTGTTTTTACCCAAAACAAGGAGTTGTTGTACGATTTTTATGAAATCCCACAATCTTTGATGGTAAATCCAGGGGTCAAGACTTCTCAAAAATGGCATGCCGGCATTCCGGTGATTTCTGGACTATCTGTACAAGGTGCAACCAGTGGTGTTACCGTGAACGATCTCTTTGCCAACGACGGTGTTGATTTTACCACAAAAGTCCAAGAGCGGTTGTTGGATATAATGTCGGACAAAGACGATTTCAGTACCACAAGCCAGATAGAGGGAATTACCGTGGGTTTTAGAGGTAAAAACAGGCCGGATGACTACTATTCCTTTGGAATGTACGGTGAAATGGACATCATCTCGTATTGGCCCAAGGATTTGGCTATTTTGGCATTTGAAGGTAATGGAGGCAACAACATTGGGCGGAGTTTTGATCTAGGTGATTTAAATCTTCGTGGTGAGATGATCAATGTGTTTCATTTTGGAATCAACAGGAAGGTGAGCGAGTCACTTACCTTGGGGGCAAGGGCCAAAATCTATTCCAGTATTTTTCAGTTTCAATCCATAAAAAATTCAGGTTCTTTTGTAACAAGGCAAGGTCAGAATAATGTATACGAGAGTACAATAAATGCCAATATGCATCTCCAAACGGCAGGCATAAGGGAGTTTTACGATATTATTGAAGAAGATACGGGCACCACACAAAAGGATTTGGCAAGTGTTTTCACGGAGCGGGTATTGTTGGGCGGAAACCTTGGACTTGGTTTTGATTTTGGCTTTAGCTATAACCTCAGCCCGCAGACCACAATAACAGGAAGTGTTTTGGATATGGGGTTTATCAATAACTCAAAGGATGTATGGAACTACACCTTTAGCGGAAGTACAACTACCGACGGGATTTCTGTTTTTCTTCCGGAGGACATCAACAATGTGAACAACGATTTATGGCAGGAACTCATAGATGAGATTGATGCGGCACTGCCCCATGGCGAAAACCAATCCAGTTATATTTCATTAAGGCCGATCAAGGTTTATGGTTCTGTTAGATACGATTTTGGTGAAGGAGGGGGAAGACCCTTGTTCGAAAATTGCGGATGTGCCGTTAACGGGGGAGGTGGGAACAATCGCGATTATTACAGGAACAGTGTGGGTGGTCAATTGTTTATGATGAAAAGACCCCGGGGCGTACAGGTCGCATTGACCGGTTTTTACCAAAGAAGGTTTGGAAGGATCGCTTCCTTAAAAGCCACGTATACCGTTGATAAATATTCTTTTACAAATATTGGATTGGGTGCAAATCTTCAATTGGGGCCTGTTAATTTTTATGTTTTGGCAGACAACCTTTTAAGCTATAGCAATGTGGCCGATAGCCATTACGCCTCTTTACAGTTCGGATTTAATATCATATCTTGGAACAGTAATTGATTACTTTTACTATATGAAATATAAAGTATTGTACATATTGCTTTTGACAATGGGATTGAGCGGTGCCGTAAACGCACAATTGAACAACTATAAATATATTATTGTTCCAAAAAAGTTTGATGCTTTCAAGTCTGTAAACGAGTATCAGACCAGCACTTTGGTAAAATATTTTTTTGAACAAAACGGTTTTAATGTTGTTTATGATGATGCCTTGCCTGTAGATTTGGCAGGCAATAGATGTTTGGGACTTACAGCCGACTTGGTTGATGATTCCTCGCTTTTTTCCACAAAAGTGACCATTACCCTCAAGGATTGTAACAATGTTGAAGTATTTAGGTCCGTTGAAGGGAAAACTAAGATTAAGGAATATGATGAAGCCTATAAGGATGCCATTCAGAAAGCATTTGTTTCTTATGCCGGTATGGATTATGCGTATGAGCCCAAAAAAGAGGAAGTTAATAGGGAAGCACCAGTAACCGTTAGTTTTAAGGATGATGTAAAATCGGTTGAAGAAGCGTCCAAAGAGCACGTTGTCGAACAAAAGGCCACTATGGAAGAACAGGTTTATAAAAGTGTAACGCCAAAACCTTCAACAATTATAAGGGAGTCCGATACGGATAAAATGACCACGGTTCCCACAAACCTTTTATATGCCCAACCTACCGAAAATGGATACCAATTGGTGGACAGTACGCCGAAAGTTGTACTAAGGTTGGAAGCTACTTCGATGGAAAATGTTTTTATGACCGATTTCCAGGGTAATAATGCAGTGGTCTTTCAAAAAGACGGCAAATGGCTGTTGGAGTATTCCGAGAACGGTAAAAAAGTACAGAAAGAGCTGAATATCAAGTTCTAAAAATCATACTTGTTTTTCCATCTTTTTTTTAAAAAGTCCCTCATGGAATTTTCCCTTGGGTTGTTCCCTGGTCTGTAAAATGTAGTTCCGGTAATTTCATCGGGAAGAAATTCAAAATCCACAAAATTATTTTCGTGGTTATGGGCATAGTCATATCCTTTTCCATACCCCAAATCCTTCATCAATTTGGTAGGGGCATTCCTGAGTGGGATGGGGACGGAAAGGTCCCCGGTTTGACGTACTTTTTGTTGGGCTTCGTTAATGGCCATGTAACTGGCATTACTTTTTGGTGAACTTGCCAAATAAGTGGCACATTGACTCAAAATTATCCTAGCTTCAGGATACCCGATAGTGGTAACGGACTGGAAAGTGGTGTTGGCCAATACAAGGGCCGTGGGGTTCGCATTTCCAATATCTTCGGATGCCAAGATGATCATTCGCCTTGCAATAAATTTTACATCTTCACCGCCCTCGATCATACGGGCCAACCAATATACAGCGGCATTGGGGTCGCTTCCCCGAATACTTTTTATAAAGGCCGAAATAATATCATAATGCTGTTCCCCGGTTTTGTCGTACAGCACCGTGTTTTTCTGAACCTTGTTGAGCACTAGATCGTTGGTGATGGTAATTTTGTCGTTACCCTCCGAATTGATCAGCAACTCGAAAATGTTGAGTAATTTTCGTCCATCTCCCCCCGATAGGCGTAACAATGCTTCCGTTTCCTTCAGCTCAATTTGTTTTTTGGAAAGATGGGCATCCGTTTTAATGGCCCGTTCCAACAGTGCAATAAGGTCATCCTTTCCAAATGGGTTCAGCGTGTATACTTGACATCTTGATAAAAGTGCAGGTATCACTTCAAAACTGGGATTCTCCGTTGTTGCCCCAATAAGTGTCACCCAACCTTTTTCCACCGCACCGAGCAATGAATCCTGTTGAGATTTACTAAAACGATGAATCTCATCAATAAAAAGAATAGGGTTTTTGGAAGTGAACAATCCCCCACTTTGCTTTGCTTTGTCAATCACCTCTCGAACATCCTTTACACCACTGCTAATGGCACTCAAAGTGTAAAAGGGCCGTTGGCTTTCAGATGCAATAATGTTGGCCAAGGTTGTTTTTCCCGTTCCGGGGGGACCCCAGAATATCAAGGAGGGGATAACACCGTTTTTGATTTGGGTGGTCAAAGCGCCTTGTTTTCCCACCAAATGTTGTTGACTGATGTAATCCTCTAAAGTTTTAGGCCGTATTCGTTCTGCCAAAGGTTCGTTCATGGAGTAAAAATAAAATAAATTTGATGGTCCATTGTTCTTAATTTGGAAAGGATTTTTGTTGGCAACCTGACAATTTGTATACATTTAAGGTTGTGGCGGGATGTTTGATTTTGTGGGTATATGGGTTCAGATACATTTAAATTTTCAAACGCAGTAGTATTGGCGCCATTGGTGGCCGTACTTTCTATTTGGATTGTTTTTTGGGTCGAGGTGCAGTTTGGCGTCAACCTAAACGATTATGGAGTTTACCCAAGAAGGTTATCCGGATTAAAGGGAGTGCTCTTTAGCCCATTTATCCACGGTTCCATAACGCACTTATACAACAATACCATCCCATTGGCCGTGTTAACGGCTTTTCTGTTCTATTTTTACCAAAGTGCGGCGCTTCGGATATTATTGTTCGGAACATTGGCGTCCGGATTGCTTACTTGGGCAATTGCACGACCATCGTACCACATTGGTGCGAGTGGTGTAATTTATTTGTTGGCGAGCTTTATTTTTTTTAAGGGAATTTTTGCCAAACATTATCGGTTGGTAGCATTGTCATTGATTGTGGTTTTTATTTACGGGAGCATGATTTGGTATATTTTTCCTGTAAAGGATGGTATATCATGGGAAGGGCACCTTGCTGGATTTGCTACGGGGCTTGCGCTTGCGCTGGTCACCAAGGTTCGGATTCCCGAGGTTCGTAAGTACGACTGGGAACGGGAAGATTATAAGGAAGAGGACGATCCTTTCCTAAAACATTTTGATGAAGATGGTAATTTTATCGAGACCACTACGGAAGAATCCGAACAGAAAATCGAAATCAAATATCACTATAAAAAGTCCAGTGATGATTAACCTCTCCGTTGCCGAACCACCTCATAAAGAAAAACACCACAGGCCACGGAAACGTTTAATGAACCAATTTTTCCCATTAGTGGCAATTTTGCTTGGTGATCAATAATATTTAGGGTAGAAGGGGAGATGCCTTTTTCTTCAGATCCCATGATGATGGCAGTAGGCCGGTTAAAGTCCACTCCGTAAATCTCATCATCGGCTTTTTCGGTAGCTCCGGTAACCACAATACCTGAAGATTGCAGGTAGAAAATGGCATCTTTTAGATGATCTACTTTGGCAATGGGCACATTAAAGGCTGCTCCCGCCGAGGTTTTAACCGTATCGTCGGTAATTGGTGCAGCTCCGTTTTTTGGAATTATGATTCCGTGCACTCCGCTACATTCCGCAGTTCGGATAATGGCACCAAAATTACGAACATCTGAAACTCCGTCGAGCATCAAAAACAAGGGAAGTTGTTTTTTGGATAGCACTTGTTCCACCAACTCTTCAAATTGATGAAACTGTACTGGGGATATTTGCGCTACTACACCTTGATGATTGTTTCGGGTAAGGCGGTTCAGTTTTTCAACTGGAACATAGGATAGGCTAAGGCCATTTTTACGAACAGAGGATTCCAGTTCTTTGTAAAGTTCGCCTTTGAGACCCTTTTGAATAAATATCTTGTTGATGGGCTGTCCGGCGTTGATGGCTTCCATAACGGCCCGTATCCCATAGATTTGACTGCTCATTTTTATTGCAATTTAAATGCAAAGATGCAATAAAGTAGCCTATCCATTTCCAATGGGGCCATTATTTTTTAAGATGTTTTGAAACAAGATTTATAAGTCCAAAGCAATAATCCCAGGGTGATCCTTAGCATAATGGTATGATCTCCAGAAAAAACCATCTCCAGAAAACTTCCAAACCACTTCTCCTTCGGTCGTAACCTCCCAAATACCATAGTCGCCTTCTGTAATAAGGGTGTTTCCATTGGGCAAACGGACAGCTCCGGAAACTTTTGGGGAATACAGTTCAGTATCTGTGAAACTCCAAAGGATTTCAGGGCTGGTAAGGGTGGGAATGGATTCTTGGGTTAGTGCATTCGGTAAGCCCAATTCGTATACTGTGGATTGGCCAAGGTCACCTCCGTTGGTAAAAATGAGCATTTTTCCGGGCTCAAATAAATTTGGGTAATGGTTGCTTACAAACATTCTTTCGGAATCATCGTCACCATAGGCAGTTGGGTTGCCAAAGCGATACACTAGGTCTCCGCCTCTTCCAAAATTTCCGCCCGAGTGGGATGCCGTCACTTCGGTTGTGGTGCTGTGGTCGAGAATCCATACTTCGCTGTAAAAATTAACGCTCAAAAATATTAGGTCGTTGATGGCATCGTAACCAAGACCGTTAATGTGCATAATATTGCCGTTTTCAGCATTTACATAATTTAGGTCAATCAACTGTGGGTTTGCAGCAACCTCCCCAAAATTTAATTTGGTATCATCAAAATCTTGGATTAAATGGTCTTTGGCATGCCATTCCCAAACAATCTCATCCGTGGTAGGATTAATTTCCAGAATGGATTCCGGGTAAAGGTCGGTATTGTGGTTGGAGCCATTGGCCAAGGCTTCTTCCTGGGTCATTTTTTCCCATGCAATGCCCAACACGTTGCCGTTGGGCAATAATTCTACATCGTGGTGCAAACGGTGGTTGCTATTGGAATAGGTAAAGTCCCACAGCGCATTGCCTTCTTTGTCGATTATCTGGATTTTCCCTCCAAAGCCACCAAACAATATATCGGGTCCTTCAGCTTGTAATGCGGCTAATAGCGTTCCATCTTCAAGCAGCACAACATCGTTTCCAATTTTACGGTCTCCCAATGGCCATTCGTACACCAAACCACCATTTTTGTCCATTAAATAAACACGGTTGCTCATGGCGTCGTTTACCAGGATGTAATGGTCTTCTGCCAAAGCTTTGTTAAAGTAGGTTACCGTGCCCAAATCACCTTCCACAACCTCTTCGTTGTTTTCTTGTGGAGTTTCTTCTGTTGGGGTTTCTCCTTGTTCCGGGGTTTCTTCTCCTGACTCATCGGGAGTGATGGAGTCGTCGTTGTTGGAACAGGATAAAAGGAGTGTGCAACAAATTACTGCCAGAGATGTTTTGATTGATGATTTTAACATGTGCAGGTTAAATAATTAAGGAAAAAGAATATGTTATCTCTCATTCAAGTAGTTGAAGACTTTAATTAAATCCGATTCCTCCTTAACATCTAAATTATTGTCCTTAATGTAGTTTTTCACCTCTGATTTTAATGGCTCTTTGAACAGTTTGGCAACTTTGTTGGTTTTTAAGGGGATCTCGTCTATTCTGTTCACACCTTTTTCTTGGTAGTAGTATTCAATAAAGTGTGTAAACCTGTTTGGAACAGCCTTAACAAAGGAGTTTTGTGCTTTTTGTCCCTCGGTAAACTTCACATTTACCCTTTTGTAGAGGTCGTAGGTTTTGCCATCTAAAACTGTGGTTAGATAGCCGTTCAGGGTATTTCCTTTTTTGTCGATAAAGGTGGCAAAGCCCATAGGTTTACCCTTTACCATCACTTTTATGGATTTATCTTTGGTAAGTGCAGCTATCTTTTCTTCTGATAAATTGGTTTTTTTTATTTCAATCTCTTCGTTGTAAGCGTTGTATCTATAATAGTAGGTGCCCATGCCTTCATCACCATAAAAAAGAGGGGTTTGCACAAATGTATCGTTCGTATACGGGGAACCTGCAAAATCGTCAATTCCTGTTTGTTTTGATAAGCGATCATATTGATCATCCATATCGCCAATGACAGTAGAGACCAGGGCACTGGATGCAGCGTTGTATGAACTGCCCGATGCTACTTGACCGGCATACTGAGCTGACATTAGATTGACCGTTAGAAATAGTAGTAATGGTGTGATGAATTTTTTCATGTAATTGAATGTTAATGTATTGTGTTTGTTTTTGTGATTAAAAAGATAAGAAATTACGTAGGATAATTCTAATTAAGAACAAAAAAAACCTGGATTAATAAATCCAGGCTTTTTTGTGTTTGAATACTAGATGGACTATAAGTTGTTCAAACAGTAGTTCAACAATTCAATATCGGCAGTAGGACTTGGACCTAGATCCAAAATCACATTACCGTTCGCAGAGGTAACTTGAAAGGTTATTTCAGAATCCCAATCTCCAGATACAAATTCAATGGAGATAACCTCAGTTCCATCAGGAACATTGAAAGACTCAGAAGCTGCAGCTCCATCCTCTATTAGATAGTTGGTAGCCTCACCGTCAATGGTTATCAAGACAGAAGCACCGTTCCATCCATCTCCATAGGAATCTTGCATGTCTATCGTCCATTCCCCTGGAGTTGGAGGAGTTGGAGGGCATACAACCGTTGCATTGTATTGGAACGGAGATGCAAAGAAAGATCCTGTAGAGGTATCTGTGTTCTGACCGTTTGAGAACGTCCTACCGTCTACCAAATTGGCTGCAAAACGGATGGAGAACACATCGCCTCCATCTACGTTTGCCTCGGATAGAGAAAGAGCGCTTAACATTTCTGGAAGAGTGATGCTATAGGAGTATCTTGGAAATCCATATTCTCCAATAGTGAACTCAGAACTGGAAACGGTCCCAACTTGAACCTCGGCAGCACTAAAATCTGTTCCTCCTTCTTCAATTGTGTTGTCTTTAAAGGAAACGTATACATCAAGGCTTTCCACCAGTGCACCGTCTTCTTCGTCCTGCATTTCTAATTCGACAGCAAAGTAGGAGTCAGATTGACCAATAGGCAGTTCGTCCGATTCCACATTCACTGTTCTTAGCACAATACCACTTGTGGTATTGGCAAATACTTCGTCAATCACAGCGTCACCATCATCACACGAATTGAATGTGAATCCTACTAGCGCTAGAGCTGCGGCTAAAAGTGATTTATTTATAAATTTCATGATTTTCAATTTTTTTTATGTTATTGAGCTTCTGGGAATGCTGGTGATGCCGGATTTGTATCCCAGAAAACCTGTCCTGTCATATCCGTTTTTTGTGTCAAATTCGGATTTGTGATAACCTCGGTTTGAGGGTAAAGGAAGGTTCTTGGGAAAGGACCTGGATTAGCTTCCCAGTTTGGGGCCAAGTTCGTTGGATATCCTGTTTTTCTATAATAGTTGTAGGCTTCGGCCGAACCACCATACAGAGTAACAAAATATTGATCGGCAAAGATGTTCATTTGATCATCTCCAGTAGCTGCCAAGAAATCGGCAATAATACCATCTATCCAAGTTGTTACGTCTGTTCCTGAAGGCTCAAAACTTAAATCGGCAGTTGGATCCAAAGCAGCAAAAGGTCTTACTTTTGCCATGGATTTGTTCAATGCCGACCTAAACAATTCCGCAACTACAGCATCGGATTCCCCTTTGGCCATGGCGTTATCGGCTTTCCAGAAATCTACATAGGATGAAAGGATGATGGGCTGAATACCGGCTCCGCCACCACCTTTGCCCAAACCTACTGTTGGATCATAGCTGGGATCATCTTCATCTACAGCAAAATCACTGTCGTCAAATTTACCGGCAGCTGGGTAAACACCGATTGCAGTTCTTGTGAAACCGTCTGGTGGTGTACCTTCGTTGTTACCGTGTTGTCTACCCCAGTAACCATTGGGCAAGCTACAGTATGCCCACTCACTTTCTTGATAGTGAATTGGAGGTACGGCCAAGGAGCACGCCAAGGTTTCCTCGTTGGGGTCAACCCCTGGAGCTCCTGGAGTTTCGGCAACTTGACGATAGAAATAGTAACGCAATCTCGGGTCGTCCACATTTTGCATATACTGCATCAACCAAAGGGCGCGGTAATTGTCGGCACCACTTGGCGTGTAATCGTCAGCGTAGTTAGGATGACGGGTATCTGGTTGCAATTCACGGCTTCCGTATTGGAATTGAAAATCTTCCTCAACATCATCAATGTAGTTGTTTTCAGCAATTACAGCATCAAAAGCAGCAGTGTTTCCTGTGGTAACATAAGCCTTTAGTCTTAACGAGTTTACTGCTTTGATCCACAAGGAAGAATCACCACCATAGTAGAAGTCTGTAGCTCCCACTGTTCCAGGATTTTTGGCGAACAAACTTTCAGCTTCGTCCAACAACGCCAATGCACTGGCATAAACTGCTGCTCCATCGTCCAATGCAGGAGCTGGGAACTGGTCTGGGTCTCCAGCTTCTGAGTAAACGGCTGAACCAATATAATCGGTTATTAACATAAGCATGTGGGCCTGAATTGTTTTGCCCACTGCAATATGGAAGGAATAATCCACATCGCTGGTTGCGTCGATTTCTTCTAATCGCTGAACATTGGAAAAGATACCCAAATCATAATCTGTTGAATATACTTCATCATCTCCCCAACCGCTACTGTAGGTTCTCTCCCAGACATCGTCCAGAGTAGAGCCCGGGTAGTTGTTAAAGTAGTTTCTTCCGCTCATGTACTCAATCCTGGTTAATTCACCTCCCAAGATGCTGAAATCAAAAATGTTGCCAGCGTAGGCAAGCTGAATCGAATTCAGAAGCAATGCTGGGTCTGCCTGGTCGGCAGCAAGATCGTTAGGACTCACTCGGAGGTCCAGATCGGTTGTCTCACAAGAATTTAATAATCCTGCTAGTAGAAAGACAACGGTTATATATTTACCTATATTTTTCATAATATTTTAGCTATTTTTTATTTAAAACGATGCTTTGACGCTTAAACCGTATTTTCTAGCACTAGGTCCGTTGATGAAATCGAATCCTTGGGCGTTACCGATTCCCGCACCTTGAACGTTTGGATCAAAGTTGGCACTATCTGGCGTGTTGTAGGCATCATACCAAAGGTTGAATCCTTGGGCGGTAATGGTCAAAGTTCCAAATGGGGTCTTGTCCAAAAACTTTTTTGGGAATGAATAACCTAAAGAAACTTCTTGCAATCTGATTACGGAAGCATCATAAACTTTCAATTCGGCAGGACCGAACAAAACGTTATCGAAGTAGTAAGATGCGTTGTTTGTCTGTTTGTTGTTTACTTCACCTGTACTTTGCAATACACCTGGCAATATGTAGGTGTTCTCTCTGTTCAAAGTTTCGGTAATCAAACCACGACCTAGAAGGGTAGCGATTGTATTTGACATGATGTCACCCCCTTTGGTATGGCTCAATTGGAAACCGAAGTTCCAATTTTTGAAGGACATGGTATTGATGATGTTCATGATGTAATCTGGGTTTGGATCCCCAATTACAGGAACATTTCCATCCAAATCTTGTTCTACAATTACATAATCACCAGCATCGTTCACTAATAGGTTGCCGTCTGCATCTCTACCGACAGCTGTTCCTACCATGGCCCCGAGAGGTTTACCTTTAATTGCTGCGTTACCACCTACAAATAGGGTAGAGCTACCTGCGTAAATAATAATGTCCTGCTCTTGTTCTGTTACTACAGGCTTGTACGTAGAGAAGTTTGCTCTAGTGTTCCAGTTGAACCCATCGGGAGAATCACTTCTGAACCAGTCCACAGAGGCATCTATTTCAATACCATCACCTTCGATTTTACCAACGTTGCTCTGCGTAAAGGTAAACCCTGTAGATGGTGATAATGGTTCACGCACAATCAAGTCGGTAGTTGTACGGTCAAAGTATGTGAAATCCAAAGAAACTCGGCTATTGAAGAATCTAGACTCAAAACCTAATTCGAATTCAGACAGTAGCTCAGGCTTCAAGTCTGGATTTGCTTTAAAACTTGCAACTTGGTTTGTGGTAATCTCACCACCTTCACCAAATACTTGTGTGTTTTGCTCAACAATACCTACAGTGGGGTAAGCCGTTGGAAAAGTAGCGGAAGAACCGATACCTGCTCTCAACTTTAAGAAGTTAAGACCTCCTTGGGACTGCAATTCTGGGAATGCGGCCGTTGGCAAGAAAGAAATACTTCCACTGGGGTATGTTTTACTGTTGTTATCCGTAATCAGGTTAGATACCCAGTCTGTTCTGGTGGAACCTGTTAAGAACAACATGTTGTCATAATCCAAAGTTACCTGACCTAATACACCGGCGATGTTTCTTCTTTCGGTATACTGGATAGGTAATTGGTTGGAATAGTTAAAGTGACGTACCACTCCATAAACCAACTGTCCCGTACTTTGAACCCCTTGTTGGTCAAACGTGGTAGATCTTGTTGTTGCACCAGCGGTGAAAGTCATACCCAATTTTTCAGAAAGGTCATAATTACCATTAAGTGCCAAGTAGTGGTCCCAGATGGTATTGTTGTTATCGTATGTGTTCAAGAAACCGAAAATGGCATTGTTGAATGTAACACCACCTTTATTCGAATATTGAGTGTTTCTTTCAGTATAGAAGTCCATACCTGCCCTGTAGGTTAGGTCCAAGTTGTCGGAAAGTGCGTAGTTGGCAGAAGCATTCCAGAAGAACCTGTTGGTCAACTGAGAGTTTTGCGCATTTTTCACAATCCATCTTGGATTCATGATATCGTTACCATTTCTATAGTACACACTGGAATTATCAATAGGATTCTCGAAAGGCAATCCCATTAAGTCAACGTTTCTTGGTGTAAAGAATACAGCACCAAACGTAGAGAAACCTAAACTACCATTACCTCTACTCGCCGCAATTGGAGGAGTGCGGTAGTCAGTTCTGGAATAGTTCATGGCAGCACTAATGGTGAATTTATTGGTAAGTTGTGTTCTACCACCAACAGAGATATTAAAACGCTGTAAATCGTTACCAGGAACAAAACTTTCATCGTTCAAGTAACCAAGGTTAACGTTGAATGATGTAGAGCCATCTTGAGTGCCACCGTTAATGTTGACGGACGTATTGCTTACACCGCCCGGTCTAAAGAAGTTTTCAACACTATCGTAAGGTCTCCAGTCATATCGTGCATTTTGGAGTTCTGGGAAGGCATCCCTTGTGGCTTGAATAGCAGTTGTCGAATAAGGGTGTGGAAGCGTACCGTTGTCGTCGATAGCAGGTTGGTTCCCCCATCCTGCAACACCACCTCTTTCGAATTTAGGTCCCCAGTTACTGTAGAACCATCCAAAAGATTGGTCAAAACCACCACCATACTCATCCTGATAATCTGGCAAGGAAGCCATGGCATTGACAAAATAAGATTGGTTTACCGTAATCTCTGTTTTTTTGGCACCACCTTCACCAGAACCAGCTTTAGTGGTAATCAGTATTACACCGTTCTTACCTTGTGTACCATATAGAGTGGCAGCGGCCAAACCTTTAAGTACTTCTACACTGGCAATGTTGTTCGGGTCCAAATCCAAAAATCTGGAAGAACCTGTGTTTCCATCCAGGAAGTTACCCTGAGCGTTAGTGTCGCTACTAAAAGGAACGCCGTCCACTACAAAAAGCGCCTGGTTACTTCCGCTAAAGGAGCTTAAACCCCTAATTACAACGTTGGTACCGGAACCAGACATACCACCCGCGGCGGTAATGTTTACACCAGAAGCTTTACCGGAAAGTACCCTGGCAACATCGCCATCGGCACGTTGTTCCAAGTCTTCTTCACCAACAGAAGAAACCGCATAACCCAAGGCCTTCTTTTCACGTTTAATACCTTGTGCGGTAACAACTACCTCTTCAAGGGCTTGGGTGTCTTCCACCATTTGAACATTGATTACGCTGCTAGCGCCGACAACTTTTGTCGAGGGTCTTTGCCCAATGTAAGTGAAAAGCAATGTTTGCCCCTCGCTCGCGCTGATGGCGTAATTTCCATCAAAATCAGTTTGGGTACCTGTTGTGGTCCCTTCAACGACAATGTTGACCCCAGGCAGCGGGAGCCCATCGGCATCCGTAACTGTACCTGTAATCGTCTTGTCTTGCGCATAGGATATATGCACAACAAACGCCAATAATAGCGTTAACAATCCATTAAGTTTTGTTCTCATTGTTAAATTATTTGAATTAGCTAATCGCTAAAATCATAATTTCATGTTAATAATCCAAACTAATTTTATAAAATCTTTAAGAGAGGATCATTAAATGAGATAACTTCAAAATCATTAGAGTTCATTGATAACTCTGTAATTTGATGGGGGTGTAATTGCTCTTAATGTAAATATTCGTTTTAAGACCCCATTTATATGAAAGGTTTAGTTCGTGAAAGTCATTTTTTTTTGGAAAGTTTTAATGGAATCGGTGTGGTGGTTGGTGGATTGTTGGTTGTGTTAAGAAGATGTGAATTTTTACTTTTGGCCCTTACACGTTAATGTCCATTGTAGGTTTTTAACATTAAACTTTAGTTGTAGGTGCCGGCTCAGGTAATTTTGAGGGAAAAAAAGCGTACCTGCCGGCAGGTCGAGAACCTTTTTGGATAAAAATTCTTTTTCTCGATACAAATTTCACTAATGCTCCCTTGTAGTTCGCTCAAAATGACAAATTTCATCAAAATACACAACGGGTACCTTAATATATAGTCTTTTAATATACAGTGCTTCTGTTTTCCCTTTTTTGTCCTTTTTGGTGTGTTGCGCTGTGTTGGTTTTGAATTTTTTTACTTCCGGTTGAAATTTAATTACTGGGGATTTGAATTATTGGGAATAATTACTACATTTGCAGCCCTCAAAATGAGGGTTATTTAGTTTTTAAAAGAAATTTAATGCCAACAATTTCACAATTAGTACGAAAAGGAAGGGCCACAATTACCAAGAAGAGTAAATCGGCTGCTTTGGATTCGTGTCCTCAAAGAAGAGGGGTTTGTACACGTGTTTATACCACTACACCTAAAAAACCAAACTCTGCAATGCGTAAAGTTGCAAGGGTAAGGTTGACCAACGGTAAAGAGGTGAACGCATATATCCCCGGTGAAGGTCACAACCTCCAAGAGCACTCGATAGTATTGGTAAGAGGCGGGAGAGTAAAGGATTTGCCTGGTGTGCGATATCACATCGTTCGTGGAGCATTGGATACCGCAGGTGTTGCGGGAAGAACGCAACGACGATCTAAGTATGGTGCAAAGCGTCCTAAAAATTAATCATTTTTAAGAAGAAGCGATGAGAAAAAAACAGGCAAAAAAGAGACCGTTATTGCCGGATCCAAAATTTAACGATCAACTTGTTACACGTTTCGTGAACATGATGATGTGGGACGGTAAAAAATCAGTTGCATTCAAGATTTTTTATGATGCAATTGAAATTGTTGACGAAAAGAACACTGACGAAGAAAAAACAGGATTGGAGCTATGGAAGGACGCCCTTTCAAATGTTATGCCGCACGTAGAAGTTCGCAGTAGAAGGGTGGGTGGTGCAACATTCCAGATTCCTATGCAGATTCGTCCAGATAGAAAAATTTCCACTGCCATGAAATGGTTGATCAGCTTTTCAAGAAAGCGTAACGAGAAATCAATGGCACAGAAACTGGCTGCTGAGATTTTAGCGGCTGCCAAAGAAGAAGGTGCTGCAGTGAAGAAAAGAGTAGATACACATAAAATGGCCGAGGCCAATAAAGCATTCTCGCACTTTAGATTCTAATCAATACAATGGGAAGAGATTTAAAATATACAAGGAATATAGGTATTGCAGCTCACATTGATGCTGGAAAGACAACTACTACAGAACGTATTCTTTTCTATACAGGTGTGAGTCATAAAATTGGTGAAGTGCACGATGGTGCCGCAACCATGGACTGGATGGAGCAAGAGCAAGAGCGTGGTATTACCATTACCTCTGCAGCTACCACTTGTACATGGAAGTTTCCAATGGAGAATGCACAACCGTTACCTGACACAAAAGATTACCACTTTAATATTATTGACACTCCCGGGCACGTGGACTTTACCGTTGAGGTAAACCGTTCACTTCGTGTGTTGGACGGATTGGTGTTCTTGTTCAGTGCCGTTGATGGTGTTGAGCCACAGTCCGAGACCAACTGGAGATTGGCCGATAACTATAAAGTGCCAAGGATCGGTTTCGTTAACAAAATGGATCGTCAAGGCTCCAACTTCTTGAACGTGTGTAAGCAGGTTCGTGAGATGTTGGGTTCCAATGCGGTGCCAATTGTACTGCCAATTGGTGACGAAGCAGACTTTAGAGGTATTGTTGACTTGGCCAAGAACAGAGCTGTTGTATGGCACGAGGATAACTTTGGTTCTACCTTTGATGTTGTTGACATTCCTGAAGAAATGAAGGCTGAAGTTAAGGAGTACAGAGCTGCCTTGATCGAAGCTGTTGCAGAATATGATGAAGAGTTGATGGAAAAATTCTTCGAAGACGAAGATTCCATCACTGAAGATGAGGTGCACGCCGCTTTGCGTGCTGCTGTTATGGACAGAGCTATTATTCCAATGATTTGTGGTTCTTCCTTTAAAAATAAAGGAGTTCAATTTTTGTTGGATGCAGTTTGCCGTTACCTGCCATCACCTTTGGATAAAGATGATATTGTAGGTATCAATCCAGATACTGAGAAAGAAGAAAGAAGAAAACCCGACCCAAAAGAGCCATTTGCAGCTCTTGCCTTCAAGATTGCAACCGATCCTTTCGTAGGTCGTTTGGCATTCTTTAGAGCATATTCCGGTCGTTTGGACGCAGGTTCTTATATTTTGAACAACCGTTCAGGTAATAAAGAGCGTATTTCTCGTATCTACCAAATGCACTCCAATAAGCAAAATGCAATCGACTTCATCGAAGCAGGAGATATTGGTGCGGCAGTAGGTTTTAAAGATATTAAGACTGGGGATACCCTTTCTGATGAAAAACATCCAATTGTTCTGGAAAGTATGCAGTTCCCAGAGCCGGTAATCGGTATCGCGGTAGAGCCAAAAACTAAAGCTGATGTTGATAAATTGGGTATGGCTTTGGCTAAATTGGCCGAAGAGGATCCAACCTTCCAGGTAAAAACAGACGAAGCATCCGGTCAAACCATTATTTCTGGTATGGGCGAGCTTCACTTGGATATTATTTGTGATCGTTTAAAGCGTGAGTTTAAGGTAGATGTTAACCAGGGTCAACCTCAGGTAGAGTACAAAGAAGCTATTACCGGAACGGCCGATCATAGGGAAACATACAAAAAGCAGACCGGTGGTCGTGGTAAATTTGCGGATATCGTATTTACTATGGAGCCAGCTGAAGAAGGTAAATCCGGACTGGAGTTTGTTAACGTGATCAAAGGTGGTAATATTCCCAAGGAATTTATCCCATCCGTTGAGAAAGGATTCAAAGAGGCTATGAAAAATGGTCCTTTGGCAGGATTCGAAATGGATTCCATGAAAATTACCCTTAAAGATGGTTCTTTCCACCCTGTGGATTCCGATCAACTTTCTTTCGAACTTGCTGCAAAATTGGGTTACAAGGTAGCGGCTAAAAAAGCGAAAGCGGTAATTATGGAGCCAATTATGAAGTTGGAGGTACTTACTCCAGAAGAAAACATGGGTGACATTGTTGGTGACTTGAACCGTAGAAGGGGGCAAGTAAACAGTATGTCGGATAGAGCAGGTGCCAAGGTTATCAAGGCTGAAGTGCCACTATCGGAAATGTTTGGTTATGTTACTTCCTTGAGGACATTGTCTTCAGGTAGGGCAACATCCACAATGGAATTTTCACACTATGCAGATACGCCTTCCAATATCGCGGAAGAAGTAATCAAAGCAGCTAAAGGAGTAACCGCTTAATTTTTCAGCAAGATGAGTCAAAAAATTAGAATAAAATTGAAATCTTACGATCACAATTTGGTGGACAAATCTGCTGAGAAGATCGTTAAGACAGTAAAAACAACAGGTGCTGTGGTGACTGGACCAATTCCATTGCCAACACGCAAAAAGATATTTACGGTTTTGCGTTCACCCCACGTGAACAAAAAATCGAGAGAGCAGTTCCAATTGAGCTCTTACAAGAGATTATTGGATATTTACAGCTCTTCATCAAAAACCATCGATGCCCTTATGAAGCTTGAGCTTCCAAGTGGTGTGGAGGTTGAGATTAAAGTTTGATGAGGACTTGACTTTCTGGTTTACAGAAAGTTTTAGCCGAACAAACACTGAGCGAAGCCGAAGTGTCTCAATGAAGAGGTGCTGAAACAAGTTTAGCATAAACATGTCCTGAACGACGGTTCGGGAAAAACGGAGAAAGAAAAAAATCTGGGTCAGAACAGAATATTTTCTTGACCCAATTTTTTTGCCAAGAAATTGGCAAGAGTTATAAAAAGTAAATAATTGTTAATTAATTAAATATGTCTGGGTTAATAGGTAAGAAAATCGGTATGACCAGCATTTTCGACGAGAATGGAAAGAACGTTCCATGTACCGTATTGGAAGCTGGGCCATGCGTGGTTACCCAAGTCAGAACCGAAGAGGTAGACGGGTACAGAGCCCTTCAACTAGGTTTCGATGACAAGGCAGAAAAACGTGCTAATAAGGCCGAAACAGGTCACTACAAAAAAGCAGGTACTTCTCCTAAAAAGAAAGTCGTTGAGTTCCAAGGGTTTGAAGGTGAATACAAATTGGGGGACACCGTAGGTGTTGATCTATTTGTAGAAGGAGAATTTGTTGATGTAGTAGGCACATCAAAAGGAAAAGGATTCCAAGGTGTTGTAAAACGTCATGGTTTCGGTGGAGTTGGACAAGCGACCCACGGCCAGCATAACAGATTGAGAGCTCCTGGTTCCATCGGTGCTGCATCTTACCCTTCCAAAGTTGTGAAAGGTATGCGAATGGCCGGTAGAATGGGCGGTGACAGAGTTACCGTGCAAAACTTAAAAGTATTGAAAGTGGTTCCTGAGAAAAATCTTTTGGTAGTTAAAGGATGTGTTCCAGGTCATAAAAATGCTTACGTAACAATTCAAAGGTGGAAATGATGAAGGTAGCAGTTTTAGATATCAAGGGAAAAGAGACAGGTAGGAAAGTAGAGCTTTCCGACGATGTTTTCGCTATAGAGCCTAATGAACACGCTATTTATTTGGATGTAAAGCAGTACTTGGCCCATCAGAGACAAGGAACACACAAAGCTAAAGAAAGAGCGGAAATCGCTGGTAGTACCAGAAAGATCAAAAAGCAAAAAGGTACAGGTACCGCAAGGGCCGGTAGCATTAAATCACCAATATTTAGAGGTGGTGGTAGAATCTTTGGTCCAAGACCAAAGGATTATACCCAAAAGTTGAACAAGAACATGAAGCGATTGGCCAGAAAATCGGCCTTGAGCATAAAGTCCAAGGAGCAATCAATAGTGGTTGTGGAAGACTTCAGTTTTGAAGCTCCAAAAACCAAGGACTTCGTTAATTTCTTGTCTTCCTTGGGGATAGAAAATAAAAAGTCCCTTATTGTGTTGGGCGATTCAAATAATAACGTATATTTGTCGTCGCGTAATTTGGAGCGTTCCGAAGTTGTAACAGGCTCAGAATTAAATACTTACAAAATTGTTAACGCAACAAGTTTAGTATTGACGGAAAGTGCTTTGGAAAGAATTGAATCGAACCTAAAGAAATAAAAGTATCATGAGTGTGTTGATAAAACCGATCATTACGGAAAAAATGACCGCTGATAGCGAGCTTTTCAATCGCTATGGATTCTTTGTAAATCCAACCGCTAACAAGTTGGAAATCAAAGAAGCGGTAGAGGCTACTTATGGTGTTTCTGTTGAAAAGGTGAGAACCATGAACTATGGCCCATCGCGTAAGAGTCGTTATACAAAAACCGGAATTCAGCACGGTAAGACGAATGCAATCAAAAAAGCAATCGTTGATGTGGCTGAAGGTGATATTATTGATTTTTACAGTAATCTATAAAGACGAGAAATGTCAGTTAGAAAATTAAAACCGATAACCCCTGGTCAGCGTTTTAGAGTAGTAAACGGATTTGACGCGATTACTACTGATAAGCCGGAGAAAAGCTTGCTTGCTCCGATCAAAAAGACGGGTGGTAGGAACAGTCAAGGAAAGATGACCATGCGCCATAAAGGTGGTGGCCATAAAAGAAGATATCGAATCATCGATTTCAAAAGGGATAAACAAGGAGTAGAGGCAACTGTTGTTTCTATTCAGTATGATCCCAATAGAACTGCATTTATCGCCTTGGTAGAATACAAGGATGGTGAAAAAAGATATGTAGTTGCCCAAAACGGACTGCAGGTAGGTCAGACAATCAAGTCTGGAACTGGATCTGCTCCAGAAATTGGAAATGCACTCCCATTGGGTGAAATTCCATTGGGTACTGTTGTGTCTTGTATAGAATTGAGACCGGGTCAAGGTGCTATTATGGCGCGTAGTGCCGGAACTTTTGCCCAGTTGATGGCGAAAGACGGTAAGTTCGTGACCTTGAAATTGCCTTCTGGTGAAACAAGAATGGTTTTGGCTACATGTTTGGCCACTATCGGGGCGGTTTCCAACTCTGACCACCAATTGTTGGTATCCGGTAAAGCGGGTAGAAGCAGATGGTTGGGCAGAAGACCAAGAACTAGACCAGTAGCTATGAACCCTGTTGATCACCCAATGGGTGGTGGTGAAGGTAGAGCTTCAGGAGGTCATCCAAGATCTAGGAACGGTATTCCTGCAAAAGGATTTAGAACACGTTCTAGAACTAAGGACACCAATAGATATATCATAGAACGTAGAAAGAAATAAAAGAAAAGTAAATGGCACGTTCGTTAAAAAAAGGACCATACGTTCATTTTAGTCTGGAAAAGAAAGTCCAGGCCAATATAGAATCAGGTAAGAAATCAGTTATCAAAACATGGTCAAGAGCCTCAATGATAACGCCGGACTTTGTTGGGCAAACCATCGCGGTTCATAACGGTAGACAATTTGTTCCCGTATTTGTAACTGAAAATATGGTAGGTCACAAATTAGGGGAATTTTCACCTACAAGATCTTTTAGGGGTCATGCGGGAGCTAAAAACAAAGGTAAAAAGTAAGTAAGCTATGGGAGTTCGTAAAAGACAAATGGCCGAAAGGTTAAAAGAAGAGAAAAAGCAACTTGCTATTGCAAAGCTTAACAATTGCCCAACTTCTCCAAGAAAAATGCGTTTAGTCGCTGACTTGGTAAGAGGTAAGCAAATTGAGATGGCATTGGCTACCCTAAGGTTCAACCCAAAAGAAGCATCCAGAAAACTGGAAAAGCTTTTGCTCTCTGCAATCGCTAACTGGGAAGCTAAAAATGAGGGTGCAGATATCGAGGCGGCTGATCTTTACATCAAGGAAATCCGTGTAGATGGAGGAAGTATGTTGAAGAGATTGAGACCAGCTCCTCAAGGTAGAGCACATAGAATCAGAAAGCGTTCCAATCATGTTACTATGATTTTGGAGGCCAATAACAACGTTCAAAGCTAGAAGAATAATATGGGACAGAAGACCAATCCAATAGGAAATCGCTTAGGAATTATCAGAGGATGGGAATCCAACTGGTACGGAGGAAATGATTACGGCGATAAACTGGCTGAAGACGATAAAATCAGAAAGTACCTCTATGCGCGTTTGGCGAAAGCTAGCGTATCTAGAGTTATTATAGAGCGAACCTTGAAATTGATCACCATTACCATTACCACGTCAAGGCCTGGTATCATTATCGGTAAAGGTGGGCAAGAGGTGGACAAGCTTAAGGAGGAGCTTAAGAAAATTACCAACAAAGAGGTTCAGATCAATATTCACGAGATTAAGAGACCTGAGCTTGACGCAAATTTGGTAGCTGCAAGTGTCGCAAGACAGATTGAAAGCAGGATTTCATACAGAAGAGCCATCAAAATGGCCATTGCAGCAGCAATGCGTATGAATGCCGAAGGAATCAAGATTCAGATTTCCGGACGTTTGAACGGTGCTGAGATGGCACGTTCAGAATCTTATAAAGAGGGAAGAATTCCATTGTCTACTTTCCGTGCAGATGTGGACTATGCCTTGCACGAAGCTCACACTACCTATGGTAGATTGGGTATAAAGGTGTGGATCATGAAAGGAGAGGTTTACGGTAAAAGAGAGCTTTCCCCATTGGTAGGATTGAGCAAGAGTCAAGGAAAAGGCGGCAAGGATAACAAGAAATCCCGTCGTAGAAAGTAATAAGATAAAGTAAGGTAAAATGTTACAGCCAAAAAGAACAAAATTTCGTAAGGCCCAGAAAGGGCGTATGAAGGGGAACTCCCAGAGAGGACACCAGCTTTCCAATGGAATGTTCGGTATCAAGTCCATGGATTCGCACTTCATCACTTCCCGTCAAATAGAGGCTGCACGTATCGCTGCGACAAGATACATGAAAAGACAAGGTCAGTTGTGGATCAAAATATTCCCGGACAAGCCTATCACCAAAAAACCTCTTGAGGTTCGTATGGGTAAAGGTAAAGGTGCTCCAGAATATTGGGTAGCCGTGGTAAAACCTGGTAGAATCATGTTCGAGGTCGGTGGTGTACCCATGGATGTTGCTAAGGAAGCTTTAAGGCTAGCAGCGCAAAAACTACCGGTTAAAACCAAGTTTATTGTGGCTAGGGATTATTCCGCCTAATTTTTAATTGAGAAGAAAGATGAGACAATCAGAAATAAAAGAACTTTCAATTGAAGAGCTAAAGGAGCGATTGGCCGAGTTCAAAAAACAACACGCTGATCTTAAAATGGCGCACGCTGTTACTCCTTTGGAAAATCCTTTACAGATCAGAAAGACGAGAAGGACGGTAGCAAGACTTGCAACTGAATTAACTAAAAGGGAATTACAATAATCGGTTCTGCCTTATGGAAAACAGAAATTTAAGAAAAGAAAGAATAGGCGTTGTTACCAGCAACAAAATGGAGAAATCGATAGTGGTTTCTGAGGTAAAACGAGTGAAGCACCCCATGTACGGGAAATTCGTTCTGAAGACCAAGAAGTATGTTGCCCACGACGAGAAGAACGATTGCAACGAAGGTGATACCGTTAAAATAATGGAAACACGACCATTGAGCAAAACAAAGTGCTGGAGGTTGGTAGAAATCCTAGAAAGAGCTAAATAATTATGGTACAGCAAGAATCAAGATTAAGAGTTGCGGACAATACCGGTGCAAAAGAAGTTTTGGCCATCCGCGTACTAGGAGGAACAAAGAGAAGATACGCATCTTTGGGTGACAAAATTGTAGTTACCGTAAAAGAGGCTACTCCAAACGGTACTGTAAAGAAAGGTTCTGTTTCTACAGCGGTTGTTGTTAGGACCAAGAAAGAAGTAAGAAGACCAGATGGTTCTTACATCCGTTTCGACGACAACGCATGTGTGTTGTTGAACCCGACCGGGGAGATGAGGGGAACACGTGTATTTGGTCCTGTTGCCAGAGAGTTGAGGGACAGACAATTCATGAAGATTGTTTCATTGGCGCCTGAAGTGCTATAAAAGAAATATCAGAGAGATGAAGTTGAAAATAAAAACAGGGGACACGGTAAAAGTCATTGCGGGAGACCACAAAGGCAGCGAAGGTAAAGTGCTTAAAGTAGACCGTGAAAAGAACAAAGCTATTGTGGAAGGCGTCAACGAGGTGTCCAAACACGAAAAGCCAAGTGCGAACAACCCTCAAGGAGGCATAACAAAAAAGGAAGCTCCGATACATATTTCCAATCTTTCCTTAATCGATCCAAAGTCTGGCGAGACAACTCGTGTTGGATATGAAGTAAGGGACGGAAAGAAAGTAAGGTTTTCCAAAAAATCCAATGAAGTAATTTAGTCATGAGTTACATTCCAAGATTAAAGCAAGAATATAAGGAGCGCGTGATCAAAGCGCTAACGGAAGAATTTGGTTACAAAAACGTAATGCAAGTTCCTAAGTTGCGAAAAATAGTGGTTAGCCGTGGAGTCGGAGCCGCTGTTTCGGACAAAAAGCTGATTGATCATGCTGTTGACGAACTGACCAACATTACAGGTCAAAAAGCGGTCGCTACCCTTTCCAAGAAAGACGTTGCTACGTTCAAATTGAGAAAAGGAATGCCGATTGGTGCAAAAGTGACTCTTAGAGGAGAGCGCATGTACGAATTTTTGGATAGATTGATTACCAGTGCCCTTCCTAGGGTGCGTGATTTCTCTGGAGTAAAGGCTACAGGATTCGATGGTAGGGGAAACTACAATTTGGGAGTTACCGAACAAATCATCTTTCCAGAAATCAATATAGACAGAATCAACAGAATCAACGGAATGGACATCACGTTTGTTACTTCTGCTGAAACTGATAAAGAAGCAAAATCATTGTTAACCGAACTGGGAGTACCCTTTAAAAAGAACTAGTATGGCCAAGGAATCAATGAAAGCCCGTGAAAGAAAAAGGGCTAAAATGGTAGAAAAATACGCCGAGAAAAGAAAGGCTCTAAAAGAAGCGGGAGATTATGAGGCTTTGCAGAAGTTGCCAAAGAACGCTTCTCCTGTTCGCATGAGAAACCGTTGCAAGTTGACCGGTAGACCTCGCGGGTACATGAGAACTTTTGGAGTATCCAGGGTAATGTTCAGGGAAATGGCCAATAAGGGTTTGATTCCGGGAGTTAAAAAGGCAAGTTGGTAATTTAGATAAAGAAAAGAAATGCTTACAGATCCAATTTCAGATTATTTGACCAGATTGAGAAATGCCAGTAAGGCAGGTCATAGGGTTGTAGATATCCCCGGTTCCAATCTAAAAAGACAGATTACCAAAATATTGTTCGATCAAGGATATATTTTGAGCTATAAATTCGAGGAAGACAAAGTACAAGGGAACATCAAAATCGCCCTTAAGTACGATAAATTTACCAAGGAGCCTATCATTAAAAAATTGCAGCGGGTAAGTAAGCCCGGTCTGCGAAAGTATTCAAACTCTAACGATTTGCCTAGAGTACTGAATGGTTTGGGAATCGCTATCGTTTCTACTTCTCATGGGGTAATGACGAGTAAGCAGGCCCAGCAAGAGAACGTAGGTGGCGAGGTATTGTGCTACGTATATTAATTGAGAAAAGAGAAGAAAAATGTCAAGAATAGGTAACAGTCCAGTTAAAATTCCTGATGGAGTCACTATAGAAGTGAAAGATTCCGTTGTTACTGTAAAAGGTAAATTGGGAGAACTTACCCAAGAGTTTTCAGGGATTGACATTAAAGTCGAGGACGGAAGCGTTGTTTTGGAAAGACCTTCCGATGACAATAAACACAAATCAAAGCATGGGTTATACCGCGCTCTTATCAATAATATGGTAGAAGGTGTGACCAATGGATGGACAAAGGAATTGGAACTTGTAGGTGTTGGTTACAGGGCCAGCAACCAAGGACAAAAATTGGATTTGGCCCTAGGGTTCTCCCACAACATTGTTCTGGACATCGCTCCCGAAGTAAAAATCGAGACCATCTCCGAAAAAGGGAAGAACCCTATCGTAAAACTAACATCTCATGACAAACAATTGGTGGGTCAGGTAGCCGCTAAAATTAGAGGTTTCCGTAAGCCAGAGCCTTACAAAGGAAAAGGTGTGAAGTTTGTAGGTGAGCAATTAAGAAGAAAAGCAGGTAAATCAGCTTAATAATTAAGACTATGGGATTATCTAAGACTGAAAGAAAATTACGCATCCGAAGAAGAATACGAAAAGTATCCTTCGGAACTGAAGCAAGACCAAGGTTGTCTGTATTCAGAAGCAATAAAGAAATATATGCCCAGTTGATTGACGACGATAAAGGTGTAACTTTGGCGGCAGCTTCATCCAGAGATAAGGATGTGGACTCCAAAGGAAGCAAGTCCGAGGTAGCGACCAACGTGGGTAAGGCCATAGCCGAGAAAGCTCTTAAGCTTGGTGTTGAAGCCGTAGCTTTTGATAGGGGAGGAAACCTATATCACGGAAGAATAAAATCATTGGCTGAAGGAGCTAGGGAAGCAGGACTAAAATTCTAATAAACTATGTACCAGAAATACAAAAACGTAGAAATAGTAAAGCCAGGTGGACTGGAGTTGAAAGACCGATTGGTTGGAGTACAACGTGTTACCAAGGTAACAAAAGGGGGTAGAGCCTTTGGTTTTTCGGCCATAGTTGTTGTTGGTGATGAAAACGGAGTTGTTGGACATGGTTTGGGAAAATCCAAAGAGGTTGCCACAGCTATCGCCAAAGCTATCGAGGATGCCAAAAAGAACTTGGTTCGTATTCCATTGAACAAAGGAACACTTCCTCACGAGCAAAAAGGAAAATACGGTGGTGCACGTGTTTATATCAAGCCTGCATCGCACGGTACCGGGGTAATCGCCGGTGGAGCTGTAAGAGCCGTATTGGAAGCTGTTGGGGTACAGGATGTATTGTCTAAATCGCAAGGATCTTCCAACCCGCACAACGTGGTAAAAGCTACTTTTGATGCATTGTTGCAATTGAGAAGTGCTGACACCGTTGCAAAGCAAAGAGGAGTTTCTTTGGAAAAAGTCTTTAAAGGATAAATAGAGGATAACATGTCAAAGATTAAAGTTAAACAAGTAAAGAGCGGCATCAAAAAGCCACAGAACCAAAAAAGAACTTTGGAGGCTCTTGGATTGCATAAGATCGGACAGGTAGTTGAGCACGAAGCAACTCCTAGTATCCTTGGAATGGTAAATAAGGTAAAACACTTGGTTTCCACAGAGGAAGCTTAAAATATAAAGGCACATGGATTTGAATAATCTAAAACCAGCGGATGGCGCTGTGCACAAAGAAGGAAAACGTGTAGGACGAGGAGAAGGCTCCGGTAAAGGAGGTACTTCTACCCGTGGACACAAAGGAGCCAAGTCTAGATCTGGATATTCCAAAAAGATTGGTTTTGAAGGTGGTCAGATGCCATTGCAAAGACGTGTACCCAAGTTCGGTTTCACAAACATGAACAGAAAAGAGTACACAGGAATCAATTTGGGCAGACTTCAGGAATTGGTGGACAAGGGTGCCGTGAAAAAAGAGGTTACCTTGGAAACACTTATTGAAAACGGTTTGGCCCACAAAAACGATTTGGTAAAGATTTTGGGTGATGGCGAATTAAAGGCATCCCTTAAAGTATCGGTACATAAATTTACTGCTTCCGCAAAAGCTGCCATCGAGTCAGCAGGAGGTGAAGCAATAAGTTTATAAGACATATAGCATGAAGAAATTTATTGAGACCATATCAAATATCTGGAAGATTGACGAACTGAGACAGCGTATCATCCTTACATTGGGACTATTATTGGTTTACCGATTTGGAGCTCAAGTTGTTCTTCCTGGTATTGATACTGCCCAATTGGCGGAATTATCCTCGCAGACTGAAAACGGTATCTTGGGAATTCTTAATGCTTTTACGGGTGGTGCTTTTGCGAATGCTTCGGTATTCGCTTTGGGTATTATGCCCTATATCTCCGCCTCCATTGTGGTACAGTTGATGGGAATAGCCATTCCTTATCTTCAAAAACTACAAAAAGAAGGCGAAAGTGGTAGAAAAACCATCAACCAGATAACCCGTTGGTTAACCATTGGTATCTGTATTGTCCAAGCGCCCGCCTACTTGTACGGTCTTGGTGCCTTAGGTGTGCCAGATAGTGCTTTTGTTTTGGGTAAAGGTTTGGATTTTATCGTTCCAGCTGTTATTATATTGGTAACAGGATGTGTGTTTGCCATGTGGTTGGGTGAGAAAATCACCGACAAGGGAATCGGAAACGGTATCTCCCTGTTGATTATGGTGGGAATCATTGCAACTTTGCCACAGGCATTTGCGCAAGAATTTGTTTCAAGAACGACCAACAATACAGGAGGAATCATGTTCATGCTGATTGAGGTTATAGTTTGGTTCTTGGTAATCTTGGCCAGTGTTTACCTAACAATGGCAGTTAGACAAATTCCGGTTCAGTACGCAAGAAGAACAGCTTCTGGCGGATACGAAAAGAATGTTATGGGAGCACGTCAGTACATTCCGCTTAAGTTGAATGCATCTGGTGTAATGCCCATTATTTTTGCACAGGCAATTATGTTCGCACCAAGTTTGATTGGTAGAACATTTAACGATACCGCTGCAGGTCAGTGGATGGAAGTACAGTTCGCCGATATTTTTGGATTGGCCTACAACATCCTATTTGCAGTATTGATCATCATATTTACCTACTTCTACACAGCGATCACCGTGCCCACAAACAAAATGGCCGATGATTTAAAAAGAAGTGGAGGTTTCATCCCGGGCATACGTCCTGGAAAGGAAACCGGAAACTATTTGGACAAAATAATGTCCTTGATTACATTACCTGGTTCCATCTTTTTGGCACTGTTGGCCGTGTTGCCCGCAGTTGTTGTAAAATTGATGGACGTACAGGCCGGATGGGCATTGTTTTATGGGGGTACATCACTATTGATCATGGTTGGTGTAGCAATAGATACTGTACAGCAAGTAAATTCTTATTTGTTGAACAGACATTACGATGGCTTAATGAAAACCGGAAAAAACAGAAAAGTAGCATAATTTATGGCAAAGCAGCCAGCAATAGAACAAGACGGGACTATTATTGAAGCATTGTCCAATGCAATGTTCAGGGTAGAATTGGAAAATGGGCACGTGGTAACGGCGCACATTTCCGGGAAAATGCGCATGCACTACATTAAGCTGCTTCCTGGAGATAAAGTAAAGTTGGAGATGAGTCCATACGATTTAACAAAAGCAAGAATTACGTATAGATACTAGTTACATGAAAGTAAGAGCATCAATAAAGAAGAGAAGTGCCGACTGCAAGATTGTTCGCAGAAAGGGCAGATTGTATGTAATCAACAAAAAGAATCCTAGATTTAAACAAAGACAAGGGTAATTATGGCAAGAATTGCAGGGGTAGATATACCTAAACAAAAGCGTGGCGTTATTTCGCTTACCTACATCTTCGGTATAGGTAAAAGTAGGGCGCAAGAAATTTTGGCAGCAGCCCAAGTAAGTGAAGATACCAAGGTTTCCGATTGGACCGATGATGAAATCGGTAAAATTAGGGAGGCAGTGGGAGCTTACACCATTGAAGGAGAGCTTCGCTCAGAAACCTCAATGAACATCAAGCGTTTGATGGACATTGGTTGTTACCGTGGAATTCGCCACAGATCTGGATTGCCATTGAGAGGTCAACGTACCAAAAACAACTCTAGGACCAGAAAAGGAAAAAGAAAAACAGTTGCCAACAAGAAAAAAGCAACTAAATAATAAGTAGGTAGTATGGCAAAGGCAAGTACTAAAACAGCTAAAAAGCGCAAAGTAGTCGTAGATGCTACCGGAGAGGCGCACGTGGTTGCATCTTTCAACAACATCATTATTTCCCTTACCAATAAGAAAGGTGATGTTATTTCATGGTCTTCCGCTGGAAAAATGGGATTCCGAGGCTCTAAAAAGAACACTCCCTACGCAGCTCAGATTGCAGCAGAGGATTGCGCCAAAGTTGCCCACGAAGCAGGACTGAGAAAAGTAAAGGTGTACGTAAAAGGACCTGGTAACGGTAGGGAATCCGCTATCCGTTCCATCCACAACTCAGGAATCGAAGTAACAGAGATCGTAGATGTTACTCCACTTCCGCACAACGGTTGTAGACCACCGAAAAGAAGAAGAGTTTAATTATCAATTATATTGTTTAACGGCCCCCTAAAAAGGGTCTTCACCCGAAGGTGCAGTTAGATTATCGAAGGATAAGCCTTAATTCATAATCGCACTTTCAAACTAAAAGAAGATGGCAAGATATACAGGACCAAAAACAAAGATCGCTAGAAAGTTTGGAGAAGCGATTTTCGGAGACGATAAGTCATTCGAAAAGAAAAATTACCCTCCAGGACAACACGGTAACAACAGACGCCGTGGTAAAAAGTCTGAATATGCAATCCAGTTGATGGAGAAGCAAAAAGCAAAATACACTTACGGTATTTTGGAGAAACAATTCCGTAATCTTTTTGGTGAAGCCAAAAGAAAAGAGGGTGTAACCGGTGAGATTTTGCTTCAGTTGTGTGAATCCCGATTGGACAATGTGGTTTATAGAATGGGTATCTCCCCATCAAGAAGAGGGGCCCGCCAATTGGTATCGCACCGTCATATTACCGTAAATGGAGAGGTAGTAAACATTCCATCCTATTCACTAAAAGCAGGCGATGTTGTTGGTGTTAGGGAAAAATCCAAATCCGTACAATCCATTGTAGACTCGTTGGCTAACAATAGCGGCGTTTACGAATGGATTACATGGAACTCTGAAAAGAAAGAAGGTACATTTGTTGCCGTCCCAGAAAGACTTCAGATCCCTGAGAACATCAAGGAGCAGCTGATCGTCGAATTATACTCTAAATAAGAATTCAACATTAATCCAATTATGGCATTACTTAATTTTCAGAAGCCCGATAAAGTTATAATGATCGATTCAACAGATTTCGAAGGGAAATTTGAATTTCGCCCTTTGGAACCTGGTTATGGATTAACAGTTGGGAATGCGCTGAGAAGGGTTTTACTTTCCTCTTTGGAAGGTTTCGCCATCACTTCTGTGCGCATAGATGGAGTTGAACATGAATTTTCTGTTATACCAGGCGTTGTTGAAGACGTTACGGAAATTATTCTGAACCTAAAACAAGTTAGGTTCAAAAGACAGATTGATGATGTTGAGAGCGAGACAGTATCAATTTCCGTGAGCGGAAAGGAGCAAATGACCGCTGGTGATTTCCAGAAATTTATTTCGGGATATCAAGTGTTGAACCCAGATTTGGTAATCTGCAACATGGATCCCAAAGTGAGCATCAACATGGAGATTGTTATCGAAAAAGGTCGTGGTTATGTTCCTGCAGAAGAAAACAAAAAATCCAATGCTCCCTTGGGCAGCATTGCGGTTGATTCTGTTTACACTCCTGTAAAGAACGTAAAATACAGCATCGAAAACTATAGGGTAGAGCAAAAGACCGATTATGAAAAATTGGTTTTTGAAATCATCACAGATGGTTCCATCCACCCAAAAGATGCCTTGACCGAAGCTGCTAAGGTTTTGATTCACCACTTTATGTTGTTCTCCGATGAGCGCATCACCCTTGAGGCTGATGAAATTGCCCAGACCGAGACCTACGATGAGGAATCATTGCACATGCGTCAGTTGTTGAAAACCAAATTGGTAGACATGGACTTGTCCGTAAGGGCATTGAACTGTCTTAAAGCTGCCGAAGTGGATACTTTGGGAGATTTGGTTTCCTTCAACAAAAACGATTTGATGAAATTCAGAAACTTCGGTAAAAAATCATTGACCGAATTGGAAGAATTGGTCATCAACAAAGGCCTGCAATTTGGTATGGACCTTTCCAAATACAAATTAGATAAAGATTAATAATCATATTTTGCTCTCCTGATTGTTTGGGATTTGGTAGCAAGATGATAACTTAGAACAATGAGACACGGAAAGAAGTTTAATCACTTAGGTAGAACAGCTGCCCATAGAAAGGCCATGTTGGCCAATATGGGAAGTTCCCTAATAGAGCATAAAAGAATCAACACCACGGTTGCAAAAGCCAAGGCGTTGAAACAGTTTATCGAGCCTTTGATTACAAAAGCAAAGATTGAGAACAACAAGACTACCGAGAAAGGTACGCACAACAGAAGGGTTGTTTTTAGTAACTTGCGCAGTAAAGAGGCCGTAACAGAATTGTTCAGCACAGTTGCCGAAAAAGTAGGTGACAGACCGGGAGGTTACACAAGAATCATTAAATTGGGTAACCGATTGGGAGATAACGCAGACATGGCGATGATCGAGTTGGTAGATTTCAACGAGCTATACAACGCAGGTAAGCCTAAGAAGAAATCGACCCGAAGAAGTAGAAGAGGTGGCGGTGGTGCCAAGAAGGCTGAGACACCAGCTCCAGCAGCTGAAACCAAAACTGACGATTCTGAAGAATAAGAAGAATGATATTAACTATTATATTTTAGGAAAAAGGATAAGTGAAAACTTATCCTTTTTTTATGTTTTTTTATCTTAACTGAAACTAGAGCACAAAATGAAGTATCACACAAAGAAAAAAGCGTTGATTTTGTTAGCGGACGGAACCATTTTTTATGGCAAGGCCGTTGGGGGAAGAGAAGGTACCGCAGTAGGAGAGGTATGTTTCAATACCGGAATGACTGGCTATCAGGAAATTTTCACTGATCCATCTTACTACGGTCAATTGATGGTGACCACCAATGCACACATTGGTAACTATGGTGCCCACGAAGATGAAGTGGAATCCGATTCTGTAAAGATTGCAGGTCTTATCTGTAAAAATTTCAGTTATGAATATTCAAGGCCAGATGCCAAAATGAGTCTTTTGGAATTCTTGGACAAGAACAACCTATTGGCCATTTCCGATGTGGATACCCGTGCTTTGGTAAGCTACATACGAGACAATGGAGCCATGAATGCATTGATTTCCACAAAAGTGGACGACATTGATGAATTGAAAGAAGAGTTAAGCAAAGTACCAAGCATGGAAGGCTTGGAACTTTCATCCAAAGTATCCACAAAAGAGCCCTATTTCTACGGAGATGAAAATTCTGAATTCAAGATTTCTGCTTTGGATATCGGAATCAAAAAGAACATCTTGAGAAACTTGGCAAAAAGAGGAGCGTACATCAAAGTATTCCCATACAATGCTTCTTATAATGAAATGAAGGAATGGAATCCCGATGGCTTTTTTATATCCAATGGACCTGGAGATCCAGAACCTTTAACCGATGCCGTGGCAGCCACCAAAGAAATAATTGCCTCCGACAAGCCCTTGTTCGGGATTTGCTTGGGACATCAAGTATTGGCTTTGGCCAATGGCGTTTCCACCTATAAAATGCACAACGGGCACAGAGGGATTAATCACCCCATCCTTAACTTGGTTACTGGGAAAGGTGAAATCACTTCCCAAAACCACGGATTTGCGGTGAATAGGGAAGAGACGGAAGCAAATGCAGAGTTGGAGATCACCCACACCCATTTGAACGATCAAACGGTGGCTGGAATCAAAATGAAGAACAAGGATGTATTCTCGGTACAATATCACCCAGAGGCAAGTCCAGGTCCACACGATGCAGATTATCTGTTCGACCAATTCTTCGATTTGATCAAGGCCAGTAAAAACTAAAACGATATAGTTTTGTTTTTAAGCTTTTAAGTGCGTTTTGTGAGTAATATCATGGAGCTAAAAACGCTACCTTTTGTATCTTTAGCCAATAATCACAACTAAAAACATTGAATTAAAATGAGCATCATTATCAACATTCATGCAAGACAGATATTGGATTCCAGAGGAAATCCAACAGTAGAAGTAGATGTAGTAACGGAAAATGGAATTTTGGGGAGGGCAGCAGTACCTTCCGGAGCCTCTACTGGAGAGCATGAAGCCGTTGAGTTACGCGATGGTGGCGATTCCTTTATGGGCAAAGGAGTTGGTAAAGCCGTGAACAACGTTAATACCATTATTGCAGAGGAATTGATCGGAACTTCTGTTTTTGAGCAGAATTACATCGATCAAGCCATGATCGAATTGGATGGTACCCCAAACAAATCAAAATTGGGAGCCAACGCCATATTGGGAGTCTCCTTGGCAGCAGCAAAAGCAGCGGCCAACGAGTTGGGCATGCCTTTATACCGTTACGTAGGTGGTGTAAGTGCCAACACCCTTCCAGTTCCCATGATGAACATAATCAATGGAGGTTCGCACTCCGATGCGCCCATTGCATTCCAAGAGTTTATGGTAATGCCAGTTAAAGCAAAAAACTTTAGCCACGCGATGCAAATGGGAACGGAGATTTTCCATAACCTTAAAAAAGTATTGCACGACCGTGGTTTGAGTACCGCTGTAGGCGATGAGGGTGGATTTGCACCAACTTTGGAAGGTGGTACCGAAGATGCTTTGGATACCATTGCAAAAGCCGTTGAAAAAGCAGGTTACAAATTGGGCGACGATATAATGATTGCATTGGATTGTGCCGCCGCTGAGTTTTATGTTGACGGTGCTTACGATTATACAAAATTTGAAGGTAGTAAGGGTGTAGTTAGAACTTCCGAGGAGCAAGCACAGTATCTTGCCGACCTTTGTGATAAATATCCAATCATTTCCATTGAGGATGGAATGGACGAAAACGATTGGGACGGTTGGAAAGTGTTGACCGAAAAAATCGGAGACAAAGTTCAATTGGTTGGGGATGACTTGTTCGTAACAAACGTTGAGCGTTTGTTACGTGGCATTGAAAACGGTATCGCCAATTCTATTTTGATCAAAGTAAACCAAATCGGAACATTAACAGAGACCATAGCAGCTGTAAACATGGCAAAAAATGCTGGTTATACATCTGTAATGTCTCACAGGTCAGGTGAAACCGAGGACAATACCATCGCCGATTTGGCAGTGGCATTGAACACAGGTCAAATCAAAACAGGTTCCGCTTCAAGAAGTGACCGTATGGCCAAGTACAACCAATTATTGAGAATTGAAGAAGAGTTGGGCGATATTGCTTACTACCCTCAAGAAAAAGCTTTTAAGGTAAAATAAGCATAATAATAATTTTTTGCATACAAAAAGCCTTTCTCAAATGGGAAAGGCTTTTTTTTGTTTCAATAACAAAGTTTGGTTAAATTAAGGGTTCAACTAAACACCCATTCAAATTCTCCCATATGAATAACTTTCTTTTTGTTGCCGCCGAAAATGATGCTTTGGAAAATTGTAAAGCGGGCGGTATGGGCGACGTGGTTCGGGATGTGCCCAGGCAAATTTCGGATCGGGGAGACAAGGTGCATGTTGTTGTCCCGGCTTATTCAAGACTGCATCATGGAGGATTGCCCAGAACTACCTTAAACTTCACGCTACGAGACTTAAGCTACACAGCAGAATTATACGAGGTGAAACCTAAAAAAGAGTTTCCAAATATTTTCCATTATGTACTGCATCATCCAGAAATTGAGGCCGGGGATATTGCACACATATACCATAACGATCCAGAGGAACCTTTCTATACCGATGCCATTAAGTATTTTATATTTTGTACAGCAGTGGCAGAAGCTATAAAACAGGGAGCGTTTGGGGACGTGGATTTGGTACACCTGCATGATTGGCACTCTAGCCTATTGTTGTTTCTGCGCGAATATCATCCGGATTATACCAACCTTAAGGATATTAGGATAGTCTATAGCATCCATAACCTGGCCATTCAGGGCATACGTCCATTTGACAATAATTATTCCTCCGTAAAAAATTGGTTCCCCAACGTACCCTTGGATTATCAAAAGTTGATGGATTACAGGTATCAGGATTGTATCAACCTTATGGCCGTGGGGATTCGCTTTGCAGATGCCGTACATACCGTATCACCATCCTATAAAGAAGATGTATTGCTGCCCAGTTCCCCGCCCGAATTCATTGGAGGGGAGGGTTTGGAAAAAGATTTGCAGAAAGCAGATGAGGAAGGGCGCTTGTTTGGTATTTTGAACGGGTGCAATTACAAAAACATCAACAAAGAAAAGAAAGGTAATATTTACCGAAATACGGTCAAGGCATTGTTCGGGTGGCTACAGCAAGAGGATAAAAAATACAAAGCCGATTTTTTGGCACATACAGGAGAGAAAATCATGGATTTTGTGGAGCTGCGACCAAAATTCATTGCATCCAGTGTTGCTCGATTAACCGAGCAAAAGTTTTATTTTTTTATGCGTTCGCCCGAAGCCTTTGTAGAAATATTGAAGAAGTTGGAAAAGGTCGATGGAATTTTTATGCTATTGGGAACCGGAGCACCGGAGTATGAGGAGCTTTTTAGAAAGTTGAGCTACGAGCACAAGAACTTTGTTTTTACCAATGGCCAGTCGGAAAAGCTGATCGACTCCATGTATCTGGAGTCCGACCTATATTTTATGCCCAGTCTTTTTGAACCCTGTGGTATTAGTCAAATGTTGGCCATGCGAAACGGCAATCCTTGTTTGGTCCATCACACGGGAGGGTTAAAGGATACGGTGGAGCACATGAAAACTGGTTTTGCCTTTGATGGGGACAGTTACGACGAGAAAATAAAAAACATGTTGGAAGCTTTGGATATAGCTCTGGATGTGTTTGAAAATGATAAACCAACCTGGAAAAAAATACAGGCCGCGGCAAGAAAAAAGCGTTTCACCTGGGAGAAATCCGTTGATCAATATTACAAACTACTTTACAAGTTGGATTAAGTAAATTTTCTATAACATTTTCGCGTTAATATCAACACAAATAGCAGCTGGAAATTGTTAATGGTTGCGCTTTTTCGTATTTTCCGCTTTCTATTTTTACTAATCTATTAAAAAATAAAATGTCGGATAAAGCTATACTCGAATATGGGGGAAAAAGGTATGAATTCCCCGTTATCAAAGGTACTGAAGATGAATTGGCCATAGATATTAAAACCTTGAGGGCCTCAACAGGAATGGTGACTATAGATCCCGGTTACAAAAATACCGGATCGTGTGAAAGTGCCATCACCTTCCTAAACGGCGAGCAGGGAATCTTGAGGTATCGAGGATATTCAATTGAAGATTTAGCCGAGAAAGCCGACTTTTTGGAAGTAGCCTACCTTTTGATTTTTGGTGAACTGCCAAACAAGGAACAGCTGGAAAAATTCCATAGCGATATTAAAGAAGAGTCGCAGGTGGATGAAGAAATGAAAAAGATTTTGGACGGGTTTCCAAAATCGGCACACCCAATGGGCGTGTTATCTTCGTTGACCAGTGCATTGGTGGCCTTCAACCCATCTTGTGTAGACGTGTCATCCGAATCGGCCATGTACAACTCCATTGTCCGTATATTGGCAAAGTTCCCGGTATTGGTGGCTTGGACCATGCGCAAGAAAAAAGGGCTTCCTTTGGATTATGGCGATGATAGCCTCGGTTATGTCGAGAACATTCATAAAATGATGTTTAAAAGGCCAAACCAAGAGTATAAGAGAGATAGGATTGCCATTGATGCCTTGGACAAATTATTGATTTTGCACGCAGATCACGAACAAAACTGTTCTACATCCACTGTACGTATTGTTGGTTCCTCACATGCAGGACTTTTTGCTTCACTTTCCGCGGGTATTTCCGCGCTTTGGGGACCACTGCACGGAGGTGCCAATCAGGCTGTTTTGGAAATGTTGGAGGCGATTGAAGCCGATGGAGGTGATACCAAAAAATATATGGCCAAGGCCAAGGATAAGAATGATCCATTCAGATTAATGGGCTTTGGACACCGTGTTTACAAAAACTTTGATCCAAGAGCCAAGATCATTAAAAAATCAGCTGACGAAGTATTGGGCAACCTAGGTATTGAAGACCCTATTTTGGACATTGCCAAAGGATTGGAAAAAGAAGCCTTGGAAGACAGCTACTTTGTAGATAGAAAACTATACCCCAATGTGGATTTTTACTCAGGAATTATTTACCGCGCTTTGGGCATACCCACAGAAATGTTTACCGTAATGTTCGCTCTTGGCAGATTGCCAGGATGGATTGCGCAATGGAGAGAAATGAGACTTAGAAAAGAACCCATTGGAAGACCAAGACAAGTTTATATAGGAGAAAACCTCAGAAGCTTTGTTCCGTTGGAAAAAAGATAAGATTTGGGACGAAAAGAATAAAAGGGGCGAATATCGCCCCTTTTTTTGTGGGGGAACTATAGTATGGTTACGCTATTTTGATTTAAATCCTTGTCTTTGTCATAGCATATTCGCATAACGCCTCTAAAGTAATGTTTCTGTATATCAGAGGTATTGTCATTTTCCATGGAACTTTTCGCCTTTTGAAATGTTTGATGAATAAAATCATGTGCATCCACAGTACTTAAATTCTTCAAAGTCGACTCTAAAGATTTACGATATTTGTTAATGGATTGGTCTACCTTCATAATATTCCAATCTACATCTTGATCGGTATCCCGATTTATAGATAGGTAACCTCCAGGAAAATCACTCTCCGTGATACAATCATCATATTTTACAGCGTAAACAGATTCCATCTGTTCTTTGGAATTAAAGTTAAAATCTTCCATTTTTTGAAACGCATTCATCCCGCTCAATGTAATGAACACTGAAGCTAGCAGAACTGATGTAAATAACAATTTTTTCATATGTAAGAAAAATCTTATTTCAAATGTAATAATTAATAAAAACAAAAACCTGATAAAAGTCAGTTTCTTGAATTTTATTTTCATTTTAATCATTTGATATACAAATCATTGATTAAAAATTATATTCCTTCGTTTCCATAATGTAAAACCTTAAATAAAGTAGGTAATTTTATCATTTAACAAGGAGGAAATTGAAGTAAAACACTAGATTTGCCATCGTATTCCAAGGATTATCCTTATCACTTTCTACGGCCGGTTTTTTGGCCATAAATGAATCGTGTATGATAGAATTGAACATTGTTGATGAGACCAGTAAACTAAGAGCCGTTATTTTGGGAACGGCCCAAAGTAGCGGACCTATACCTACTATAGATGAGGCATACGATCCTAAATCCATAGAGCATATTAAGGCCGGAACCTATCCCAAAGAAGCGGATATGGTTAAAGAAATGGAAGGCTTTGCCCGAGTTTTCGATAAATATGGGGTGGATGTTTATAGACCGGAAGTACTTAAGGATTGCAACCAGATATTCGCAAGAGATATTGCCTTTGTTATAGAGGATAAACTGTTTCATGCCAATATTTTGCCCGATAGGGAGCGTGAATTTGTGGCCATTCATAATGTATTGGATAAAATAGATTCCAAAAAGATAATTCGTCCACCAGAAGAAGTACATATAGAAGGGGGTGATGTAATGCCCTGGAACGACCATATTTTTATCGGGACCTATTCAGGCGCAGATTACGCAAGTTATATTACAGCACGGACCAATAGGGAAGCAGTAGAATTTATTCGGGATATGTTTCCCCATAAAACCATAAAATCCTTTGAACTCAGAAAATCCAATACCGACCCCAAGGAGAATGCACTGCATTTGGATTGTTGTTTTCAACCTGTGGGGAAGGATAAGGCTATATTGCACAAGAATGGATTTCTAGTGGAAGAAGAATACCAATATCTGGTGGATTTTTTTGGGCCGGATAATATCTTTGAAATCAATAAGGAAGAAATGTACCAAATGTTCAGCAATGTTTTTTCCATATCACCTGAGGTGGTAGTTTCGGAAAAGAGTTTTACCCGACTTAACAATTGGCTTCGAGACCAAGGATTCACCGTTGAAGAGATTCCCTATGCAGAAATCGCCAAGCAAGAAGGCCTATTGCGTTGTAGCACCATGCCTTTAATAAGAGTATAATTTTTAAACCCTACATCCTGCTGCCACAGGTATAACCAAAACAGTTAAAGCATTGAGAAAGCAGATTACAAACACCATTCTTATGGTGCGTCCCGTAAACTTTAGGATGAACGAGCAAACCGCTGTCAACAATTATTTTCAGGAAAATCCACATCTTAAAAATGTTGAAATCAATAAAAAAGCGCAGCAAGAGTTCGACCAGTTTGTAAAGATTCTTCGGGAACATGGTGTTAACGTGATTACCATAAACGATGATATGGAGCGTGACACACCAGATTCCATTTTTCCGAACAACTGGGTTTCCTTTCACGAGAACGGGATTGTTTGCGTGTACCCCATGTTTGCCGAAAACCGTAAAAAAGAACGCAGAGAAGATGTTTTTGAGTTGTTGGAGGAAAACGGTTTTGCCATCAGCAATATTATGGATTATACAGCCGCTGAGGATGAGGGGGTGTTTTTGGAAGGAACAGGCAGTGTTTTATTGGATAGGGTCAATCAAAAAGCGTATTGTGCCCTTTCCGAACGCGCCCATGAAGATCTTTTTATTGAATTTTGCGAAGATTTTGATTGCTTCCCTGTTATTTTCCATGCTAACCAAACCGTTGAAGGTGAACGATTGCCTATTTATCATACCAACGTAATGATGGCCATGGCGGAGACATTTGTGGTAATCTGTCTCGATTCCATCGATGATAAAAAGGAACGAAAAAATGTGGTCAACCATATTAAAATGGATGGCAAGGAAGTCATTAACATTTCCGAGGAACAAATGTGTCATTTTGCAGGTAACATGCTTCAGGTAATCGGGGCTAACGATCAGCGTTATATGGTGATGAGCACTCAGGCCTACAACAGTCTGACCGATGAACAGATCAAAGCTATTGAAAAACATAGCCCAATCATTCATAGTCCTTTGGATACTATTGAGACTTGCGGAGGCGGTAGTGCCCGTTGTATGATGGCGGAAGTATTCTTGCCAAAGGCTTAAATTATTTCCTTGAGGTGACTTTGGGGTGTTGTCAGATTATATATTTGCACGAATTTTCCGGAAGTGGCCTATTTGTCATTTCGAACCGACATAAAGGAGTGTGATAAATCTAGAAACAGTGGAGGTTTCTCAATCGTTTCACTCATTTAAAATGACACATAAGAGCAACAAAAAAGCCACCTAAAGGTGGCTTTTTTAATTTCTTAACCAATGGTGAAGATTAGATTTTGGCAAAAAGTTTTTCCATTCTATCCTGTTCTTCTTCCGCCAATAAAGGATCTACCAAAATTCTGCCGCTGTGCTCATCGGTGATGATTTTTTTGCGGCTTGCAATCTCTACTTGAACCTGTGGTGGAATAGTAAAGAAGGAACCACCGGAAGCTCCACGTTCTACGGGAACCACAGCTAAACCATTTTTTACGTTTTGGCGTATTCTTTTGTAGGCCTTTATCAAACGCTCTTCAATTTTGTCTTGGTACTCTTCAGATTTTTTCAGAAGAGCCTTTTCTTCTTTCTCAGTTTCTGCAAGAATAGCGTCCAATTCACCTTTCTTGTGCTTTAGGTGACCCTCTCGCTCGGATAATTTTTCCTTGGTTGTGGAAATCACCTCTTTTTTCTGCTCAATTTGAGCTTTGAACTCTTTAATGTTCTTTTCGGCCAATTGAATCTCCAGCTCTTGGAATTCCACTTCCTTGCTCAACGAATTGAACTCGCGGCTATTCCTTACATTTTTCTGTTGTTCGCTGTATTTTTTAATAAGCGCTTTTGACTCATCGATGAGATTCTTTTTGGCAGCAATCTCAAAGTTGATGGTCTCAACATCCGTTTTCAATTTGTCCATTCGGGTTTTAAGACCAAGGACTTCGTCTTCCAAGTCCTCTACTTCCAAAGGCAGTTCGCCTCTAACATTGCGGATTTCATCCACTCTGGAATCAATAAGCTGTAGGTCGTACAGTGCTCTCAACTTTTCTTCCACAGTGCTTTCTTTCTTGTTCGCCATATATTTATAAATACTTGATGGGATTCGTTATACTCTCCGATAAAGAGACTGCAAAATTAGGAATTTTTTTCGTAAGATAATCAACCAATAAATCTTTTGTAAACTGCTCAGTTTCAAAGTGCCCAATATCGGCAATTACCAGTTGGTCTTCGGCTTGGTAAAATTCGTGGTATTTAATGTCGGCGGTCACAAAAATATTGGCCCCGGATTTCTTGGCGGCACCTATTGCAAAGGCCCCGCTACCGCCTAGAACTGCAACCTTTTTTACCTTGTTTCCCAGTAGTTTGGAATGCCTTACAACAGAAGCATTCATTCTATCTTTTACTAAAAGTAAAAACTCTTTTTCATCCATTTCGGCATCGAGAGTGCCTATCATTCCCATTCCCAAATCTTGATTGCTGTTTTCCAGGGTAAGCACTTCGTAGGCCACTTCTTCGTAGGGGTGAGCATCAAAAAGTGCTTTGAGAATGCTTTTTTCCTTTTCAAAAGTATAAATTACGTTGATTTGCGTCTCTTTTTCAAAATGTACTTCGCCAACTTTTCCAACAGCGGGGTTGGCGCCGTTTCCTGCCTTAAAACTTCCAGTGCCTTCCAAACTATAGCTGCAATTGCTGTACTTCCCAATTTCACCGGCACCAGCAGCAAATAGAGCCATTTTTATAGTATCAGCATCTGCCGAGGGAGCATAAGTGGTCAATTTTTTGATGCTTTTTGTTCTTGGAATCAGGATTTCCGGATTTTTTAGTCCCAAAACTTCGCATATTTTGGCATTGACGCCCATTTTGCTGTTGTCCAAGGCCGTATGCATGCTGTATATCGCAATATTGTGGGCAATGGCTTTGATTACAACACGCTCCACGTAGTTACTTCCAGTTAGCCGTTTTAGCCCTTTGAAAATTATAGGGTGAAAGCTCACAATGAGATTACATTTTTTCTCAATGGCCTCGTCCACCACGTTTTCCAGCGTGTCCAGGGTCACAAGAACACCTTTGACTTCCATGTTTGGGTTTCCAACCAATAAACCTACGTTGTCAAACTCCTCGGCATGGGCCAATGGAGCCAATTCTTCAAGCACTTTTGCTATGTCGTTAACGGTCATTTTAAAAATGTTAAGTGGGCTAAAGATAAAATATTATATTTTCGTTCAATGCTTCAGTTGCTTCGGAAAATAGCGTTCCCGATTTCTTTGGTCTACGCCTTGGTGGTTTATGTGCGAAACTTTTTGTTTGATGCGGGTATTTTTTCATCCAAATCGTACAAAACACCCACCATTTGTGTGGGCAACCTGAGTGTTGGGGGAACCGGGAAAACCCCGATGACAGAATATTTGCTAAGGATATTGACCCACCGAAAGACTGCTGTTTTGAGCCGTGGATATAAGCGGAAATCAAAAGGGTTCTATTTGGCTGGCACTGAAAGTACTGTTTTGGAATTGGGGGATGAACCCTATCAGATCCATCGAAAATTTCCCCAAGTTGCTGTTGCTGTTGATACCGATAGGCGTAATGGTATTGAAAAACTGGAAAGTGAGTTTGATCCTGAAGTTATTGTTTTGGATGATGCTTTTCAACATAGAAAGGTGAAACCCACTTTTTCGATTTTGCTTACCACGTATCATAATTTATATGTGGATGACTGGTATTTGCCCACAGGAAGCCTTCGTGATGCAAAAAAGGAGGCCAAACGTGCGGATTTGATTATTGTTACCAAATGCCCGGACACACTACAAGATGTGGAAAAGAAAAAGGTAATTGATAAGCTCAAGCCTAAACCACATCAAAATGTATTGTTCACGATGTTAAAGTACAATGATTTTGTAACTGATGGGGGAAAGCAAAAAATCCAATTATCAGAATTAAAGGGGAAACCGTTGGCTTTGGTAACCGGTATTGCATCGCCGGAACCTTTGGTGAGATTTTTAAAGTCTGTTGGAATGGTGTTTGAACATTTTGAATTTGGGGACCATCACCACTTTACAGACAGGGAGGTTGAACAATTTAAAGGGTACCAAATGGTGCTGACCACCGAAAAAGACTTTGTGCGTTTGGAAGGAAGGTTACGAAATCTGTACTTTTTGGAAATATCCCACAGTTTTTCCCGCGAAGATGAAGCGGTTTTGAAAAGCTCGCTACAGGCATTATTTTAAACCGAACCTTCCATTTTGCTCCTAAAGATGTTTTCTCCAATTTTTTGATAGAAAACCTCTGGCTTAAATGGTTTGGTGATTACATCGTTACAGCCAGCCTCATAGAAACTTTCCAGGCTGTCATCCAAAGAAATGGCGGTCAATGCAATAATCGGGATGTTTTTGTCAAACTTTCGTATTTGCCGCGTGGCTTCCTCGCCGCTTATGCCCGGCATGTGGATATCCATTAAAATGGCGTCGTAGGTATTTTTTTTGGCCAGGTCAATGGCCTCGTTGCCATTATTGGCAATATCGCAACTAATCTCTTTTTTGGTGAGCATTTTTTTGGTAATCACCTGGTTGATCTTATTGTCTTCCACAACCAATACGTGCAACCCTTTGAACTGGAATTCTTCGGGATTGAGCTCAAAAGAGATTTCTTCCCCTTCTTTGGATTCGTAATCTAGATCCATTTCAAAATAGAAGGAGCTTCCATGGCCTAACTCACTTTCAAGGTGAATGGTGCTTCCAAACAATCCCAAAAGACTTTTAACAATGGTGAGCCCAAGTCCTGTGCCACCATATTCCCTGTTGATTTGTATGGAACCTTGTTCAAAGCTTTCAAAAATATTTTTTTGTTGCTCTTCCGAAATTCCGATTCCATTGTCCCTTACTTCAAAATACAACTTTACCTGGTCTTCATCTTTTTTCAACATTTTGGCCAAGACCTCTACTTTGCCATTTTTGGTAAACTTAAGAGCGTTGCCAACAAGGTTCATAAAAATTTGGGATAGCTTTATGGGGTCTCCCAACAATTTTTTGGGGATGGTGGGGTCGTAATCCAGGATCAGTTTTGTTTTTTTCTCGTGAGCATTTTGTTGGAGCGAATCCACAACATCATCCAGCACTTTGTGCAACTTGAATTCTATGTTGAGGGGTTCCAGTTTTTCTGCATCAATTTTATTGATCTGAAGAATATCGTTGATAAAATTTAGCAGGTATTCCCCCGAGAATTTTAATGACTTTAAATGTTCTTTTTGATGCTCAGAGGGGTTCTCTTCCAATAATAGATGGGTGAGTCCCGTAACGGCATACAAGGGTGTCCTTAGCTCGTGGGTTACTGTTGATAGGAAATTTGTTTTGGCCCGCATAGCAGATACCGCTGCATCCCTTGCCAACTCCAGTTCCTTGTTTTTGGTGTAAAGGAGATCGTTTGTTTTAAGCTTGATTTGATTGTTCCTGAACAATGAAACTGCCAAAAGGGAGATAATTGTTAAAAAGGCAGATGTTAATATGGCGGTTATTTCCGAACGGTTTTTGGATTCACTGAGCTCCTCATTTTTAGCTTGGAGCTTGTTGAGTTCGTTCATTTGGTGGTCGAACCGAATCTTGTCCGCAGCATCGGCATCCAACTTGGCCTTTTCCACATTGAATATGGAATCTTTTATTTGGGCCAAACCTTTGGCATATACGAGGGATTCATCGTAATTGCCGCTAGCTTCGTAAATGCCGGACAATTGTTCGTAGGCAATTTTTATCTCTTTGGAAAAGCCATGCTTTTCCGCTAGTTCCAGAGCAGCTTTGGAGTGGATGATCCCGTCTTCAAGGTCATCCAGGGTCACGCTTATTCTTGCTAATTGTAAGTTGGCCCTTGTGGCCAAATAGGCACGCTCTTTATCATCGGAGTTAACGATTAGGGCATGCAGGTTTTTTACAGCGTCATCGTACTTTTCAATATTGGTGTAGATACTGGCCTCAAGTAAAAGTATATTGTTGGTAAGATTTCTGTTATTGCTAAGTTTTCTGGATTCTTCCAGTTGTTTCAATGCCTGAAAATTATTGCCTTCATCAAACCGCAGTGCGGCATCTAAATACAAGTGGAATGCTTCGCCATAGGAGTATGAGGTATCCCTTAAAAGAATACTGGCCCTGTCCCAGTAAAAAATAGCTGTTTCCCTGTCTCCTTCCTCTAAGAACAGTCGTGCATATTGATGATAGGTGTCCAGTAAAAGTTTGGAATCCTCATTCCTCTCAGCAATATTGGCAGCCTCGTTCAAAGTTTCTAAAGCTTTGTCCACTTTGTTTTCGTGGCGATATTGCATAAACTCATTAAAAATGGTCTTAACATCGGAGGTGGAATTGCCATCACTTTGGGCAAAAGTAAACTGGATGCATAACACTATGCACACTAGAAGCAGCGATTTTTCGCCTATCTTTTTGTTTACAAGGTTGAAGATCAAACGTATTTTTTCTTTATGAGCAAATCTATTAAATCAATAATTCTGGAGCAATATCCAGTTTCGTTGTCATACCATCCAATGATTTTTATCATTTTACCAATCACAGAGGTCATCAAAGAATCAAACGTACAAGAGTAACAACTATTGTTTATGTCGATGGAAACAATAGGGTCTTCGGTATAATTGAGTATGCCTTTTAGGGTACTTTCCGCTTGCTCCCTAAAGGTAGCATTTATTTCCTCAATAGAAGTTTCTTGGAGCACATTGAATGTAATGTCCGTAAGTGAGCCGTTGGGAACGGGAACGCGTATACCACATCCGCCTATCACATCGGATAATTCAGGAAAAATACTTGTTAATGCTTTTGCGGCCCCTGTTGTTGTGGGAATTATGGATTGTCCGGCCGCTCTAGACCTGCGAAGGTCGCGGTGGGGGGCATCGTGCAAGCTCTGGTCCGATGTATAGGAGTGGACAGTTGTGATGTATGCCTGTTCTATACCGCACAATTCATTGATCACCTTGATCATTGGGGCGGCATTGTTGGTGGTGCAGGAGGCATTGGAAATTATTTGATCATCGTTGTTGATGATATTCTCATTAACCCCTAAAACCACCATTTTAATGGATTCATCCAACGGGGGAACGGAAAGAATGACTTTTTTGGCCCCATTTTTTATATGGAATTCCAATTCTTCCTTTGTTTTAAACTTTCCAGTGGATTCTACGACAATATCGACCTTATGAGATTTCCAGTCTATTTCCTTGGGATGATTGTGATTGAGAACGGGTATTTCCCTGTCATCAATAAGAATCAGATTGTCTTTGTGCGATACTTCGGTATTCAATACCCCATGAATGCTGTCATATTTTAATAGATGGGCCAAGGTTTCTGCATTGGCCAAATCGTTTATGGCCACTACTTTGATGTTGGGATGGTTAAGTAAAAGCCTAAAAAGGGTTCTACCGATACGGCCAAAACCATTAATGCCAATGGAGATGTTTTTCATGATAATGGGGAAGGGAGCTAGTGTATGTGTTTGTGTGCTTTATACGATGAACGGACCAAGGCTCCACTTTCCACATGTCTAAAGCCCATTTCCAACCCTATTTCCTCATATTTTTTAAACTGTTCGGGCAAAATAAATTGCTTTACGGGCAAGTGTTTTTTGGAGGGTTGAAGGTACTGGCCAATGGTAACCACATCAACGTCGGCCTTTCTAAGGTCTTCCATAGTGGCGATAACTTCGCTTTCCTCTTCGCCAAGACCGAGCATAATGCCGGATTTGGTTCTTTTTGCTCCGTTCTTCTTTAAATAGTCCAGTACTTCGAGGCTTCTATCATATTTAGCCTGAATCCTGACTTCTCTTGTCAGCCTTTTTACGGTTTCCATGTTATGGGAAATCACTTCCGGGGCTACCTCGATTATCCTGTCCAAATGGTTGGATATTCCTTGGAAATCAGGGATAAGGGTTTCCATGGTGGTTTCTGGGTTCATCCGTCTAACGGCTTTAACGGTCTCTGCCCAAATAATGGACCCCATGTCCTTAAGGTCATCGCGGTCCACAGAAGTGAGCACAGCATGCTTAATGTTCATTATTTTTATGGAACGGGCCACTTTTTCGGGTTCTGCCCAGTCCACTGTTTCCGGTCGGCCGGTTTTTACGCCGCAAAATCCACAGGAGCGGGTACAAATGTTGCCCAAGATCATAAATGTTGCGGTGCCCTCTCCCCAGCACTCACCCATGTTCGGGCAGCTTCCGGAGGTACAAATAGTATGTAGGTCGTATTTATCTACAAGCCCTCTGAGCTGGGTGTATTTTTTGCCCGTAGGGAGCTTAACCCTTAGCCATTTAGGTTTTCCTTTGGGTGGAAGAACGTTTTCTGCAACGCTTGTGCTCATACATAATAAATTTGATGTACAAAGATACGAAACTGGGAAGGAAACTTTGTGCCCTGGAGCAGGTCACTTTTTTTTGATAATCTCTGCCAAAAGTTTTTTGGCCCGGAGCAATTTTACCTTCACATTGTTCACGGGTTCGTTGAGTTCTTTGGCAATATCGGCATAGCTCATTTCCTGAAAATAGCGTAGGTTGATGACCTTTTGGTAATGTGGTTTTAATTTTTTGATGTCCTGTAAGAGATGGGCAAGGTTTTGCTCCGTGATCAAACGGTCCTCGACCGTGGGGGTTTCGTCCAATACTTTTTTAACCTCGTCCCCCCGGGAATCCATTTCGTTCATGAGGCTCCGCTTGCGTTTTCGGAGGAGGTCCACATGAAGGTTTTTGGAAATGGTGATGAGCCACGTCTTAAACTCATATGTTTTATCGTAGGTGTCGATTTTATCAAAGGCCCTGGAAAATGTCCTTATGGTTATGTCCTCTGCGTCATTTTCATTTTTGGTGCGAAGTATCTGAAAACCGTAAACATCGTTCCAAAAAGTGTCCAAGAGTGTACTAAAGGCAATTTGGTTTCCTTCTTTTGCCTTTTGTATAATCTCCTCAATGGAATCGTCGGTTTTTTCCAAAAAAATGAATCTTGCCTAAAAATTAAGAATTATTGGGTGTCGGTAACAGTATCTCTTTTACAATCTTGCTCCTCTGGGAGTTTGCCACAAAATCCGCATGCTTCTCCGTCCTTGTTCAAAAAAGGGCTTTGGCTGGCACATGTTCCGGCGAACTCACCGTTCTTTTTCCCCCAGATTTTAATTGCAATACCTGCAAAGGCAAGGGCCAATAACCCGATGGTAACTAATGCTAACTTCATGTTTTGACTTTTGCACAAAGGTACAAAATACCTTACTAAAGGGCGGAAGGTTTAAGGTTTCTTTAAAGTTGAGCCTTAATATTTGATGTTGGCCACGATATTGTCGACCGATGGGGTGTTGTTACCACCTTTTGGTTCAATGGTAATGTAACTTACCGCATTATCGGCATAAGGAAGCGCAAGAAGTTTATCTTTTTCATCAAAATTCTTGATTACGCCCAAGTTTACCAATTCGCCGTTGACTTCGGCCCACATTTGGAAGCATTTGTCCTCTGGAAGCTCCGGGACATTGCTCACATTGATGTAGGAAAGTTTTTTGACTGGGTTGATGTAAGCGATTGCCTTAAGTTCTTTAGCTTCACGTTCCCCTTTTACTTGGTATTTTTTTGTGGCAGGGTTATTTAGCACAATAAATTGGTTTCTCATATCTGCCAATTGGTCTTTCATGTTGTTTTCCAAATACTTGATTTGGTTGGTGACCATGGTATTTTTTTCTTGAAGCGTTTTGTTTTCGTTCCAAAAGAATAGGGAGGAACCGGCAAAAATCATAATGGCGATACTGGCCGCTACGGCATAGCGCATGTACCTTTTGCTTACCATTGTCTCCTTTTTTGCGCTGGCCAATATGATTTCTTTAAGACCTTCCGGGGTCTTTTTGGCGTACAAATTGGCAAAGGTCTCCAGGTTTTTTTGGAGCATATCGTAAGTTTTCCTTACTTCGGGATACATGGCGATATATCTTTCGGCCTTTTGGGATTCTTCTTTAGTGGTATCTCCCAAAAGGTATTTTTCCAAGATATCGGATTCTAAAAATATTTTAACTTTCTCTTTCATGGTAATAGATTTAATAAAAGGAGCAAAGCCATGGTTGTACCGTAAATTTTTCCAAGTTCCCTTAGCCCGATTTTTAATCGGGACTTTATGGTTCCCAAGGGAATGTCCAATTCATCACTTGCCTCCTGCTGCGTCATTCCCTCAAAAAACAGGGCTTCAAGAACAATCCTATACTTATCTTCAATCTTGTCCAAGTTTTCTTGGATGTCCAGATGTTCCGGGTTAATAGCCTTCACTCCAACATTATATACGTCTGAAACGTCGATTTGGATTTCCTTGTCCGATTTATTATTGACGCTACGCAATTTATCTATGGCTGTATTTCGCACAATTCGAAATAGCCAGGTAAAAAGCTTGGCTTTTGAGGCATCGTAACTATCAGCTTTTTTCCAGATTTTGATAAAACTTTCCTGGAGCACATCTTGGGCCAAATCTTCATCTTTTACCACTTTAAAAGCAACACCGAAAAGTGTATCGCCATAATTTTCGTAGAGTAGGGAAATAGCCTTATCGTCTTTTTCCGCAAGGAGTGAAACAATATGTCTCTCGATCAATGTGCTCATTAATGATGCTTTTGGTAAAATTTTTTAAGGGACCAAAATCTAAAATAGGATTTATCTCGTATATAAAACAAAGCTAAGACAGAAAAAGCATTTTGTCTTTGTTCATTTTGAATAGAAATAAAGGGGTGTCATAACCCTGATAACATTCATAAATTTGGTTAGTTTGGTTTGGTATAACCCTCGTTATTGACTTCAATGCGGGGGTTATTTTATTATGTTCACCTCTGGCTGAATTTTTATTTTGAAGGTTTTCTGTACTTCATCTTGAATTTTTTTGGCCAATTGAAGTATTTCCTTGCCTGTTGCTTTGCCGTGATTCACCAAGACCAAGGCTTGTTTATCGTGTACGGCTGCATCACCAAACCGTTTTCCCTTAAACCCGCACTGCTCAATGAGCCAACCGGCTGGAATTTTATATTGATTCTCGTCCATCTCATAAAAAGGTGCATTGGGGTTCTTTTTAATGAATTTATCAATTGCTTTTTTGGAAATAATAGGATTCTTAAAAAAACTACCGCTGTTTCCAATTTCCTTGGGGTCGGGCAGTTTGCTCTTTCGAATGGCGATCACGGCATCGGAAATATCTTGTATGGTCGGATGCACAATTCCTTTGTTCTTCAGTTCGTTCTCAATGGAGCCATACCCCGTGTGCAGCACATGATCTTTCTTGGTAAGTCTTAAAACCACCGAAGTAATAATGAATTTATCCTTTGCTTTGTTTTTAAAGATGGAATCCCGGTAACCAAACTTACATGCTTCCTTGTCAAAACCTTCCAGTTCCCCAGTTTTCACATCCATGGCGGCACAGCTCACAAAAACATCTTTGAGTTCCACACCATAGGCACCAATGTTTTGGATGGGCGCAGTACCCACGTTCCCTGGGATCAACGAAAGGTTTTCGAGTCCACCATAATCCAGTTTCAGGCTCCACATTACCAATTCATGCCAATTTTCACCGGCCATTACCTTCACCTCCACACTGTTTTCGTCTTCCTCGACAATGGTAATGCCCTTGAGGTTAATGTGCATCACAAGGGCATCAATATCCTTGGTGAGCAACATATTGCTTCCGCCACTTATAATAAACTTTTTTGGGTACGCTTTCAGCTCCAATGCTTTCTGGAGTTGAACCAGTCCGGTAATTTTAACAAAAAACCGTGCTTTTACATCAATACCAAAGGTATTGTAATTTTTTAAGGATATGTTTTCCTGTATGTTCACTGGTTGTTGTACTCTGTTAAGGCTTTGCCCAAAATTTGGACAGCCCTTACAAGTTGCTCTTTTTCGAGCACATAGGCAATTCTAATCTGATTTTTTCCCAAACCTGGTGTGGCATAAAAGCCTGCTGCGGGAGCCACCATCACGGTTTTTCCATCAACTTCAAAACTTTCCAACAACCATTGAGCAAAGTGATCGGCATCATCAATAGGAAGTTCTGCCACACAGTAAAAAGCACCTTGCGGAGTGGCCACTTTTACACCTTCCAACTTGTTGAGTTCGGTAATCAATAGATTTCTTCTCGAAACATATTCCTCGATTACATCATCAAAATATTCTTGTGGGGTTTCCAATGCCGCTTCACTTGCAATTTGGGCAAAAGTTGGTGGAGAAAGTCTTGCTTGGGCAAATTTCATTGCAGTTGCTATTACTTTGGTGTTTTTGGATATCAAACAACCAATCCGTGCCCCGCACATACTGTAACGCTTGGAAACGGAGTCTACCACAATGGCGTGTTCTTCCAGCCCATCAACCTGAAGAATGGAGTAATGTTCCCTTCCGTCGTAGGTGAATTCGCGGTACACTTCATCTGCCACCAAAAAAAGGTTGTGTTTTATTACTAATTCCGCCAATTGATGGATTTCTTCTTTGCTATAAAGATATCCAGTAGGATTCCCAGGGTTGCAAATAAGGATGGCCTTTGTTTTTGGGGTGATAAGCTCTTCAAACTTGGAAATGGGAGGGAGGGCAAAATTATTTTCTATAGACGATGCAATAGGTTTTACTTTAACCCCTGCAGCGGTGGCAAAACCGTTATAGTTGGCATAAAATGGCTCAGGTATAATGATTTCGTCATCGTTATCCATAATGGATCCCATGGTAAACGATAATGCTTCCGACCCTCCTGTGGTTACAATAATATCTTCCGCATCAACAAAAATATCGCGTTTTGCATAGTACGCGGCAATTTTTTGACGGTATTCTTCCGAACCCTGCGTCATACTGTACTCAAGAACTTCGATATTGTGGTTCCTCACGGCATCCAAAGCCACTTTTGGTGTTTTAATATCAGGCTGTCCAATGTTGAGGTGGATTACATGGGTTCCTCGTTTTTTGGCAGTCTCTGCGTAGGGTACCAATTTACGGATGGGCGATGCGGGCATTTGTGTCCCTTTCTTCGAGATACTAGGCATGTGCTAAAGTTTTCGCAAAAATGAGAAAACCAACTATCGAAAACAACAACTTTAAGGAATAATTACTTGCTTATTAAAATGTTAAATTAAGATGAGGTTTGAAGGCAAATATGTATATTTAATAAGTATGACTAGTTGAAATTAAGCATGTTGAGGAAGAAAGCCATCTTTTTTACACTTCTTTTATTTGTGCCCTTGTTTATTTGGGCGCAAGGATATCGATTGCCCGAAGGTGAAAAATTTCAAAAGATAAAGTTTGAGCTCATCAACAACCTTATTATAATTCCAGTAGAGGTAAATGGTACAGAGCTCACCTTTATTTTGGATTCTGGGGTGAGTAAGCCCATACTTTTTAATCTTTCCGAGTCAGATTCCATACCGATAAACAATGTTTCCGAAGTCACCATTCGTGGTCTTGGTGGAGGAGAACCGATGAAGGCCCTAAGTTCCAAAAACAATGCGTTTAAACTTGGTGAGGCTAGAAATTACTCCCAAGACCTTTATGTGGTTTTGGATCGGGGGATCAATTTTTCAACATCCCTTGGGATTCCCGTGCATGGAATTATGGGGTACGATCTTTTCAGGGACTTTATTGTTGAAGTAAAATATAATTCCAAAAAGATAAAACTGCACAATCCAGAATTGTACCAATATAAGGATAGAAGAAAAACACAGACCCTACCGCTTACCGTAGAAAAAAGAAAAGCTTATGTGGAAGGCACGGTGCTAATGAAGGATACCGCAAATGTACCGGTTAAATTATTGGTAGATACCGGAAGTAGTGATGCCCTGTGGCTGTTTCCGGCACCCGAAAAAGGACTGGAAATACCAGAGAAGAATTATGAGGACCACCTTGGAAGAGGACTGAGCGGTGATATTTTTGGAAAACGAAGTAAAATCAATGGGGTTCGGATAGGCGACTTTGAGCTTGAAGAAGCCAAAGTAGCATTTCCGTACCTTGAATCTTTTCAGGGATTGGAAAGTATGGGCGATCGTAATGGCAGTTTGGGGGGTGAAGTCCTCAAGCGTTTCAATATCGTTTTCGATTATGCCCGGGGCCTGGTTACTTTAAGGAAAAATGGAAACTTCAAAGACCCCTTCCAATATAATTTAGCAGGAATAGACTTGCAGCACAACGGTTTGCGTTATATAGCAGAAAGTATCGCCGATGTGAATGGAATTGTGAAAGAGGATGATGCGGATACTTTTGGGAATGTCCAAATTTTATTGGAAAACAAGACCCGTTTAAGTCTTGTTCCCGAAATAGTAGTATCAGGTATTCGTGCGGGAAGCCCCGCTGCAGAGGCAGGATTACGTGAGGGTGACGTGATTTTAGCGGTTAACGGAAAAAGAGTCCATAAGTACAAGCTTCAGGAAATCCTTAAAATGATCAACGAAAGAGAAGGAAAGCGGATAAAAGTATTGATCGAACGATACAACAGGGATTTGCTGTTCACCTTTGTCCTTAAAAAGATGTTTGACGACGACGACTAATTAAGAAACAAAAAGCCCCAAAACCAATTGGTTTTGGGGCTTTTAAAATATATTTTCTTTTTCCTTATTTCGCTCCAGGATTTTTAACGGTACCCTTAATTTTCAAAACTTTTGTGGGCGTATCCGCATTGGAGGTCACAGTAATGGCCTTTCTAATGGGGCCAACTCTATTGGTGTCATATTTCACTTCTATTTTACCAGTTTTCCCGGGCATAATAGGTTCTTCTGGCTTTTTTGGGATAGTACATCCACAGCTAGATCTAACGTTGCTGATTACCAAAGGGGCATCACCAGTGTTGGTAAATTCAAAAACACGAACACCATCGCTACCTCTTTCGATTTCTCCGTAATCAATGGTCTCGCTTTTAAATTCGATTTTAGCAGTCTCCTGAGCGTAAATCCCTAAGGATAAAAGCCCTACAAACAGCATGAGTACAGTTTTTTTCATCATTTTTGGTTTTTGGGTGAACTTCAAATGTAGATGTTTTGATACCTGCATCCAAAATTCTTTTGTTATAGAATAACGTTACTTATTTTTGTTTCGTATTTCTGGATTGGCTCTCATCCGAAGAATAGCGTAAAAATTAACATTTAGCTTTCCCTTCAAAAATCCAATCACAGTCCAATTGAACAAAAACTGTACCGAAAAATGGAGATTCCATCAAAATATGACCCAAAAAGGGTTGAAGAGCACTGGTATGCCTACTGGTCCGAGCATAAATATTTCAGCTCCAAACCGGATGAAAGGGAGCCGTATACCATAGTAATCCCGCCACCAAACGTGACTGGGGTACTTCATATGGGACATATGCTCAACAATACCATACAAGATGTTCTTATCCGAAGAGCCAGACTCTTGGGGAAAAATGCCTGTTGGGTACCGGGAATGGACCACGCCTCCATAGCCACTGAGGCCAAGGTGGTTGCCAAACTTAAAGCTGATGGTATTGACAAATCAAAATTGTCCCGCGATGAATTTCTAAAACATGCATGGGATTGGACCAACGAGTACGGAGGGGTAATCCTTCAACAATTAAAAAAATTGGGCTGCTCCTGCGATTGGGACCGTACCAAGTTCACAATGGATGACGATATGTCAGCCTCGGTAATCAAGGTTTTTGTTGATTTATATAATAAAGGCTTGATTTACAGGGGGTATCGAATGGTGAATTGGGATCCTGAAGCGAAGACCACGCTTTCTGATGAGGAGGTAATCTATGAAGAACGACAAGGTAACCTGTATTATTTATCCTATGCCATTGAAGGCTCGGACGAGAAAGTGACCATTGCCACCACCCGTCCAGAGACCATTTTGGGCGATACCGCAATCTGTATCAACCCAAACGATGAAAGATACCGTCATTTAAAGGGCAAAAAGGCCATTGTTCCTATTTGCGATAGGGTAATTCCTATTATTGAAGACGAATATGTGGACGTTGAATTTGGTACAGGATGCCTAAAAGTAACTCCTGCACACGACGAGAACGATAAAAATCTGGGAGATAAACACAATTTGGATGTAGTGGATATCTTCAATGAAGATGCAACCCTGAACTCATTTGGACTTCATTACGAAGGGAAAGACCGTTTTGTGGTGCGAAAAGAAATCGTCAAAGAACTGGATGAAAAGGGATATCTGGTAAAGACCGAGCAGCACACCAACAAAGTGGGTACATCTGAAAGGACTAAGGCCGTAATCGAGCCACGACTTTCGGACCAATGGTTCCTAAAAATGGAAAACATGGCCAAACCTGCTCTCGAAGGCGTTTTGAAGACCAAGGATGTAAAATTGTACCCTTCCAAGTTTGAAAACACCTACCGCCACTGGATGGAAAACATACGCGATTGGAACATATCCCGTCAATTGTGGTGGGGACAGCAAATCCCTGCGTATTATTATGGGGATGGCAAAGAGGATTTCGTGGTGGCCGAAACTCCGGGCGAAGCATTGGAATTGGCAAAAACCAAGAATCCAAAGATTCAAATGTCCGACTTACGCCAAGATCCCGATGTTTTGGATACCTGGTTCTCATCGTGGTTGTGGCCCATAAGTGTGTTTGGCGGTATTTTGGAGCCGGACAATGAAGAGGTGAATTACTATTACCCGACCAGTGACTTGGTTACGGGACCCGATATTTTGTTTTTCTGGGTAGCCCGTATGATCATGGCCGGATACGAATACCGAGGAGAACGGCCTTTTGAAAATGTGTACCTAACCGGATTGGTTCGTGACAAACAGCGCCGAAAAATGTCCAAATCGTTGGGAAACTCGCCAGATGCCTTAAAACTGATTGAAGATTTTGGTGCCGATGGTGTTCGTGTTGGACTTTTGTTGAGTTCCGCAGCGGGTAACGATCTATTGTTTGATGAGGCACTTTGCCAGCAAGGAGCCAACTTTGCTAATAAAATTTGGAACGCTTTCCGATTGGTAAAAGGATGGGAAGTGGCGGATATTCCGCAGCCCGAAGCCGCACAAAAGGGAATTGAATGGTACAAGGCCAAGTTCAATCAGACTTTAGTGGAAATTGAAGACCACTTTTCTAAATACCGCATTTCCGATGCCTTGATGGCCACGTACAAATTGGTCTGGGACGATTTCTGTTCTTGGTTGTTGGAGATTGTTAAACCTGAATATCAAAAGCCGATTGACCAGAAAACGTATAATGAGGTATTGGGTCTTTTTGAGGAAAACCTAAAATTGTTGCATCCGTTTATGCCCTTCTTAACGGAAGAAGTTTGGCAACATATCGCCGAGCGTACTCCAGAAGATGCGTTAATTGTAGCGCAATGGCCAAAAGCTAAAGAAGTGAATTCAGCCCTAATTGCCGAGTTCGAATTCGCTTCCGAGGTAATTTCTGGGATACGGACCATCAGAAAAGAGAAAAACATTCCGCAAAAAGATACTTTGGAGCTCTTTATGTTGAATGGTGAAAAAGTGGGCAATCAAATGGATGCCATCATCCTAAAATTGGGAAATCTGTCAAAAATGGAGGCAGTGGATACCAGTTTGGAGGGTGCTTTGACCTTTAGGGTAAAGAGTAACGAATATTTTATTCCAATTAGTGGAGCCATCGATGTGGAAGCAGAAATTGCCAAGATTACCGAAGAGCTAAATTACACCAAAGGGTTTTTAAAATCTGTGGAAAAGAAGTTGAGCAATGAGCGTTTTGTGAACAATGCCCCTGAAAAAGTGGTGGCCATGGAACGCAAAAAAGCGGCCGATGCCGAAGCCAAGATTGAAACCTTGGAAAAGAGTTTGGCTAGTTTAAAATAACCTTTGGTTATAAATGGGCTTGATTTTGAAAAAGGTCTAAAACGTAACAAAAGTTTAAATTTGTCAGGTTGAGCGCAGTCTAAATCCATTGATTATCAATATGTTTTAGGTTTTCGACTGCGTTCGAACTGACAGATAACAAGCTTTTAGAGTTCCTCTTTTCTCATTATTTTTCATACTTTGGAAAATATTAGAACCAACAATACAATTACCAATGAAAAACCTCAATAGAAGAAGTTTTATCCAAAAAACTTCATTGACCGCGGCAGCAATTTCCATAGCCCCAACGTATTTAAAAGCCAATTCAGAAAGACCGCTTTCATCAACGTACATGGGTGGATTTGTAGCCCCTAAATTGGAAAAAGTGCGCGCTGCATTTATCGGGGTAGGAGCCAGGGGAGGAACCCATGCCAAGTTTTTTGCTGCATTGGAAGGAACCGAAGTCGTCGCCATCTGTGATTTATACGAGGATTTAGTGAAAGAAAAGACCCAATGGGTAAAAGAGGCCGGCGGACCTGGCCGACATGAAAATATAGCCCAATACTGGGGCGAAGAGGACAAGTGGCGTACCATGCTCAAAGAGGTAAAGCCCAATGTGGTGTTCATTGCCACGAACTGGGTAAATCACGCACCTATGGCCATCGGTGCCATGGAAAACGGGGCACACGCCTTTGTTGAGGTGCCAATCGCTACCACCATCCAAGATATGTGGGATATTGTGGATGCCAGCGAACGAACCCAAAAGCATTGCATGATGCTGGAAAACGTAAATTACAGTCGTGATGAGCTGATGTTCCTCAATATGTGCAGGCAAGGTGTGGTTGGTGAAATTTTGCACGGCGAAGCAGCCTACATTCACGAACTGCGCTGGCAGATGGAAGAGCAGGAGCGGGGCACGGGTTCTTGGAGGACGCCCCACTATGCCAAACGGAACGGAAACTTGTACCCGACCCACGGTTTGGGCCCTGTTGCCCAGTATATGAGCTTGGCGAGACAAGAAGATACCTTTGGCAGTTTGGTTTCTTTCTCTACGCCCGCAAGAGGACGCGAGCTGTATGCAGAAAAAAATTATCCAGCCGATCATAAATGGAACAAACTCGATTTTAAAGGAGGAGATTTGAACACATCCATTATCAAAACCCACTTTGGAAAAACCATTATGGTGCAATGGGACGAGACCAGCCCAAGACCCTATTCCCGATTAAATCTGGTGCAGGGAACCAAAGGTGCGTTGGCAGGATTTCCAACCCGGGTGGCTCTTGAAGGCGGAGTGGAAGGACTCACGGAAGACCACCATTCTTGGGTACAAGGGGAACAATTGGAAAAATTATACGAAAAATACGATCATCCACTCTACAAACGATTGAACGAAGCTGCCAAGGGCAGTGGGCATGGAGGGATGGATGGTATTATGGTGTATCGAATCGTGGAATGCCTGCAAAAAGGACTTCCGTTGGACCAAAATGTATACGAAGGATGTTTGTGGAGCGCAGTTGCGCCATTAAGTGAACGCTCCGTAGCAAGTGGTGGTGCACCACAGCCTTTTCCCGACTTTACAAGAGGCAATTGGAAAGAAACAGCACCACTGGAAATAATAAGTTAAGCAGTAAAGATTAATGATCGAAATAAAAGTCCCGGCCCGAATCTGTTTTTACGGGGACCACCAAGATTATTTGGGACTGCCGGTAATAGCAGGAACCATTGACCGCTTCATCAATTTAAAGGCGATTCCGAATTCTGATAGGAAATACCTTTTGAAGTTGTTGGATTTAAAGGACGAATTGTCCATTTCTTTGGATGATGATTTGAAACAAGTACAAGCCGATGATTACTTCAGGTCGGTAATGGCAATTTTAAAAGAGCAAGGTTTCCAACTTGACCAAGGTTATGACATCGAAATTTCAGGAAACATTCCCGTGAATGCAGGGCTCTCCAGTTCTTCAGCCTTGGTGGTGGCCTGGATTCGTTTTTTGGTGGCAACACAGGGGAAATCGGAAGAAATCAGCGATTATCAAATAGGGAGATGGGCCTATGAGGCCGAAGTGCTGTTCTTTGACCAACCCGGAGGTTTAATGGATCAGTACACCATCGCTCAAAAAGGACTTATTTATATCGACACCCAAAGTGGGGAAAGCACACGTTTGAATGCTGATTTGGGCAAACTGTTGGTTGCTGAATCGGGCGTGCCCAAAAAGACCCTGGAAGTGCTCAAAAATGCCCGGGTGTACGCACAAAATGCGGTGGACGCCGTTAAAAAGGTGCATCCTGAATTTGTTTTGGAAGAATCATATTTGGGTGATTATGAAAAATACATCGACTTGGTGCCAGAGGAACTTCAGGGGTATTGGTATTCCACGATTTACAACTATCACATCACTTTGGAAGCAAAAAAGGAATTGTTAAAGCCGACCCCTAATATTCAGGTTCTGGGAGATTTAATGAACCGGCACCAAACCATTCTTCAAAATCAAATCAAGAATACACCATCGGAAATGATTGAGATGATGGATGCCGCCCGTGAGATGGGCGCATTGGGAACAAAAATAATCGGTTCTGGAGGTGGAGGATGTATGGTGGCCATGGTAACTGATGCTGTCGAGGAACAGGTAAAACAGGCGTTTTTGGACAAAGGCGCCAAAGCGGTGTATGCTGTAGAATTAACAAGTTAATGCAAATGGAGAATACGAGTTTGATCATTATGGTGGGAGGGGCGTCTTCCCGAATGAAGCGGAGTTTAAAAACTAAGGAGGGTCAAAAAGGAATCATGGACAATATCCCCCATAAAAGTTTGATTCCCGTAGGAAAAAATGGAAGGCCCTTCTTGTACTACTTGGTACAGAATGCCGTGGAAGCAGGTTACGCCAAACTGTATTTGATCACTAGTCCCGAGAACCAAGCATTCCAAAGTTTGATTGATAATGAAGGTCTTCCTGCTGGGTTGGAAGTGTTTTTGGCGATTCAAAATGTGCCCGAGGGTAGGGAAAAACCCTTGGGAACGGCCGATGCACTTCAGCAATGTTTAGATCAATATCCAGAGTTGAAACAGACCATTTTTACCGTTTGTAATGGGGATAACCTTTACTCTGTTGGCGCTTTGATGGATTTGAGGGCGAAGCGGACAGCACCACACGCCTTGATCAGTTACGGCAGCTCAGGTTTTGATTATACCGAGGAGCGTATTGCCAAATTTGCCGTAATGGACATTTCTTCTGATGGATTTTTGAAGGAAATCATCGAAAAACCAAATGTGGCGGATGTACCCAAATATAAAGATGCTTCAGGCGAACTTCGGGTAAGCATGAACATTTTTAGTTTTTCTGGAGCGGAAATATATCCTTATTTAAAAAAATGCCCCATTGATCCTGTTCGAGATGAAAAGGAATTGCCCAAAGCGGTTGCCGTTTTGGTAAGCGAAGAACCGCGGAGCGTACTTTGTATACCCCGCTCCGAGCACATTCCAGATTTAACGGATGCCAATGATATTCAATTATTTAAAAATTTAGAGTAACTTAAAGGCATGTAATCCCATCCTTGCATCGAGCAAAGTTTAATTTTTGGAAATGGAATCGTATGCAACGGCATTGTTATATGCTACACCATTTTTTATAGGCCTTGTGCTTATTGAAATACTTTATGGTCGATTTGTAAAAGACCAGAAACATAATCTTATGGATACCGTGAGCAGCCTTAGCTCGGGTTTGACCAATGTGGTGAAAGATTCTTTGGGACTTGTGATTATTCTGGTCAGTTATCCCTTTTTATTGGAACATTTGGCTTTGGTGGAAATCAAAGCGACCTGGTTGGTTTGGGTGGTGGCTTTTATTGCGTTGGATTTTGCAGGTTATTGGAACCATAGGTTGAGCCATCACATTAACTTTTTTTGGAACCAGCATGTAATTCATCATAGCAGTGAAGAGTTTAATTTGGCCTGTGCGCTTCGTCAACCTATTTCCAATTTGTTGGGGTATTATGCACTTTTATTGATTCCTGCTGCCCTCTTGGGTGTTCCCGACCAAGTGATTGCTATTTTGGCTCCTATCCATCTTTTTGCCCAATTTTGGTACCACACTCAGCATATTGGGAAGTTGGGTTTTTTGGAATATGTAATTGTTACTCCCTCGCAACACCGGGTGCACCATGCTATCAATAAAGAGTATATTGATAAAAACCTCGGACAGATTTTTTGTGTTTGGGACAGAATGTTCGGGACTTTTCAAGAGGAATTGGTTGAGGTGCCACCACAATATGGCGTGCTGAAACCTGCGAATACGTGGAATCCGATCATTATCAATTTTCAACATTTGTGGCGATTGATCCTGGATGCGTGGCGAACCAAAAACTTTTGGGATAAGTTACGAATCTGGTTTATGCCGACAGGATGGCGTCCATCTGATGTTAAGGAAAAATATCCTGTCACCATCATTGAGAATGTATATAATTTTAAAAAGTATAAACCTCAAGCGTCCTCCTACCTTAAAGGATATTCACTTTTTCAACTGGCCATTACCACTATTTTAATGCTTTTTATGTTCCACAACTATTCGGATATTGGTTTTGATGGTCTCTTGTTGTTCGGTGCTTTTATTTTTGTGGGTATTTATGGCTACACCACCTTAATGGATGGTAAAAATTATGCTGTTTGGATCGAAGTGATCAGAGGAGTAGGGGGATTGGTGTTGATTTACCTGACTAAGGACTGGTTCGGAATCAATGCGTACTTTTCCATGGGAAGCTATCTTGTAGCTTTTTATTTTTTGATCACCATTTTTGGAGGCATCTACTTTACCTACTTTGAGAAGTCGTTTATTGCTACGGATTTGGCTTCTTAGAGTGTTTTTAGCTCTTTCTCCACCAATTCCACATATTTTTCCATGGCCTCCTCCACACTAATTCTTTTGGCTTGGAACAATGCGTTTGCCTTAAAAGCGTTGATCAATGGGGTTCTACTGCCAGGATTGTCAAAGTTTTTGTTTGCTATTTTGAAATAGGCATAGAGTTTTAGTAGAAGGTCCGCGGGCAACGGATCGGTATAGTCGTTAACAAAGTTAACGGCATCGTTAAATCTTTTGTGTAGGTCTTCGTTAATCATCTAACGGTCTTATGGAGGCAATACAGGTGCGTGCCCCGACTACTTTTTGGTTCAATTTAACGGTAATGTCACAGTCCAGTGGCAATAAAAGGTCTACACGGGAGCCAAATTTGATGAAACCGGCATCGTCCCCTTGTGTTACTTGTTCGCCTTCTTCGGCATAGTTTACAATTCTACGTGCCATGGCACCGGCGATCTGCCTGTATCCTATTTCACCAAACTTTGGTGTGTGGAGTATTATGGTGGTACGTTCGTTTTCGGTACTGGACTTTGGGTGCCAGGCCACCAAATATTTTCCGGGGTGGTATTTGGAATAGGTCACCGTGCCACTGGCTGGGTACCGAGTCACATGCACATTGGTGGGCGACATAAATATGGATACCTGTTTTCTTTTTTCTTTAAAGTATTCGGGCTCATCAACTTCTTCGATAACAACGACCTTACCATCAACGGGGGCCAAGATTTCATCAAAATTGGGAGTGACCAGTCTCTTTGGGTTTCTAAAAAACTGCAGAATTGCAATCAAAAAAAACAATGCGGCTATTTGAACGGCAAAACGAATCCATTCCACATCAATATAATACTGTGCGACCAATACGGCAGCTACCACTAGAAAAAAAGTGGTGATAATAATTTTTTGCCCCTCTTTATGAAACATAGGAGAATATAGTTAAAATCAAATAAGCAAAAGGCGCAGCGAACACCAAGCTATCCAGTCGGTCCCAAATTCCGCCATGCCCGGGTAAAATAGCTCCGCTATCCTTTACTCCGGCCATTCGCTTGAATTTTGACTCCAATAAATCGCCCAAACTCCCTGCGACCACTATTAAACAGGCCATTGCCATCCACTCTGTTACAGAAAGCCTTGTTTCGTACCAGGATAAAAAGTAAGCGGCCACCAGTGCAAAAATAAGACCTCCTGCAGAACCTTCAATAGTTTTTTTGGGTGAAACTGCTGGAAATAATTTTGAACGGCCCAAAGTTCTTCCGACCAAATAGGCAAATGTGTCGTTTACCCATATTAAAATAAAGATCCCCATAATCAAAAATTGGGCAAACTCATCATGTTTATATGGTATCATGGTCAAAAAAATACATCCGCCCCCGATGTAAAAAAGGCCGATGATGAATTTTTGAAGGCTATTGAATTTTCTCGGTTTTTTCGAAAACAGGAACATTAAGAGCGCTAGGTCCACTGCTATGGTGCAAAGCATCAACATGTTTACTGCTGTGCTATCGTTGGTCAGGTAGATGAAAACCCACCAAAGTGCCAAATAGGCTGCAAACATATAATACCCCTTAATGCGGACTATACGCTTGTATTCATAAAGGCAGGCCAATCCAAATGCCATAAAAAGAAAGTCGAAAGCGTCCGAACTTAAAAATACCGCGCCTAGCAGAAGTACCACATAAATCACCCCTGTTATGGAGCGTCTTAAAATTTCTTTCATGTATTTAGAAATCTTCTAGGAGTAAAAGATATACATTTTTTGAGGCACTTCCGTAGGAAAGGAAGTCATCTTTGTTTTCCTCGGTAGCTTGAAAGTGCTTTAATGTGGTAATGTTATTGGGGATATTATTTTGATAACGTTCTTTAATTATTTTGAGTGCTTCGCTTATGGAATCCACCAATTGACTGGTAGTGGCGAACACCACCAAATTGGAAGGGAGTTCATTTAATTTTTTTTCCTTGATTTGATTGGAGCATACCAAAATGGAACCGTTGTGTGCCACAAGGTGTTCACAGGTGGTGAAAAAAATCTCGCTTTCGTTACGGTTGTTCGTAAAATCTATATTTTCTGAAGCAAAACGGGTTTCCAATCTTGGATCCATGCAATAGAAAAGATGGTTTTGCCAATCGTTCTCGGAAACAATGTTTTTGAGAGCTTCGGATATTTCTGCAAAGTCTTCACAGTAAATAAACTTTCCGCCATTTTTTTTAAAGTAGATGGTGAATTTCTCATCTACGGGAATTTTTAAATCGGGCATGTGGTCGCCACGGGTCTCCGCAGTTTCCTTGGAAACCTTTTTTCCTCCTCCGAAAAGTTTTTTAAAAACTCCCATTTATGGCATTGTGTTCTTTGCTACTGAATCAATATAATTCTTTTGATTAAACTTTATATATCAACGGTTTATTCTGCAGGTTCAAGTTTTTCTTCCTCTTTTTCAAAAGGTCTCCTACCAAATATTTTTTCCAGATCGTCTTTAAAAATAACTTCTTTGTCCAAAAGTCTTTCAGCAAGTTCGGTGAGCTTGTCCTTGTTGTCTGCCAACAATTTGATGGCCCTTTGATATTGCTCTTCGATCATTTTGGAAATTTCCTGATCAATCTTTTGAGCAGTCTGCTCACTATATGGTTTGGTAAATCCATATTCGTTCTGTCCAGATGAGTCATAATAGGTAATATTCCCCAATTGATCGTTTAGCCCATAAATAGTGACCATGGCGCGGGCTTGTTTGGTTACTTTTTCCAAATCGCTCAACGCACCTGTGGATATTTTATCGAACATTACCTTTTCTGCTGCCCTACCACCCATAGTGGCGCACATTTCGTCCAACATTTGCTCTGGACGTACAATTAAACGTTCTTCGGGTAAATACCATGCGGCTCCCAAGGATTGTCCGCGGGGAACAATGGTAACTTTCACCAACGGTGCAGCGTGTTCCAACATCCAGCTTACCGTTGCGTGTCCAGCTTCGTGGTATGCAATGGTTTTCTTTTCTTCAGGTGTAATGATTTTGTTTTTCTTTTCCAGACCTCCAACAATTCTATCCACAGCATCCAAGAAATCTTGTTTGGTCACTGCTTTTTTCTCTTTACGGGCTGCGATAAGGGCAGCTTCGTTGCAAACGTTGGCAATATCGGCTCCCGAGAAACCAGGGGTTTGTTTGGCTAAAAAGTCCAAATCCAAAGTTTCAGCGGTCTTAATGGGGCGAAGGTGTACTTCAAAAATTTCTTTTCTTTCGTTCAGGTCGGGCAGGTCAACATAAATTTGACGGTCAAAACGTCCTGCACGCATCAATGCCTTGTCCAGTACATCGGCACGGTTGGTGGCGGCAAGCACGATTACGTTGGTGTTGGTGCCAAAACCATCCATTTCGGTCAATAACTGGTTCAGGGTGTTTTCGCGCTCATCGTTGGAACCTGTAAAGTTGTTTTTTCCCCTTGCACGTCCAATGGCATCAATCTCATCAATAAAAATAATGGCTGGAGATTTGTCCTTTGCTTGTTTGAACAAATCGCGCACTCTTGATGCCCCAACGCCTACGAACATTTCAACAAAATCGGAACCTGATAGCGAGAAGAAAGGTACTTTGGCTTCACCTGCCACGGCTTTTGCCAATAATGTTTTACCGGTTCCGGGTGGACCTACCAATAAGGCACCCTTTGGTATTTTACCACCTAATGAAGTGTATTTGTCAGGATTTTTAAGGAATTCTACAATTTCCTGTACTTCTTCTTTGGCTCCTTCGAGACCTGCCACATCTTTAAAAGAGGTGCGGGTGTCTGTTTTTTCATCAAACAATTTGGCCTTGGATTTTCCAATGTTGAAAATTTGTCCGCCTGCGCCTCCACCTGCGCCTCCGGACATTCTGCGCATCAGGTAGATCCAAATACCGATAATAAGGGCAAATGGAAGCAGGGTCAAGAATATTTCGCCAATTACGTTGGATTCCGTATCAAACTCAACAATGGTGTCGAGATTGTTCTCTTTTTTGATTTCCGTGATTTCGTTTTGGAAGATCTGCAGATCTCCATAATCCAACACATATTGGGGTACCAATCCTGTTGAAGGGAACAAGGGCTTTTCGGCCACGCCTTTATGTACATCTTTGTTAAGTGCTTCCTCGGTAAGGAATACCTTGGCTTGACGTGTATTTGTAATGATGACGATTTTGGAAATATCACCATTGCGCAAAAATTCCTGTAATTCGGAGGTTGTGGTTTTTTCTGTGCTTGATAAACTGCTTCCACCAAAAAATTGGAAGCCAATGATCAAGGCGATTACCACACCATATATCCACCACGAGCTAAAACGTGGTTTTTTCGGAGTGTTATTGTTCGGGTTGTTTTCTTTTGCCATTTTTTCTTAAGAATTGTAACTGCTTTCCACCATAGTGACCTTGGCATCTCCCCAAAGTCCCTCAATGTCATAAAATTCCCTAATGTGTTTTTGAAATACATGTACCACAACGTTAACATAGTCCATCAGCACCCATTCCGCGTTTTCAGAGCCTTCAACATGCCATGGCTTGTCGTGTATGGCCTTGCTAACCTTTTTTTGGATGGATGAAACAATTGCGTTTACATGTGTGTTGGAAGTACCGTTACAGATGATAAAGTAGTCGCAAACTGTATTTTCGATTTCCCTAAGGTCCAGTAGATTTATATCAACTCCTTTAACGTCTTCTATTCCTTCTAGGATCAAGGCAATCAATTCATCTGCGCTAGCTTTCGTTTTCTGCATTCAAAAAGTTTAGTTTTTACAAAGTTATGTTTTTTTTGTTTTCTTAGCCCTAGTTTTTAACAAATCATAAAGGCTTATTACATTGGGAAAACAATTTCAAATACTCAAACTTAATGCCACGGACTCCACGAATTCATATTTAAAGGATTTGTTACGTTCGGAAAATCCTATGGATTACACTGTGGTTGTTGCGGAAAAGCAACTTAAGGGAAGGGGGCAAATGGGAACTTTTTGGCAATCTGACGGAGGTAAAAACCTCACTTTTAGCGTGTTAAAAAACTTTTATACGTTTAACGTGCAACACCAATTTGTTTTGAACATTGCAATTTCCTTGGCCGTTTGCGATACCCTGAACGAACTTTTTGTACCCAATGTTAAAGTAAAGTGGCCCAACGACATTATGTCAGGTTCCATAAAAATCTGCGGTATTTTGATCGAAAATGTCTTAAAAGGTGATAAGGTAGCCCATTCCATTATCGGAATTGGCCTGAATGTGAACCAAACGGATTTTTTGGGGTTGGAGAAAGCATCATCTTTAAAATCAATAATGGGACAAACTTTTGACCTAGACGAGCTGCTTCATAAAATTTTGCAACGTATCAGGTCTTATCTTCAGGGGATAGAAACAAAAACGGTCAATCAACTTTTGCCGGCCTACGAGAAATTACTTTTCAAAAAGGATAAACCATCAACTTTTACCAATGCAGATAATGAAATGTTTATGGGGTATATCCGCAGGGTGTCCCCTTCGGGCAAATTGGTGCTCGAATTGGAGGATAGGGTATTTAAAGAATTTGATTTGAAAGAGGTAAGCCTGCTTTACTGACCTATTTTGTCCAGATTGTTGGACAGGGTTCCCATAAAATTAGTAATCGGCGCCTTGATCATCATGGCCATCATGGCATTGAACTCCCCTTCAAAATTTAATGCCACCTCGCTTTCATTTTCTCCTAAAGACTCAATGTCCGCAGTTAATGTAAAAGGTAGTTTGTCGCTTGCCGCGCCCAGCACAACTTTGTCGTGTGGGTTTTGTTCCTTTAGCCTTAGTACAATCTCCGGCATGCCTTTTAACGCGAATTTGAATGTGTTTTCGTCCAACACTTCAAATTTGTCAATATTGTCGGGCATTAGCGTTTCAAAGTTTTTGATGTCCGTCAAGAACTCAAATACTTCTTTGTCGCTTTTCGCTACTTTCTTTTTTGAGGCTTCAATATGCATGGTAAAATATTATTTCCATTCTTGTGGATTGGATTTCCACTCCAATAATGTTTGTAGTTGTGTTTCTTGAATATAATTGGTGTCGGAGGCTTGCTCTATGAGGTTTTCGTAATCCGATAGGGTATGAAGTTCCACGCCTTCCTTTTCAAAATTTTCTGTGGATACCGGAAAACCGTAGGTAAAAATGGCAATCATTCCCTTAATATCCGCCTTTTGTTCCTTGAGGGCTTGTACGGCATTAAGACTACTGTTTCCAGTGCTTATCAAATCTTCGATGACCACAACGCTTTGGCCGGGTTCAAAATATCCTTCGATTTGATTTTGCCTACCGTGCTCTTTGGGTTTTGGCCTTACATAAACAAAAGGAAGTCCCAAAGCTTCTGCGACCAAAATACCGATCCCGATGGCTCCTGTGGCCACACCGGCTATAACATCGGGCTTGCCGTAGAGGGTCTCGACCTGTTTTGCTATTTCTTCCCTTACAAAATTCCGCACCTGGGGGTAAGAGAGCATAATCCTATTATCGCAATAAATAGGCGATTTCCAACCAGAAGCCCATGTAAAAGGATTTTCAGGTTCCAACTTAATTGCATTAATTTGTAATAACAGCTCAGCTGTTTTTTTTGCGATTTGTTTATCTAAAACCATTGCGCAAATGTATGAAGTTTTTGTTAATGAGGCCCCACTGATTTTAACAAACGAGCGCCCCCAGGATTCCAATGGTAATTTGTTCTCGTTGGATGGTGATTCTATTGTTGAGGCGATTCGACTTTTGTCCAAAAAGAAGTTGAAAAAGGCGTATCTGTACCACCCTGATGACAAAAAAATCCTGAAGCTTTTTATGCACAAGATTCCGGTAGTGGTTGCTGGTGGTGGATTTGTGATTAATAAAAAGGGCAAGGTTCTCTTTATTTACAGGAACGGAAAGTGGGATTTGCCCAAGGGAAAAGTGGACAAGGGAGAATCCATAGAAAATGCCGCGATCAGGGAGGTTGAGGAGGAAACCGGTGTTAAAAATCTAGTGATCGAAAGATTTCTTCATACAACGTTCCACATATTTAAAAGAAATGGGGAATACCGATTGAAACAGACGCATTGGTTTATTATGTCGACCGATTACACCGGAAAATTGGTGGCCGAAAAATCCGAAGGCATCAAAAAGGTGAAGTGGAAAGGCCCTAAAAAAACCAAAAAAGCATTAAAGAACTCTTATCATAACATAAAGGTATTGTTCGATGATTGGCCTTTTAATTAGATAACAAGCCTGCAGCTTCGCTGTTTTTCGCTATCCTGAATATAGGGTAGGTGAGGTAGGCTTCTTCAAAATGTTCGGAACGTTCAAAAATCCAATTCAATTGCGCGTACCAATTGTTGGAAAAATTAAGGTCTTTTTCTTTTTTCATTTCAAACTCCCGAAGCAGCAAAGAGTCTTTTTGCAACATTTTCAGGGCTACGTCTTCAAAAACATAAGGGGAGAACCCTTCTTTGCGTTGCAAAACGGTATCAAAGAAGTTCCAGTTAAAGAATGAGTCGGCCCCTTGTGGTTCCAGTGTCTCCAAAAGATACCTGATTCCTGATTGACGGGTGGGTATCAATAAATCTCCTTCCCTAAAATGAACTTTTTTAATGATTTTTTCCACCTGGGTGTCGTAATGCAAATAATGACCTTCGTAAGGTGCGTTTCTGGTGTTGAAATCCACTATTTTGTATACTTCTACGGAAAGGGTGGTATCTTTTGCTATGGATGAATATTGAATTTTGTTGGCATCCAACCGCTCTATGACCCTTTTCCAGCTCTTTTTCACAATATAGGCTTCTGGAACTTTAACTGTGTCCATTGGATAAAAGTAATCTTGGTACACCGTTTTTTTGGTTAACGGCTTATCTCGGTTGTACTTTAATCTTGGAAGTCCGGTTACTTCGCTAGTGATTTGCTCAGCTTCAAACCCTTTAAAATTGAGGGTGCTGGTCTTTGTGGTGTCCACTTGCCAGTTAAAATAATATTCGGCAAGATCCAGGTTTTCTTCCAAAGTTTCTTTTCGGAGGGATCTTATGTTCTCGTGTTCCACTTCTACTACATCAATCAGACTCTGCATTAGGGCATAAGTACCTTCAACACGTTGTTTGTATGGTTTTAGCATGTGGGTCTCGACCATTAATCCTAAGGTGCTCCATAGTGTGGTATATCCTGTAGAGTACCGGGGGTGGTCCATAAATTGGGTAAATCCCATTTCGGGAGGTACATTGAACACATTTACATAAGGGGTAATGTCCCATTCCTTTTCCGCTAAAGAATTTTCAAGACCGGGCATTAAAGTATTGTGAAGGTATTTGCCCATTTCACCGCCCAATTTATTATGTTGGGTAAAAAGGTGTGTCAAGGTGTATTGGTAATCTGCCCCATTGCTTACATGGTTATCTATAAAAACATCGGGTTTTACCCTATGGAATATTTGGGCAAAGGTCTTGGCGTTTTGGGTGTCCATTTTGATGAAATCCCGATTGAGGTCGTAATTACGGGCATTTCCCCGAAACCCATATTCCAAGGGCCCATTTTGATTGGCCCTGGTGGTGGAGTTGCGATTGAGCGAGCCACCTACATTATAGATGGGAATGGTGACCAATACCGTATTTTTGGGTGTAGGCAGTTTGCCGGTGGCCAAGTCCCTGTAAAGCATCATGGTGGCATCTATGCCATCGCTTTCGCCCGGGTGTATTCCATTGTTTATTAGGATGATGGATTTTTCCTTGCGGATATTTTCGTAATTAAAATCTCCATCTGGATTAAATGTTACTGTGTGCAGTGGGTAACCGCTGTCCGTTTTGCCTATGGTGTGAATGTTTATCTCGGGAAATTCACGGGCAAGGGCAATGTAATAGTCAATGGTTTGTTTATAAGTGGCCGTTTCTTTTCCATCAGATGATTCAAAATGAGTAGGATACGAGGATTTCTCATCCTGCGTTTTGGATTCGCAGGAAATCAAAAGAAAAAGAGCCGTTAAAAAAAATATATGCTTCAAAATATTACGGGAACTTTGATTCGCACAAAAACCTGTGTTTGGCAGCTCCAAAAATACATAATATTATAATTTAAGAAGCCACATTGATACAGCCAAGGTCTTCTGGCTCTATTTTAAAAATGGGTTTGTTCTTAAAGTTTAGGATATGTGGACATTTGTCTTTGAAACTGTTCCATTTTTTGTGATCTGCTGGATCTATGGAAGATGTGATCATGTTGATTACGACATGATCATCAATATTTAGATCGATCAATTCATCAAGAAACCCCCAGCCATCCATAATGGGCATATTGATGTCGAGAAAAATGACATCTGGAATATTTTCTCCTTTCTCTTGTCTTTCCTTTATGGCCTCATAGGCTTCGTGCCCGTTTTGAAATATTTGAACATCATCACAATGAGTAACCGACCGCAACATTTTTTTAATACCAAATACGGTAATGGGATCATCGTCCACAATAAAAATACAACTAACTTTCTTCATTAAAATAAACATTGAACGTAGTGCCCTTGTCAACTTCACTTTGCACTGTTATACTTCCGCCCATGGCCTCAATTTGGTTCCTTACAAGGTATAGGCCAAAGCCTTTGGCATCTTTTCTGTTGTGGAATGTTTTGTACATTCCAAAAATTTTGTCGCCGTATTTGTCTAAATTTATTCCCAATCCGTTGTCGGAAACACTCAAGATTATCCCTTCGTTGGACTTTACGGCATTTATGGTAATCAAAGGTTCTCTATTGGGGCTTTTATATTTGATTGCGTTGGATACAAGGTTCAATATAATGCTGTCCAAATAGGCGGGTACACAGTTCACCTCAATGTTCTCCGATATATTGTTTATGACTTGGGACTTGTTTTCCTCCAAAAGGGCTGAAAGATTTTCCAGTACCTTTAGAACATTGTTTTTTAGATTGAGCGGTGTTTTTGTTTCCGATGTTTTGGTATTGATGTCCACCACTTGGTTCAAGTTTTCCAAGGTTTCCAACAAGTTGTCCGATGCCTGAGAAAGCATTTTTAAAATACGTTTACGTTCTTCAGGATCCTTTTCCGAGTTTAAAAAGCCCAGAAGCATGGAGAAATTAGCGGAGTGCGACCTCAAATTATGGGAAACAATATGTGCAAAACTGATAAGCTTTTGGTTTTGCATAGAGGTGATATTTATTAAATTCCGCAACTGTTCCTCTTTCTTTTTTATGTTGGTAATGTCCAAACTCATTCCAATGAGTCCGCAAACCTTACCATCTAGGTCAAAATAAGGAATTTTGGATGTAAGAAAGTAAATGGTTTTTCCGTGTACCGTGCTTGTGGTCTCTTTTCCTATTATTGGAGTTAAGTGCTTCATCACCTGAAGATCTTCTTCCCTAAAAATTTTGGCCGTTTCTTCGCTGTATAGGTCAAAATCGGTTTTGCCAATAACTTGTTCTGGTTTTTTATTGAGAAACTTGCACTCCCCCTTGTTTACCAAAACTTTTCTGGATTCCAAATCTTTTACATATACATTCAATGGAAGGCTATCTACCAATGTGGAGAGCAATTGTTGGTGTTCCTTTACTGTGGTCTCGGCCGTTACCTGATCATGTATGTCCTTTATGGTGCCAAAAACCTTAACTGTTTTTCCGTTTTCTATAATTGGTTTTCCTGTTATACGGACCCATCTTTCTTCACCATGGAATGTAACAATCATTAACTTGACATCATAAGATTGATGCCTTAGGACAATTTTATGGAAAAGCATGGATGCTTTATTCTGGCTATACCCTGGCTTATAAAAGTTTATGGCCTCTATTACGGTTGGCTCGAAGCACTCAGGAACTTGGTGGATTCGTTTTGTTTCCTTGCACCAAGTAAGTTTCTCTTCTTCAATTTCATACTCCCACCAACCGGTTTTGGATACTTCTACCTTTGTTTCCAGAATATTGTTCAACCAATCTATCTGTTGTTCTTTTTCAACTTCGGAGGTAATATCGTCAGTTTGGACAATGGTCCCTATCACATTCTCCTTTTCATCGAACCATGGGACAAAATAGCTTTTCAAATGGCGGGTGCCCTTGCTGTTTTTTATTTTATGTTTAATGGAAAAGGGGGTGTGCTCCTTGAGCTTTTTCTCAAGGTCCAAAATCTCTGGATATAATGGAAAAATTTTTGTTTGGTGGTTCTTGTCTTGTAAGGATTGACCAAAAATTTCGAGCCACGAACAGGAGGCATCCTGTACGATGCCTTTCTTGCAAAGTAGAGCGGTTGCCTTTGGCAACTGTTTTAGTAAATAAAATTGGTCAACTCTTTCAACTGCTTTCAAAACTCGGGGGATGTTTAAAGACGTTCTACCGCTAAGAAATTTCTGACCAAATGTATAATTATTGAATTGTCAGATAGATTTATTGTTGTGAAAGCATGGATAAATGTTGTATTCGATGGGTTAGTTATGGTTTGAAAATTTCACAAAAGAAAGAATTTACCTACAGGCAATTATTGAAAAAGGAAATGATTTTTATTTTTTGACCACAACTGTGTCAGGTACTAAGCCAGTATGGTCGCCGCCATTTCTAATAACATCGCGAACTATGGAAGAACTGATATAAGATTTGCCAGAAGATGTCAATAAAAAAACCGTTTCGATTTCCGACAGTTTACGGTTGGTGTGGGCAATGGCTTTTTCAAACTCAAAATCTGCTGGATTGCGCAATCCTCTCAATATAAAATTGGCCTCTATTTTTTTGCAAAAATCTACCGTCATTCCCTTGTAAGTGGTCACTTTAATTTTTGGTTCGTCTTTAAATGCCTCTTCAATAAATTTAACACGTTCTTCCAGCGAAAACATATATGTTTTATCCGCATTGATCCCAATGGCAATCACCAATTCATCGAACAGGGTGACTCCTCTTTTTATAATGTCGTAATGTCCTAAAGTAAGTGGGTCAAAAGAACCGGGAAACAATGCGCGTCTCATGTTGTGGAATAAAGTTTTTTAAAAATACGGTTTCTATCGCAAAGCTTCAACAATAGCGCTATCAAAAAGTGCCTCCAGGGAAATTCCTGCAGTATTGGCCTGCTGTGGCAGAAGGCTTTCCTCGGTAAGTCCCGGGGTTGTGTTTATTTCAAGCAGATGTGGTACATCACCAATAAAAATAAACTCACTACGGGTGTAGCCTTTCAATCCTAGAGTTTTGTATATAAACTCTGCCATGTGCCTTACCTTGGATTCTTGCTTTTCAGATATTCTTGCCGGCGTTATCTCTTGTGATTTCCCCATATATTTGGCCTCAAAATCAAAAAAATCGTTCTCCGAGATGATTTCGGTCGCAGGGAGTACAGTTACTTTATTCTGATAGGTAATCACACCGACCGATACTTCGGTGCCGTCCAAAAAAGATTCGATAATGATTTGGGTATCTTCCTTAAAAGCATCATCAATGGCATTTGCCAAATCCTCTTTTTTGTGCACTTTGGATACACCGTAGCTGCTGCCCGCCCTGTTGGCCTTTACAAAACACGGAAGCCCTACCTGTTTTACAATGGCATCCTCGTCCACCGATTGCCCTTTGTTCAAATAATAAGAAGTGGCACAAGGCACGCCATAAGGTTTAAGGGTGCTCAACAAATCCCGTTTGTTAAAAGTGAGTGCTGCTTCGTAATGGTTACAGGCGGTTTGTGGAATGCCCAAAAGTTCAAAGTAAGCTTGCATTAGGCCATCTTCACCGGGGGTTCCATGGATTGCGTTGAAAACACAATCAAAATTAATCTTGTCCCTGTTGACCTTGATACTAAAATCAGATTTATCGACCAGCGTCTCATTATCGGATGCATCCAAATAAAACCATTTCTCTTTGGTGATCACGATTCGGTACGCATTGTACTTTTTTTTATCCAGATATTTGTACACCACATTTCCACTTTTAATGGAAATATGGTACTCACTGGAATAGCCGCCCATAATTATTGCAATGTTCTTTTTCATTGACTTGTAAAATATCGCAAAGCCAAAATAAAGAAAAAAGGGTTGGCTTTCCTATATTTGTTCCGTTAAGGTGAACTACATGAAGAATTTTTTCAACTTTTTAAAAAGCAAGACTTTTTTGATCCAGCTTGGATTGGCTGCAGGGGCCGTTCTGGTTTTGGTGTTTCTTACTTTGCAGTGGCTAAAGAGCACTACAAACCACGGTGAATTTGTAGAAGTGCCCGATTTTTCCAAAATGTCGGTTATGGAGATGCGAAAAGCAGTCGAGGAAGCAGGACTCAGATACCAAGTGTTGGATTCTTCCAACTTTAACCCGGAGTATCCTAGATTTTCCATTTTGGATCAAAATCCGCCCGCAGGAAATAAGGTAAAGTCAAACCGAAAAATATATTTTACGGTAAACCCTTCTGGATATAAAAAGGTGACCGTACCGGATATTATCCAAGTTACCCAACGCAATGCCGCTTCCATGCTCAGGGCCGTAGGTTTGGATGTGGAGCGCGTTACCTATATTGATGAGTTGGGCAAGGACATGGTGTACAACATGAAATACAAAGGGAAATACATAAAACCGGGAGATAAACTACCCAAAACCTCCAAATTGGAGCTGATTTGCGGAAATGGTACCATACCAGGTAGTGCTAGGGTACAGGCAGATTCTCAATAAACATGAACACTCCGGACAATCAAGATGAACTGTCTCAAGATGAGCTCTATGAGCATCATGGCTTTGTGGCCTCCAAAGGTCAGGAGCCTCTGCGTGTAGATAAATTCTTAATGAACTTTATTGAGAACGCTACGCGGAACAAGATCCAGCAAGCTGCCAAAAAAGGGCATATTTGGGTGAACGGTTCCATTGTAAAGCAAAATTATAAGGTTAAGGCAGGCGATGAGGTAAAAGTGATGTTCGAGCATCCACCTTATGAATTTTTACTGACGCCCGAGAACATTCCATTGGATATTGTTTATGAGGATGATGTGCTTTTGGTGGTGAACAAACCCGCAGGTATGGTAGTGCACCCGGGCCATGGCAATTACTCGGGCACCTTGATCAATGCACTGGTCTATCATTTTGAAAACTTGCCGAATAACAGTTCGGACAGACCCGGATTGGTCCACCGTATTGATAAAGACACTTCGGGATTACTCGTTATTGCCAAAACAGAATCCTCAATGACCCATTTGGCCCAACAGTTTTTTGATAAGACCAGCGAACGCGAATACGTGGCCCTGGTTTGGGGCAATGTGGAAGAAGACGAAGGTACTGTTGAAGGGCACATTGCCCGAAACCCTAAAAACCGCCTGCAAATGATGGTTTTTCCAGAAGGTGATGAAGGTAAAGATGCCGTAACCCATTACAAAGTATTGGAACGTTTTGGCTACGTTACTCTGATTTCCTGCAAGCTGGAGACAGGTAGAACGCATCAAATTAGGGTGCACATGAAATATATTGGGCATACCCTGTTCAACGACGAACGTTACGGGGGTGACAAAATTTTAAAGGGAACTACCTTTACCAAATATAAACAATTTGTGGAAAATACCTTTAAGGTGCTTCCCAGACAGGCCCTGCACGCCAAAACACTTGGCTTTGAACATCCTGTAACGGGCGAGTTTATGCGCTTTGATTCCGAACTGCCCGAGGACATGGTGAACGGTATTGAAAAGTGGCGTGGCTACTCCAAGCACCACGAATCATAGTTTTCTTCAATCTTTAAATTGAAAACACCATTGGAATACCCTTCCTAATAAGTAAAAACCTCTTTATTTTTACTAAAAATTAAAACCAGATGAAAATTGTGATATCTCCGGCCAAGTCGCTCGATTATGAAACGGCTTTGCCCACATCAAAATATAGCCAGCCCCAATTTTTGGAGCAAGCGGAAAAACTGAATTCCGTCTTAAAAAAGAAAAAGCCCAAGGCTTTGTCAGAACTGATGTCCATTTCCGATAAGCTAGCGGATTTAAACTGGGAGCGCAACCAAAAATTTGAACTTCCTTTTACCGCTGACAATGCGAGACCTGCTGTGTATGCTTTTAATGGCGATGTGTATCAAGGCTTGGATGCTTATACCATCCCAGAAGATAAACTGGACCGTTTGCAGGATACGTTGCGAATTTTGTCCGGTTTGTATGGTGTTTTAAAGCCATTGGATTTGATGCAGCCCTACCGATTGGAAATGGGAACGCAACTGAAAGTGGGTCGTAAAAAGAACCTGTACGAGTTTTGGAAAGATCAGATTACGAAATCCTTGAACAACGAACTAGAGGAGGACGAATTGTTCGTGAATTTAGCGAGCAACGAATACTTTGGTGCCGTGGACGATAAGAACCTTAAGGTTCCCGTGATTGCACCGGTTTTTAAAGATTGGAAAAACGATAAACTGAAAGTCATTAGTTTTTTCGCCAAAAAAGCGCGTGGTTCCATGGTTCGTTATATCTTGGACACAGGGGCCGAAACGCTGGACGATATCAAGAATTTTGACTACGATGGCTATCTTTATAGCGAGGAACATACGGTAAAGAAAAACGAACCCGTGTTCATCCGATAAAAAACTTTGGTAAAATCCGAAGTAATCTTTAAGTTATGGTCGATTAAAGGCGTGTTGTTACGATAGAAGTGCACATGCCTTAAATTGTGATACACTTAAATTTAACCCAGAGGTTACACTTTATTCACGACCTTTGGGTGTTTGTCTATTTTTAACACTAACATAAACCAAATTCATGCAGCAGACTAAACGGTTAGAAGAGTTTAAAAAATCGGTAACCAATAAGTTCAATATTTATAACAGCCTTTTTCTAAGCTTGCCCTATAAGAATGTAGAAAATGTGGGGATTCTTATCCCTCTTTTGCTCGATCAGTGCGAGAAAGGGCTAAAGGCAGGAAAAGAACCCCAAGAGATTCTGGAGGTCTTTTTCTCCAATTTTGTGGATATTCAGGACGAACGGGAACGATTGGATTTTATGTTCAGAATTGTGCAATATGTGGAGCGCCAAGTGGTGTTGTACGATAGTGTGGAAGATTCCGCATTTCCCAAACTTCAGGAGTACAGTAGTTCGTTGACCATCAAGGATTATTTTGAGTTGGTAAACCGTACCAAAAATTGGGACAAGGTTTCCAAAAAACTTTCCACCTTTAGTGCACGCATTGTTTTAACGGCCCACCCTACACAGTTCTACACCCCAGCTGTTTTGGATATTATTGCAGAGCTACGCTCGTTGATTGATGAAGATAGAATCCATGATATTGATGTGACCCTGCAACAATTGGGTTTGACTTCTTTGATCAATGCCAAAAAACCTACGCCCTTGGATGAGGCAAAAAATATCATCTACATTCTTCGTAACACCTATTATGATGCCGTTGGAGAGCTCTATCAATATGTAAAAAGCAACATTAAGGATGAAAAGTTTGAGAACTACAACCTTATGAAGCTTGGATTTTGGCCAGGTGGTGACCGAGATGGAAATCCATTTGTAACGGCCGATATCACCAAACAAGTGGCAGACGAACTCAGGCTCACCTTGATGAAATGCTACTACAACGAATTGAAGGACCTTCGCAAGAAATTGACCTTTAAAGGCATGCAAGGTCACCTTAATGAGTTGAGCGGTAAAATGTACCAAGCCATGTTCGATCCCAATGCACCAATTTCCTACGAAGGCATTATTGAACATTTAGGTGCGGTGAGAGAAGAGTTGATCGAACATTATCATGGCTTATATTTGGATGAGTTGGATCAGTTTATAGATAAGGTCCACATCTTTAAAACACATTTTGCAACCTTGGACATCCGTCAAGATCACAGTAAACATAAATTGGTGGTGGAAACCGTACTTAAAAAGCAAGGAGCCATCAAGGAAAGTTTGGATGAACTCAAGGAAAAGGAGTTAATGGATTTATTGCTCCAAGGCGATTACAAACTTGATCCGAAGGATTTTGATGATGACATCGTAAAAGATACCATCGTCAACATTCAAAATTTAAAAGCAATTCAGGACAAAAACGGTGAAGACGGATGTAACCGCTACATCATCAGTAATTCGGAAGATATTTTTTCCGTGTTGTTCGTATTTGGATTGTTCAGATGGTGCGGTTGGGACGAGAAGGAAATCACTTTTGATATTGTTCCATTGTTCGAGACCATGAACGGTATGGATGCTTCCGAAGAAGTGATGCAAACCCTGTTCGATATACCACAATATAGACAGCACTTGGAGCGAAGAAGAGATATTCATACCATAATGCTCGGCTTTTCCGATGGCACCAAAGATGGAGGGTATTTAAAAGCCAACTGGTCCATTTTAAAGACAAAAGAAACCCTGAGCAAGGTCTGCAAGAAAAACGGAATCAGTGCCATTTTCTTTGATGGTAGGGGAGGACCACCGGCAAGGGGTGGAGGTAAGACCCATAGGTTCTACGCGGCCCAGACCAAGGATGTGGCCAATCACGAGATACAGCTTACCATTCAAGGGCAGACCATTACCAGTACCTACGGGACTAAGGAGCAGTTTATTCACAATTCCGAACAGTTGCTTACCGCGGGGCTCAGCAATAACCTTTTTGGCAAGGAACACACGATTTCTGCAGCGCAACGTAAACTTATTGAAGAACTTTCCGAACTAAGTTTTACAAAGTATGATGCGTTGAAGCAGCACGAGAAATTCATTCCTTATTTGGAAAACAGGAGTACCCTAAAATATTACACCAAGGCGAATATTGGTAGTAGACCGGGTAAACGTGGCAACAAAAAGCAACTCACTTTGTCCGATCTTAGAGCCATTTCCTTTGTAGGTTCTTGGAGCCAGTTAAAACAGAATGTTCCAGGTTACTTCGGTTTGGGTTCTGCCATTATGCAGTTAAAGGAAGAGGGGCGATTGAACGAGGTGAAAAAACTCTACAAAGAAGTTCCATTCTTTAAGGCATTAATGCTGAACAGTATGATGTCCTTGGCCAAATCCAACTTTGATTTGACCAGTTATATGAAGGATGACCCTGAGTTTGGTGATTTCTGGAACATTTTGCACGATGAATTCCAGTTGTCCAAAAAAATGTTATTGCAGATTTCTGGACTTAAGATTTTGATGGAGGATGAAGCCGTTTCGAGGGAATCGGTAAAAATCAGGGAAAAAATTGTATTGCCATTGTTGGTGATTCAGCAAAATGCCCTGTACCATATCACCCAAAATTCAGAATACAAAGAACTGTATGAGAAAATCGTGACCCGTTCCCTCTACGGAAACATCAATGCAAGTAGGAACTCGGCTTAGTTCCTGATTTCTTCTCAAATCTAATAGTGGCAATCAGTATGGTGCAAAATTTAAAAGCATCATACTGATTGTTTATTTTTACCCAAACACGGAATATTTTCAATTTTGAGTTCGCAACTTTTTAAACACATCCATCCCTACGAACCTTTTTTGTTGGACAAGGCTACCAAATTGATTGTGGGCACTTTGCCGCCACCTCGTTTTACCACGGGAGAGCTAAAGCCACAAGACGTGGATTTCTGTTATGGCAGTTGCAACGGACAACTTTGGCCTATTTTGGATAAAATCTTTGATTTGGGATTAAAGTACGAGACCACAAATAAAGCTGTTGAGCAACGCAAGCGTTTTCTGATTGAAAATAAAATTGGGGTCTGCGATATTGTGGAAAGTGCCGAACGGGAAAAAATTGATGCCTCCGATTTGGGTATGCAAAATGTGGTTCTTCGGGATTTGGTAGGTTATTTGCAAGCACATCCCAACATCCAAACCATTTTATTCATGGGCGGAAACAGCAAAAATGGTCCTGAATATTTCTTTCGCAAACAATTGAAGGAATATGGTCTAAAATTAAAAGTTGTCTCCAATGAAGTGCCCCGAATCCATCATTTGGAATTGCCCTTTGATTTAAGTTCAATGGCAGTTCGGGCAGAGTCGAGAACGGTCAAAACCGTTTCTTTGACCGCTCCTTCGGGAGCTGCCAATCGTGCTGTTGGAAGTTTACAGGCTTACAAAGATTTAAAAAACAAAAACCCTGATTTCAATACCCTTGATTTTAGGGTGATGCAGTATCGGGAGTTTTTTTAATTCATTTCAGAAGAAAGAATCCCATAAAACGCCTTAATACCATAGGCCAACTGACCAATTTTGATATTCTCGTTTGGGCTATGTTGGTTGTTATCAGGGTTCACAACAGGCACAATAAAGGCAGGAATTTTCAATTCGTTGATAAAAGGGGAAATCGGTACTGTACCGCCCATAGTTCGTATCTGAATCACTTCTTTACCAAAACTTTGATTCAAGGTGTTCACAATAAATTTACCGTAAGGATTGTCCAAATCGGTTCGGAAGGCATCTGTAACGCTACCTTCTTCCACGGTTACAATTTTATCAAACTGCATACGCTCTTCATTGGAAGGAATATGATCCAATACTTTGTATCCCTGCTTGGTGATATGGTCCTTTACCAAGTTTTTAAGACGGTTTCCATCACTCTCTACCACCAACCTCAAATCCAGTTCAGCGGTAGCACTTTCGGGAACAATGGTCCGTGCTTTGTCACCAACCCAGCCCGAGCCCAATCCACGAATGTTCAAGGATGGGTATTGTAAAGCCTCTTGATAATAACCGCCCACTTTTTCGGCAGTTTTAAACTGAAGCTTCTCCGCAATCGCCTCGTCACTATCAGGAACACTTTTTAGTATGGAATCGGTTTTTCCGTCAATGGAAATACCATCGTAATAGCCGGGAATGGTCACCCTACCTTCGGTATCTTTCATGGTGGCCAGCAACTGTGCCAACTGAAACCCGGGGTTTGGTGCATAATTGCCGTAATGTCCACTGTGTTGAGGTTTTATGGGGCCATAGGTGGTAAGCGTCAAGGTGGTGATGCCTCGACACCCGTAAACCACCGTTGGGTTTTCCGAAGCATGAACAGGTCCGTCCACGATCATCAAAAAATCGGATTCCAATAGTTCGCGGTACTGCTTAACGGCAGCAGGCAAGGGTTTGCTGCTCTTCTCCTCTTCACTGTCCAAAATCACTTTTATGTTAAAAGGAATTTCTTTGCCATCCTTCTTTAATAAATCCACGGCGTTCAAAAGCATCACAATGGGCGATTTATCATCAGAAGTTGACCGTCCGAACAAACGCCAATCATAATTAATGTCATCCCCCAGTTCATCAAAAGAAACCGTTTCAAAACCATCATCACTGGGCTTTTTTAAAACCACTTGATAGGGATTGGGCTGGTCCCACTTGGATGGGTCTACGGATTGCCCATCAAAATGCATGTAAATGAGTATGGTGGGTTTTTCTCCACTCACTGGCGTGGCTGCAAAAAACAGGGGAAGCCCTTCTGTGTCCAAAACGGCAGTATTAAAGCCTCTATCACCAAATTTACGCTTCAACCACATGATGTTGCGATCTATATCAGTGGCATCCAAAGCGTCGTTGGGAATGGCAATAAATTCCCGAATTTCGTTAATGGCATCGGCCACTTGCGATTTTACGGCAACATCATCCTGCGCGAAAAGGGAAAAAGTAAGGGATAGGCAAACTAGGGATAGTGTTTTTTTCATGAGACAGGTCAGCGTTGATTTTAAAAGCTGAAATTTAACGAATTTGCTTCACAAAGTCACTAATACCATCCACTCCATTTGCTGTTACATGTTTGATGAAAGCCGAACCAATGATAGCTCCTTTGGTTTTTTTAGTCGCTTGCTCAAAAGTTTCGGCATTGCTAATGCCAAACCCAACAATTTGAGGGTTTTTCAACTGCATATTGGCAATACGCTCAAAATAGGCTGATTGTTCCGCTCCAAAACCTTGTTTGGCACCGGTGGTGCTCGCAGAACTTACCATATAAATAAAACCTTCGGAGGCATCATCAATAGCTTTGATACGTTCGTCGCTCGTTTGCGGGGTGATTAAAAAGACGTTAATCAGTCCATGTTTTTTGAAAATGGCTTTGTATTCCTCTTGATATTCATCCAAGGGCAGATCGGGCAGAATGAGTCCATCAATACCAATTTCTTCACATTTAGCGCAGAATTCCTCCACGCCATATTGAAGCACGGGGTTGAAATAACCCATTAGGATCAAAGGAATGTTGACCGATTTGCGGATATCTTCCAGTTGTTCAAAGAGTAATACCGTGTTCATTCCATTTTTAAGGGCCGCCGTGGAACTCTCCTGAATCGTGGGGCCATCGGCCAAAGGATCACTGAAAGGGAGTCCTATTTCGATGAGGTCCACCCCGTTTTTTTCCAAATCTTCGATGATTTTTACAGTGTCGTTCAAATTGGGATAACCTGCCGAAAAGTATATGGAGAGGATTTTTTTGTCCTCTTGTAGTTTTTGTTTGATCCTGTTCATTTCTAGTTTGTTTTTGTCATCCCGCACCTTGATGCGGGGGTCCATTTTCAATTCTTTTTTGGATTCCTGCTTCCACAGGAATGACATTCGTTTTTTGTTCGGTTTGTCATCCCGTACCTGATGCGGGATCTATTTTATTATGGATTTCTGCTTTCCCTTCGACTACGCTCAGGGTTCCGCAGGAATGACATTAAATTATAATTTAAAATAATCAATATAGTTCTGTAAATCTTTGTCCCCACGTCCGGATAGGTTCACTACCACCACATCATCTGGATTGAATTTCCTTTCCTCAAAAATGGCCAGGGCATGGGAAGTTTCTATTGCCGGTATGATACCCTCTAGTTTACAAAGCTCCAAACCGGCCTTCATGGCATCATCATCGGTAATGGAAATAAACTCCCCTCGACCTGAAGCATATAAATGCGCATGCATTGGCCCTACACCCGGGTAATCCAGTCCTGCTGATATGGAGTAGGGTTCGGTAATCTGTCCATCCTGTGTCTGCATCAACAGGGTCTTGCTACCGTGAATGATGCCCACTTTTCCTAAAGCAGAGGTGGCTGCACTTTCGCCAGAGTGAATGCCTTTTCCCGCAGCTTCCACTGCAATAATGCCCACTTCGGGAACATCCAAATAATGATAGTATGCTCCTGCAGCATTACTTCCGCCGCCCACACAGGCCACAACATAATCTGGGTTTTCACGGCCTTCTTTTTCTTGAAGCTGATTTTTGATTTCCTCAGAGATTACGGATTGAAAACGGGCCACCATATCCGGGTAGGGGTGGGGGCCAACAACAGAACCAATAATGTAATGTGTGTCCACTGGATTGTTGATCCAGTCTCGAATTGCCTCGTTTGTGGCATCTTTCAATGTTTTACTGCCCGATTTGGCAGGTCTTACCTCTGCACCCAGCATTTTCATGCGAGCTACGTTTGGGGCTTGGCGTGCAATGTCAATTTCGCCCATGTACACGATGCACTCAATTCCCATTAACGCACAAACGGTTGCTGTGGCCACTCCGTGCTGACCTGCTCCTGTTTCTGCAATGATTCGGTTCTTGCCCAATTTTTTGGCCATCAAAATTTGTCCGATGGTATTATTGACCTTATGAGCACCGGTATGGCATAAATCTTCCCGTTTGAGATAGATTTTTGTATTGTATTTTTCTGATAAACGATTGGCGAAATAAAGCGGGGTGGGCCTGCCTACATAATCCTTCAACAATTGATGGAATTCTTCTTTGAACGAAGGTTCTTCCATAATACTGAGATAGTTCTGCCGAAGCTCTTCGCAATTGGGATACAGCATTTCGGGGATAAATGCACCGCCGAACTCACCATAATACCCGCGTTCATCTGCATGATAGCTCTTCATAGATTTCTTTTTTTAGTTGTGACCGCTCTTGAGCGATTCAATAAATATTTTTAAGTCTTCAATATTTTTTAATCCAGGTGCTGTTTCAAATTTACTGTTCACATCTATGGCAAAACAGTTTTTGGAAGCAGGACTGTTTAAAAATTCTTTTAATTTCTCTTCGGAATCCAATCCAATGCCGCCACTTAAAAAGTAGGGCTTGTTGGATGGATACTTTTTCAAAACATCCCAATCAAAAGTATAGCCGTTGCCACCTGGCAATTTTCCTTTCGTGTCAAAAAGAAAATAATCACAGACTTCTTCATAATCTTTCAGGACATCAAAATCAAAATCATCTTTGATGGAGAATACTTTGATGATTTCTAGCGTTGTCAGGTCGAGCGTAGTCGAGACCTCTTTTTGGTTAAAATTTCCCTGATTTCTCGACTGCGCTCGAAATGACAGAAAGCCTTCCTTTAATGCTTTGCAATACTCAGCACTTTCCTTTCCGTGGAGTTGAACCGCGTTTAATTGATATTGCTCGACTTTTTCCAAAACTTCTTCCAAAGGTGCATCCACAAAAACACCCACTTTTTTGATAGAACTGGACAATTTGGGCATATCTCCCAAAAAATATCTGGAAGAAGGCTCCCAAAAAATAAACCCTAGATAATCCGGTTGCAATTGGGCAACTTCGGTAGGGTTATGGTTCATACCGCAGATTTTTAGTTTCATAGTTTGTGGTCGTTGTCATTCCGAAATGAGCTTTGCGATTGAGGAATCTCAAAATGGATTTCTCACTTTGATTTCGACTGCGCTCAATCTGACAGTTCGAAATGACGTTATGCGATTATCTTATTAATAAACTCTTTTGCACTTTCACCAGGTTCGTCCGTCTTCATAAAATTTTCCCCGATCAAAAATCCTTGATAGTCAAATTCCTTTAAATCGCGAATAGCTTCCACGGAACTAATGCCGCTTTCGGATACCTTCACAAAATCATCGGGTATTTTTTTGGACAGCGATTTGCTGATCTCCAAATCAACCTCAAAAGATTTAAGATTACGATTGTTCACCCCTAGCATATCCAAACTGGGCATTAGGGATTTTTCGAGTTCTTCTTCATTATGAACCTCCAACAACACATCCAATCCAAGTCCTTTGGCCAATTCGGACAAGGTTTTTATTTCTTCTTTGGATAAAATAGCAGCAATCAACAAAATTACATCAGCACCATAGGCTTTGGCCTCCACGATTTGATATTCATCTATGATGAACTCCTTTCGCAAAATGGGAATATTGGTGGAAGCCCTTGCGAGCACCAAATCGTCCAAAGAGCCTCCAAAATATTTACCATCGGTAAGGACGGACATGCCACAGGCACCTGCATCGGTATAGCCTTTGGCCACATCCTGCACGCTTAAACTTTGGTTGATAACCGACTTGGATGGCGAACGGCGTTTGTGCTCCGCGATGATGCCCGAATTGCTTTTTCGCAATACCTCTGCCAAGGAGACGGAGGTGCGCTCCATCATCACCGAGGCTTCCAATTGGGGCAGGGTGATAAGCGATTTTTTTAAATCGACTTCTTTACGTTTATCGGCAACGATTTTATCTAGTATATTCATGTTGTTTTTGTCAGTCCACACTTGTTTTCGGAATCTATTTTTTATTTCTGTTGGATTCCTGCTTCCGCAGGAATGACATTTGCTTTTGTTCGATTTGTCATCCCGCACCTGATGCGGGATCTATTTCTTGTTTGCATTGGATTCTTGCTTTCGCAGGAATGACAATTAGTTTGTTTCTACTTTTCACTTAATTCCTTTAATTTTTTCAAAGCTTGTAATCCTTTACCGCCAAACAACGACTCTTTTGCTTTTTCAAAACCTTCCTTGGGGGTGATGCCTTCTACTGTGGCTATGGCGACACCTGCGTTGGCACAGACGACATTGTTTTGCGCATCGGTCCCTTTTCCTTGTAAAATATTCATAAATATTTGGGCTGATGCTGCTACGTCTTCGCCGCCAACGATTTCTTGCTGTAAAACTTTTTCTACGCCAAAGTCGGCAGGCCGTAATATAGTTTCGGTAGTATTGGAAATGGTTTTGGTGTCACCCGTCAACGAAATCTCGTCATAGCCGTCCAAAGCATTTAAAATAGTGAATTTCTTATCGGTATTCTGATACAGATAGCCATACATTCTGGCCAATTCCAAATTGAAAACCCCCACCATTTGGTTCTTCGGAAACGCTGGATTTACCATGGGCCCCAACATATTGAAAAATGTTTTCACCGCCAACTCCCTTCGGATGGGAGCCACATTTTTCATAGCGGGGTGGAAGAGTGGGGCGTGCAATACACAAATACCAGCTTCCTCGATGGTTTTCTTTAGAAAATCAGCCTTATTACTGAATTTAATGCCCAAAAACTCCATTACGTTGCTACTACCACATTTGGAGGAAACCCCGTAATTTCCGTGTTTGGTCACATGAATTCCAGCTCCGGCAGTCACAAAAGAGGCCAAAGTAGAAATATTGAAGGTATCCTTGCCGTCACCGCCCGTTCCGCACAGGTCGATTGGGTCGTATTCAGCAAGGTCAACGGCTAAGCAAAGCTCCAAAAGGGCATCGCGAAAGCCTTCAAGTTCTTCAATGGTCACGCTCCGCATCATGTACACGGTGAGGAAAGCCGCAATTTGTGAGGTGTTGTATTCTCCTTTGGCAATGTTTACCAAAACCTGCTTGGCTTCTTCCTTGGAGAGAATTTCGTGATTGATGAGTTTATTTAATGTCTCTTTCATTGTTCTTCTTTGTAATTCCGTACTTGATACGGGATCTTATTCAATTAGGGTTATTGGGGTTCCTGCCTTTCCATCGACTGCGCTCAGGATGACAGCAGGAATGACATATCCCTAGCTTTCCAACCAATTTTTTAGCATTTGTTTTCCTTCGGGTGTTAAAACCGATTCTGGATGAAACTGTACAGCGGTCACCTTGTATTCTTTGTGTCGAAGGGACATAATTTGTCCGTTCTCGTCCACCGCAGTAGTCTCCAATACCTCCGGCAAATCAGTATCGACTACCCAAGAGTGGTACCTTCCCACTTGAAGCGTTTTTGGCATGTCCTTGTAAATAGGGTCGTCTTTAGTGACGGTTATGGTAGTATCCACTCCGTGATAAACTTGGTCCAAGTTCACCAATGTGCCTCCGAACACTTCGCCTATGGCTTGCAGCCCCAAGCAAACTCCAAAAATACGTTTGGTGGGGGCGTAGGTTTTTATAATTTCCTTTAAAAGCCCTGCTTCATCTGGAATTCCGGGTCCAGGAGACAAAACCACATAGTCAAACGGTTTTACTTCGTCCAAAGTAAGTTGGTCGTTTCGTTTTACGGTAACCTCGCAATCCAAATCCTCCAGATAGTGCACCAAGTTGTAGGTGAAGCTATCGTAATTGTCTATCATTAAAATCTTTCTTCCCATGCTTAGATTGTTTCGGCAATTTCCAGCGCTTTGGTCAATGCGCCCAATTTATTGTAGGTTTCTTGGAGTTCATCGTCCGGGTTGGAGGCAGCTACCAAACCTGCCCCAGCTTGGTAATACAGTTCGTGATCCTTGCTCAAAAAGGTTCGGATCATAATGGCGTGGTTAAAATTGCCTTCAAAATCCATAAACCCGATGGCCCCACCGTAGTACGACCTGCTGGTTTTCTCGTATTTTTCAATGAGCTGCATGGCCATATGTTTTGGCGCTCCACTCAATGTTCCTGCCGGGAAGGTGTCGGCGACTACCTTCATGGTGGTGCTGTCCTTTTTCTTTTGCCCTGTTACTTTGGACACCAAATGGATGACGTGGGAGAAATACTGTACTTCGCGATAAGTTTCCACTTTTACGGTATTTCCGTTGCGGCTGAGGTCGTTTCGAGCCAAATCCACCAACATTACGTGTTCGCTGTTTTCTTTTTCGTCCTCTGCCAATTTTTTTGCCAGTTCGGCGTCTTTTTCATCGTTTCCGGTACGTTTGTAGGTTCCGGCAATGGGATGTATCTCGGCTTTGCCTTCTTTTACGATAAGCTGCGCTTCCGGAGAACTACCGAATATTTTAAAGTCACCGTAATCAAAATAGAATAGATATGGGGATGGATTTATGGAACGCAGTGCTCTATAAACATTGAATTCATCTCCCTTGAATTTTTGTTTGAATCTTCTGGAAAGTACCAACTGGAAAACATCACCTCGCTGACAATGCTTTTTGGCCAACTCCACTTGTTCCTTGTAATCTTCATCTTTAAGGTTGGATTCTGGTGTTCCTTCCTTGTTGAAATTGTATGATGAAAAGGTGCGTACATTAAAAAGCTGCTCCATTTCATCCACATTGCTTTCTGAGTTGTAACAATGCGCGAACAAATAAGCTTCATTCTTAAAATGATTGATGGCAATGATGTTCTGGTACACCGCATAATAAATATCAGGGATATTGGCAGAATCATCCTTTTTGGATATTGCTACATCCTCAAAATAGCGGACGGCATCGTAGGCCATATACCCGAACAGTCCGTTGTAAATAAATTTAAAACCGTTTTGCGATGTTTTAAATTGCTTGCTAAAGTTGTGGATTACTTCTGTTACATCGGTGTCAGGTGTAATTTTGGTAACTTCTTTTGTGCCATCGGGAAACTCTTGGGAAATAATTTCGTTAGCTACTTTAATGGAGGCAATGGGATTGCAGCAGATGTACGAAAAACTGTTGTCGTTGGCATGGTAGTCGCTACTTTCCAAAAGGATGCTGTTGGGGAACTTGTCCCTGATTTTTAGGTAAACGCTCACGGGCGTAATGGTGTCCGCGAGAATTTTTTTGTAGTGTGTTGTTAATGAATAAGTCATTTCGTTTCTATTTCCACGCAGGTGGAAATCTTTTTTTGGTTAATCAAAGAAATAGGTTAAATCCTTCCAATCTGGATTGAAATCGTTTATCAGGTTTATTTTCCAGCTCCTATTCCATTTTTTTAATTGTTTCTCTCTTCGAATGGCTGGCATTGGGAAATTAAATTTTTCATAATAGACTAATGTTTTAAGATTATATCTACTGGCAAATTTGCTGCCCACGCCATGTTTGTGCCTGTACATTCTCTTTTTCAAATCGTTTGTATAGCCTATATAAATGGTTCCCATTTTCTTGTTTGATATGATATAGACATAAAAACTCATTTTTCAACATTTAGGATTTCCGCCTTCGCGGAAATTATAACTAAAGCCGTAAAAAAGAAAAAGGCTTGTCGCGATGACAAGCCTCTTATATGATAATAATGGGGACTTAGCTCACGACATTCGACGTAAGTTTGTCCACCACCAGATATTTACTGTTCCGTTAATCATTGGTTCAAATATAGGGAGGAATTTTTAACGGGACAACAATGTTTTGTTTAAGAACTCACATAAACTTTTTCAATTGGCTAAAAAATTGCCCTTTTGCACCCACTTTTTGTCTTTTTATCCTTCCGTAGCTTTGCTATGCAACTCGAAAAAGCCTTCAACTGGGCACAAATTGACTAATTTTCGCTTCAATCCTAAAAGTTTAAATGAGTTCTAAAATAAAAAATCCCGTCCAAGAATTTCTCGGACGGGATTTTCACACACTAAAATTGGAGTCGATTACATCTGTAGATCAACTACCAAATCAAATTCATCATAGATCAATTTGTCCTTGGCGGTACCAATAATCCCAGATCCGTATTTTACATCGTACTTGGTTCTGTCCACTTTCAATGTAGCAGTTGCTTTGTCCCCATAAACGGAAACATCGAAAGTTATGGGCTCGGTAGTACCTTTAATGGTAAGGTCTCCTTTTACCTCGTATGAATTTTTCCCTGTTGATTTCACTTTAGTGAAAACCAATGAGGCGGTCGGGTGATCGGCAGTACCGAAAAAGTCGTCGGACTTAAGGTGTCCATCCAATTTGTCTTTGTACTCACCTTCCAAATCTTGGGTGTTGATACTGGACATGTCCACTACAAAGTTACCACCAACCAATTTTTCACCGTCAAATTCCAGGGCACCAGATTCAAGGCTGATGGTTCCATTGTGGGAGCCACCTACTTTATAACCTTTCCAGGTTACGGTGCTTTCAGAAGTTTTTACTTCTTTGGTTTCTTTTTCGATTGGGTTGGCAATGGCAGAGGCACTAAATAGGGTGACCAATGTTAAACTTAAAATTGTCTTTTTCATGATTGTGTTAAATTTCTGTTTTAATTGTTAAGGGTTAAAATTTATATAAGCGTAAATAATTCTTCTTTGGATTTTCTCACTTTGGGCAAATGTTGTGTTTCATCTTCTGCGGAACGATAACCCACGGCCAAAACAACTGCTGCGTTGAGTTTTTTATCCTCTAGCCCTAAAATCTCATTGTATTTGTCAGATTCAAAACCTTCCATGGGGCAGGTGTCTATTTTTAACTCTGCCGCGGCCTGCATCAAGTTGCCGAAAGCAATATATGCCTGTCTAGCGGTCCAATTGCTTTTAGTCTCTGTTGGAAGATCTATCAATTTGGATTTCATAAAGTCGGAATATCCTTTTAATCCTTCCTCGGGGATATTTCTGGTTTCACTCACATTGGCCAAATAGTCGTCGACCAATTCCTCCCCGAACTCAGTGGCATTAGCAAATACGATAACGTGAGATGCATCTGTAATCTGTGATTGATTCCACGAAGCAGGCTTCAATTGTTCCTTCACTTTTTTGTCAGATACCACAACAACATGGTAGGGTTGCAATCCATAGGAGGAAGCGCTCAATCGTGTAGCTTCCAAAAGGGTTTCCAGATCTTCGTCCGATACCTTTTTTGTGGCATCGAATTTTTTGGTGGCATAACGCCATGTTCTATGTTCTAAAATGTTGCTCATTATGTCTAAAATTTATCTAATAGTTGATTTAATTGTTCCAAATCTTCTTTGTTGAGGTTTTTTACAATATCATTTTCTGCTTCCGAGACGGCCTTGTCCATTTTAGATAGTGCCTCCAACCCCGATGCTGTTATGGTAATCTCAACTTTTCGTCTGTTTGAAGGGCACACCGATCGGTTCACAAACCCCTTGGTGATCAATTTATCTACCAAACGAGTGGTGTTGCTCATTTTGGTTACCATACGCTCGTTTAAAGTGGACAGGTTGGCTGGTTTGCCCTTCTGCCCCCTCAATATTCTAAGAACATTAAATTGTTGCATGGAAATCTCGAAGGGCTTCAATGCAGAGGCAAAGGCTTCATTACTCTTGTTATGAACCAATGTCATGTGGATAATGGTCTTGGTTTCCAAGGACAATTTTTGGGTTGTCTTAATAATTTCTTCCACATTCATGTATAAACAATATTTGTATATACAAATGTATGTTGATTTTTGGCGATGAACCAAATATTATACCGATAAATTTTTGTTAAAGAATAAAAAAATGCATTTACAGTGTGTATTTTTAAATATGTAAAATTCACATAATGAATAGGTTATTTGCTTTTGGGTTGATGGTTTTTATTTTTTTTGGATGTGCCGAAAAGAAAAAGAAAGATACAGAAGTGGCAGAAAAAGTTGATACAGTAACTGTTGCGCAAGAAGATATTGCCACCGCAGGCGTTAAGTTCCCTGTTTATGACTTTGAAGGGCTTGAGCCTTTGTTGCACAAGAAAGATGATAAAACCTACATAATTAATTTTTGGGCCACATGGTGTAAGCCCTGTATTAAAGAAATGCCCTATTTTGAAAGGGTGCATGCTGAGCAAAAGAACAATAATGTAAAAGTGATATTGGTAAATTTGGATATGCCCAATATGTGGAAGACCCGTTTGGAACCTTATGTGGAAAATAAAGGAATCCAATCTGAAGTAGTGATATTGGATGACCCAAAACAAAATGATTGGATACCCAAGGTGTCCGAAGAGTGGGGCGGAGGTATTCCTGCTACCTTAATATATAATAAGGACAAACGAACTTTTTACGAACGTGGTTTCACGTACGAAGAGCTGAACGAAGAGTTGAATACATTCATAAACTAATCGACTATGAAAAAAACAAAGATTTTAGGATGGTCGGCATTGGCGTTGATTTTTGTAGCAGCCTTTGCCATGGGATTCAAGGCCGCGACCGAGCATAATTTGGACAATGGTTATGAAGTTGGGGATATGGCTGCCGATTTCTCCTTGAAAAACGTGGACGGAACCATGGTGTCCTTGTCAGATTTCGATAAGGCCAAAGGCTTTTTGGTGATCTTTACCTGTAATACCTGCCCGTATGCACAAGCTTACGAGGACAGGATAATCGCACTGGATGCCAAGTACAACCCCCAAGGGGTGCCCGTGATTGCCATCAATCCGAACAACCCAAGTGCCAAACCCGGCGATAGTTTTGCCAAAATGAAAGAGCGCGCAGGCGAAAAAGGCTTCACTTTTCCGTATTTGTTCGATGAAGGGCAAAAAGTATATCCCCAATACGGAGCAACTCGAACCCCACACGTTTTTTTGTTGGAAAAAACAGACTCAGGAAATATGGTAAAATATATTGGAGCCATTGATGATAATTACCAAGATGCCTTGCAAGTAGATGAAAAATTTGTTGAAAATGCAATAGACGCCATGTTGGCTGGTAATGAAATCAATCCTACAACAACAAAAGCCATTGGATGCGGTATAAGATAAGCCACGATAAAAATAAAACAACCAGAAATCCGGAGTAATGCTTCGGATTTTTATTTTTGTACCAATTTAAATTGAAAAAAATGTCAGATCTATCACAAGAAGAATGGGCGGAGCAACTGGAAAATGATGACAACGCCTTTATTTTGGATGTACGTACCCCCGAAGAAGTGGAAGAAGGATACATTCCCGGAGCAACGAACATCGATATTTATTTGGGCCAAGAATTTTTGGACGAGGTGGAAAAACTGGACAAGTCCAAAAACTTTTATGTCTACTGCCGATCAGGAAACCGTAGCGGACAAGCCTGCGCCATAATGAACAGTATCGGGATCGAGAATGCATATAATTTGGAAGGTGGCTTTATGGAGTGGGAAGGCGAAGTAGCAGAGTAAGCCTCCATTTATCCCAAATCAATGCGTGAAGACCTACTTTATTTTATTTGGAAACACAACAAGCTTCCAACAAAACAGCTGTGTACCGGTAACGGCGAAGCCATCGCAATCAAGGCAACGGGGACTCAAAACAGGTTTGCAGGCCCCGATTTTTTCAATGCCAAGGTCGAAATCGGCGGACAGCTCTGGGCCGGTAATGTGGAGATGCACCTTAAATCTTCGGATTGGTATGTGCATCACCATGAAACGGATGAAAACTACAACAATGTCATTCTCCATGTAGTTTGGGAGGATGACATTGCTGTTTTTAGGAAAGATGGCTCCCAAATTCCCACCTTGGAAGTGCAACACTATGTTTCCGGTCAGCTTTTGAACGGCTATCAAAGTTTGATGGATAATTCACGGACAAGTTTTATTAATTGTGAAAAGGATTTAAAGGAGATAGATTCCTTTGTGGTGGAAAACTGGTTGCACAGATTGTACATTGAACGGCTGGAGTACAAGTCCAAATTGATACTGAAATTATTGGAAGCGTCCAAGAATGATTGGGAGGCCGTCCTTTTTATGTTGCTGGCCAAGAATTTTGGTTCCAAGGTAAACGGAACCTACTTTTTGGAGCAGGCAAAACAATTGGATTTTTCCATAGTAAGGAAAACAACCAATGAACCTTTGCAATTGGAAGCTTTGCTTTTTGGTCATTTTGGTCTTTTAAATGTTGACGATTGTTCGGATGCATACTTTCTCCAGCTCAAAAACGAATACAAATATTTGGTTCGCAAATTCGGTTTGGTGGAGAATGAATCAAAACCAGAGTTTTTTGGCTTGCGGCCATTGAATTTTCCCACTATTAGGGTTTCGCAATTGGCAAACCTGTATGCTAGCGGCCACAATATCTTTTCAACATTGATGGATTTGAACAAATTGGAAGATATTTATCAGGCCTTTGATGTTTTTACCGGACCGTATTGGGAAAACCACTACACCTTTGGTAAGATGTCCAAAAAGCGTGTAAAGAAATTGTCCCAAAAGTTTGTGGACCTTATTATTATCAATACCATTTTGCCGCTTAAATTTTGCTATGCAAAGCATGTAGGCAGGGATTGGAACGAAGAATTGATTGCATTGGTATCGCAATTGGACAAGGAAGACAATTCCATCATTAAAAACTTTGATAAAATAGGCCCAAAAACACAAAATGCTTTGGAAAGTCAAGCAAAGTTGGAGCTCTATACTAATTACTGCTCCAAAAATAAATGCATGCAATGCGCCATTGGCACACAATTATTGAATAGAAATACATAATTTTAACCATGTCTTTGTTCTACAATACCCTTTACTACTTTCAAAAAAGAGGCTTTGAGGTCTGTCGGCGCATAGCGGAACGGCTTGGTATTCGTGCCCGGGTGGTACGTACCAGTTTTATCTATTTAACCTTTGTCACCTTGGGTTTTGGGTTTGCGCTGTACCTTTTTATTGCTTTCTGGCTTCGGATTAAGGACCTGATCTATACAAAAAGAACTTCTGTATTTGACCTCTGATCATGATTAGATTGATGCGCTCCAAAATAGTATTGGCACTTTCCTTAATGGTTGTGGTGCTTTTGTTTGGGGTGTTCGGTTATAAAATGCTGTCCGATTTTACTTGGATAGAGGCCATTTACATGACCATTATTACGGTAACTACCGTAGGCTTTTCGGAGGTGAGGCCGTTGGATGCCAATGCAAAGATTTTTACCGTATTTTTAATCGTCACCAGTATTTTTATATTCGGTTTTGCCATTTCTGTGGTTTCGGAATATATCTTGGGAAGAAATTCGCTGGAACTACTAAAAAAGAGAAAAGTGAAGAAACAAGTAGATAGTCTTTCAAACCATGTTGTGGTTTGCGGTTTTGGTAGAAACGGCATGCAGGCCGCCGAAAAATTGATTGCCTACAAAAAGCCTTTTGTTGTTATTGAAAAAGATAAGGAGATTATTGAAAGGCACGAAGATGATGTGTTGTTTGTGGAGGGCGATGCCAATGAGGACGAGGTGTTGCTGCAAGCCGGGATCGATCGTGCACAATACTTGATCACCGCCGTGCCCGACGATGCTGCCAACCTTTTTATAGTACTGTCCGCTAGGCAGCTCAACAAGAATCTGTTCATAATAAGTAGGGCGTCTCAGGTCACTTCTATAAAAAAATTGGAATTTGCTGGGGCGAACAAAGTAATTATGCCCGATAAAATTGGTGGGGACCACATGGCTTCTTTAGTGGTAATGCCCGACTTGATTACATTTTTAGATCAACTTTCCATTGAAGGGGAACATACTACAAATTTAGAAGAGGTTGAAATCGAGGATTTCACCAGTCAAATGGACTGTAGTTCACTTAGGGATTTGGATTTGCGAAGAAAAACGGGCTGCACAATTATAGGTTACATAGACCCGAACGGAAAATATATCATCAATCCAGAGGCAGATATGGCATTACAGCCAAAAAGTAAGGTGATTGTTTTGGGAAGACCGGAGCAAATACGGAAATTAAATCAAATGTTTCAGATAGGTTAGTTAAAAAAACATAAAATTTGATAGCGTTGAATTTTTTTTAGATATTGCTGCCTTTACCGTACCAAAAACTAACTAATTTCAATATATGAAGTATTTTATTACTCTATTGGCATTTTTTGCACTAACCACAGGTTTTTCACAAGAATTGACCGTAGTGGGCAAAACTTATAACGTCTCCGACAACATAAATAATGGGGTCATAGAACTTGAAGTTGATGGTGGGGTTGAACCCTATACCTATAAATGGAGCAACCAGAGTACGCCGCTCACATCAAAAAGAGCGCAAGGGCTGGTGGAAGGAATACCATATAGTGTAGTTGTAACAGATGCTGCAGGCAATTCCGTTACAAAGGAGTTTGAAATTGAGACAGAATCGATCACTGAAGTTTTCAACGGAACCATGACCCCGGCAGTAAGCGCTTTGGGGTCTGTTTTGTTTTGGGACCCCTTTGCCGCCATTGGAATATACGATCCTGTGGCCTACGCCGATGTAAAACTGATCGGTATCCCGGATTGGAGCAATGAAACCCAGGACAAATTTGTATTGAAGGAATGGCTCAAAGATGAAAAGGCAAGTGTTGCCAAAGGCGAAGATATTGCCATTATTGCCAGTGACAAACGAGGTGAGATAACCATACAATCCAACGCCAAAGGAAAACTCTTGCAAAAGGTGAAACAGGGAGGAGTAATCTACAACTCCCAGAACCCGGAGCATGTTATTGAGCAGGGAGCGCATTATTTTGCTGAAATCGAGTATGACGAACCCATCCCAATGTTGCATCCCAATGGCGACCCAATTATCAAAGGGATTCCTTTTATTGTAATCTGGTTGGTGTTCGGGGCATTGTTCTTTACCCTCCGAATGGGATTCATCAACATCCGTGGCTTTAAGCATTCCATTGACCTGGCCAAAGGAAAATATGACGACCCTGATGCACCGGGACAAGTAACCCACTTTCAGGCGTTGGCTACTGCAGTTTCTGGTACCGTAGGCCTTGGAAACATTGCCGGTGTTGCTGTTGCCGTTTCGTTAGGGGGCGCAGGAGCAACTTTTTGGATGATTATCTGTGGTTTGTTGGGGATGTCCTCCAAATTTGTGGAGTGTACCCTTGGCGTAAAATATCGCGATATACTTCCTGACGGGCGTGTTTTCGGTGGCCCTATGAACTACCTGCGATATGGTCTTGAAAAAAGAAACCTGAAAGGATTTGGCAAAGTATTGGCAGGAGTGTTTGCACTACTTGCTGTAGGAGCCTCCTTTGGAGGTGGAAATATGTTCCAGGCCAACCAGTCCTTCGAACAATTGGCAGGTCAGTTTCCTGTTTTGGCAGGCAACGGATTTTGGTTTGGTGTTGTTACCGCTATTTTAGTCGGTGTGGTCATCATTGGAGGAATTAGCAGTATTGCTAGGGTAACAGGTAAGATAGTGCCAATTATGGCCTCTGTTTACATTGTAGCGGCCTTGGCAGTAATTATAATGAACATACAAAATATTGGCCCTGCATTTTCAGCCATTTTTGAAGGGGCATTAAATCCTTCGGCCTTAAAAGGCGGTATAATAGGTGTTTTGGTGGTTGGATTCCAGCGGGCAGCTTTCTCCAATGAGGCCGGTGTGGGTTCCGCAGCGATTGCCCATAGTGCCGCCAAGACCAATCATCCACCATCAGAAGGCTTTGTTGCTTTGTTGGAGCCGTTTATCGACACCGTAGTGGTTTGTACCCTTACGGCCTTGGTATTGATCTTTACCGGAATGCACGAGGTGGAAGGAATGGCCGGTGCGCAGCTGACCTCCGATGCGTTTGGTAGCCAAATATCTTGGTTCCCCTATGTGTTGGCCTTGGCAGTGTTCCTTTTTGCATTTTCTACCATGATTTCTTGGTCCTATTATGGAATGAGAGCATGGACATATCTTTTTGGGAAGAGCAAGCGTGCCGAAATGATCTATAAAATGCTGTTCTTGGTATTTGTGGTTGTGGGGGCTTCCGTAAGCTTGGGGGCCGTGCTGGACTTTTCCGACATGATGATATTGGCCATGTCCTTCCCGAACATTATTGGACTCTACATCATGTCCGGTGAAGTGCGTAAAGATCTGGATGGCTATTTACAGAAATTAAAAGTCGGTCAACTCTTTAAAAAGGCTAAAAGTTAAGTTTTAACTTAAACATATTATGAGAAAACAATCCCACTTCAGATTCAATAAACAAGAACGGAGTGGGATTTTCTTTTTATTGTTGATAACGACTGTGCTTCAAGGTGGATATTACTATGTAAAAGCAAATCCATCTCAACGGGAAAGCAATTTTGCTCTCGATACAGAAGAGCAAAGCAAGATGGATAGTCTTAAAAACCATCAGCTTGAAGCATCCGTAAAAATTTTTCCCTTCAACCCCAATTATATTACAGATTATAAAGGGTATACACTGGGGTTATCCACTTCGCAATTGGACAGATTGTTTGCTTTTCGTGAAGAGGGCAAGTTCGTGAATTCGGCCAAGGAGTTTCAAACCGTTACCCAGGTATCGGATTCATTGTTGAATCAAATTTCATCCTATTTTAAGTTTCCGGATTGGGTTACAAAACATCAATCCATCAAAAAGGCCCCATCAAAACAAACAACAGCAGTAAGGCTCCAAGATTTGAATGCTGCAACGACGGAAGATTTAGAATCAATTTATGGTATTGGGGAAACACTATCGGAAAGAATCATAAAATTTCGGGACAGGTTAGGAGGGTTCTTGGTAAACGAACAGTTGTACGATGTTTATGGTTTAAAACCTGAGGTTGCGGACAAAGCTTTGCTTAGGTTCCAAGTGTTGGAGGTGCCTTCGATACAAAAAATCAATATTAATAAAGCTAGTGCAGCGGAGCTATCGCAATTGGTTTATATCAGTAGGTCATTGGCTTTTGATATTGTTGCATATCGAGATAAGAATGGTGCTTATCAATCATTTCAAGAATTGAGTAAAGTCAATAAATTTCCTACGGGAAAACTAGATAGAATAGCCTTATATTTGTCCTTATAAATAAGGTGGTATGATCGATATGTACTTCACGGAAGAGCATAATTTGTTCCGGGAGAGTTTAAAAGATTTTTTGCAAAAAGAAGTTGTTCCCCACATTGAAGAATGGGAGGACACTGGAAAGATTGATAGGGCTATTTGGAACAAGTTTGGGGAGATGGGCTTTTTTGGGCTTATGACCTCCGAGGCTTATTCGGGTTTGGACCTAGACCTGTTTTATACCACTATTTTTCTGGAAGAACTACAAAAGATCAATTCGGGTGGTTTTGCCGCTGCCATGTGGGCGCATCAATACTTGGCCATGACCTATTTGAACAAACTGGCAGACCATGAGCAAAAGAAAGCTTATCTAGAGCCTAGTGTGCTCGGTGAAAAAATTGGTTGTTTGGGGGTTTCGGAACCTTTTGGGGGGAGCGATGTTGCGGCCATGCGCACCACGGCAGAAAAAAAAGATGGCGTCTACATAGTGAACGGTTCCAAGACTTTTATTACCAACGGGGTTTACGGCGATTACATTATTCTTGCTGCCAAAACAGACAAGAATGCTGGTCATAAGGGTATCAGTATGTTTGTTGTGGACAGGAATGCGAAGGGTGTTACCGCCAGCAAGCTCAACAAGTTGGGGTGGCGTGCTTCGGATACCGCAGAACTGGCCTTTGATAATGTAGAGGTTCCTGCCTCCAATTTGTTGGGCAAGGAGAACGAAGGCTTTGGTTATATTATGGAGGCCTTTTCCTTGGAACGTTTGGTAATGGGCATCAATGCGCATGCACGGGCCGAGTTTGCCTTGGATTATGCATTGCAATATATGTCCGAGCGCGAAGCGTTTGGCAAAACCATAGACCAGTTTCAGGCTTTGCGGCATAGGCTGGTGGACCTGTATTCGGATATGTTGGTGTGCAAACAATTCAATTATGCCACAGTGGCACAAATGGAAAAAGGTGCGTATGTTGTTAAAGAAGCCACTATTTCCAAATTAAAGTCCACCAAAATGGCCGATGAGGTGATTTACAACTGTCTTCAATTTTTGGGCGGCTACGGTTATATTGAAGATTACCCTATGGCACGTTTGAGCCGAGATAGTAGGTTGGGTCCCATTGGTGGTGGTACTTCAGAAATTCTAAAGGAGATTTTGGCTAAAATCATTGTGGATAAAAAGGAATACAAAAAGACAATTGTGTAGATTGCCTTTAAAAAAGCAAAATATTTCTTTACCCATTGAATATCATTTGTATATTTGCAGACCAAAATTTTAAAGAAAGGAGGTTGTAGTCCATGTTAATTATACCAGTAAAAGAAGGAGAAAACATCGATAGAGCTTTAAAGCGTTTTAAGCGAAAGTTCGACAGAACAGGTACCATGCGTCAGTTAAGATCAAGACAACAGTTTACCAAACCATCTGTAGAGCGTAGAGCGCAAATTCAAAAAGCACAGTACATTCAAGGCCTTAGAGACCAAGAAGAAGTATAGGGCTATCGCGTTTGCAAAATATATCAATCCCGTTCCAATATTGGAGCGGGATTTTTCGTTTTAGCTATAGGCCAATCGTAATTGCTACCTTTGATATATGTCCGTATCAGCATTTATATCCTATTTAAGGTTGGAGAAAAACTACTCCGAGCATACCATAAAAGCGTATGAAAAGGATATTGATACCTTCTCCAGCTTCTGCAGGGAGCATCATGGGGAGTCCAATCTGGAAAACATCTCTTATCCATTGATTCGAAATTGGATTGTCCACTTGTCCGACCAGGGGATTTCAAACAGAACCATCAACAGAAAAATATCTTCACTGCAGGCCTACTATAAATTTTTATTGAAGGTGGGAGATATTGTCATTTCCCCATTGGTGAAACATAGGGCGCTTAAAACCAGCAAAAAAGTAGAAGTTCCATTTTCTGAAACGGAGATGGAAACTATTTTATCCAAAATTCCTTTTGATGAAGATTTTGAAGGGGAGCGCGATAAACTCATTATAGAACTTTTGTACACCACCGGCATGCGAAGGGCCGAATTGGTAAATTTAAAGGTGACGGATGTAAACTTGTCCGGCCATACATTAAAAGTTTTGGGCAAACGGAACAAAGAGCGTATTCTTCCCTTGTTGCCATCCACCGTGGATCAGATAAAAAACTATTTGACCAAGCGCTCCAAACTTGAAAATGCATCGGATTCCACACATTTACTATTAACAAAAGAAGGTCTTAAAATTTATGAAACACTTGTTTATCGTACCATAAATAAGTATTTTAGTTTGGTGTCCCCCAAGGTGAAAAAGAGTCCGCATATACTCAGACACACCTTTGCAACACACTTGCTCAATAAGGGGGCGGATTTAAATTCCGTAAAGGAATTATTGGGTCATTCCAGTTTGGCATCTACGCAAGTGTACACGCACAACAGTATTGCCGAGCTAAAAAAAGTACACCAAAAGGCCCATCCAAGAAACAAGAAATAAAATTCTTGTATTGTTTAACTTCACTGTCCTGGACAGTACTAAAAACTTCGTCTTATGAAAGTAAACGCACAATCGGTAAATTTTACAGCTGATGGAAAACTCCTCGACTTTGTCCAAAAACGAATGGACAAGATGGAATTGTTCTATGACAAGGTCATTGAATCGGATGTATATTTAAAAGTTGAAAACACAAGTGCTAAAGAAAATAAGATCGTGGAAATCATGGTGTTTGTCCCTCGGGACAAATTCATGGTAAAAAAACAATGTAAGTCGTTTGAAGAGGCTGTGGATTCGGCCTGTAGTTCCTTGGAAAGGCAGTTAGTGAAAAAGAAGGAAAAACTGAGGGCGAAGGCGTGATGAAAATTTTTCAAAATTTATTTTGAATTAAAATATAAATATATACATTTGCAGTCCGTTAGAAATAGCGGGCTTTTTTAGTGAGTAAAAAGCGGTGAAATGCCGATATAGCTCAGCTGGCTAGAGCAGCTGATTTGTAATCAGCAGGTCGTGGGTTCGAGTCCCTCTATCGGCTCGTAAGTTACTGAAAATTAAGGCGGGGGGATACTCAAGCGGCCAACGAGGACAGACTGTAAATCTGTTGGTTTTTACCTTCGCAGGTTCGAATCCTGCTCCCCCCACAAAAGTTGTTCGTCGGAACAACCGGGAAAGAAGGTTTTTTGAAATAATGGAATCTTTGGATGAAAATCCATAAAAATGCGGGAGTAGCTCAGTTGGTAGAGCGTCAGCCTTCCAAGCTGAATGTCGCCGGTTCGAACCCGGTCTCCCGCTCTAAACTTGAAACTTTGATTTCAAGACGAAGGTTGAAGTTTTGACGAGCTAGACTTGTAACTTTAAACTCTAAACCTGATAACCCATAGGCCGGTGTAGCTCAGGGGTAGAGCGTTTCCTTGGTAAGGAAGAGGTCACGGGTTCAAATCCCGTCATTGGCTCAAAACGATTTGTACACTAATATAAACTAAGATTAAAATTATTTAAAATGGCAAAGGAAACTTTTGATCGTTCCAAACCGCACTTAAATATTGGTACCATTGGACACGTGGATCACGGTAAAACTACATTGACCGCTGCTATTACCACTGTATTGGCCAACGCAGGTTTGTCTGAAACAAGAAGCTTTGATTCTATTGACAACGCTCCTGAAGAAAAAGAAAGAGGTATTACAATCAACACTTCACACGTTGAGTACCAAACAGAAAACCGTCACTACGCACACGTTGACTGTCCTGGTCACGCGGATTACGTAAAGAACATGGTTACTGGTGCTGCTCAGATGGACGGTGCTATCTTGGTTGTGGCCGCTACGGATGGTCCAATGCCACAAACTCGTGAGCACATCCTATTGGGACGTCAGGTTGGTATTCCACGTATCGTTGTTTTCTTGAACAAAGTTGACATGGTGGATGATGAAGAGCTTTTGGAACTTGTTGAAATGGAAGTTAGAGAATTGCTTTCTTTCTACGAGTACGATGGTGACAATGGTCCTGTTATCGCTGGTTCTGCACTTGGTGCTTTGAACGGTGAGCAAAAGTGGGTTGACACAGTTATGGAGTTGATGAAAGCTGTTGATGAGTGGATCGAGGAGCCTGAGCGTGAAGTTGACAAAGACTTCCTTATGCCGATTGAAGATGTATTTACCATTACAGGTAGGGGAACCGTTGCTACTGGTCGTATCGAAACTGGTGTTGCCAATACAGGTGACCCTGTTGATATCATCGGTATGGGTGCTGAGAAATTGACTTCCACTATTACAGGGGTTGAAATGTTCCGTAAGATTTTGGATAGAGGTGAAGCTGGTGATAACGTAGGACTTCTTTTGAGAGGTATCGAGAAATCTGATATCAAAAGAGGTATGGTTATCTGTAAGCCAGGTTCAGTTAAGCCACACGCTAAATTTAAAGCTGAGGTTTATATCCTTAAAAAAGAAGAAGGTGGTCGTCACACACCATTCCACAACAACTACCGTCCTCAGTTCTACTTGAGAACTACCGACGTTACTGGTAACATTAACTTGCCTGACGGTGTTGAGATGGTAATGCCAGGTGATAACTTGACAATTACTGTGGATTTGATCCAGCCTGTAGCTTGTAGCGTAGGTCTACGTTTCGCTATCCGTGAGGGTGGTAGAACAGTAGGTGCCGGTCAGGTTACTGAGATTCTAGATTAAGATTCATTTTATAATAAAATTGCACTCAAGGGTGTTCCGATTTTCTCGGGATACCTTTCAGTGTAATTATAAACGGGTGTAGCTCAGTTGGTAGAGCACTGGTCTCCAAAACCAGGTGTCGGGAGTTCGAGTCTCTCCTCCCGTGCAAAAAGAAAAGACGTTAGCGTGACGGGATGAATATCTCTCTGAAGCCTGTGTTGAGCGCAGTCGAAGCATGCAAGAATAATACATAAAAAATCATGGTCACTTACATAAAGGAATCATTAGAAGAACTTAAGAACAATGTTACGTGGTTGGAAAAAGGAAAAGCTTCCAATCTAATGGTTATTGTAGCTGTTTTCTCCATCTTGTTTGCTTTGGCAACATGGGGGGTGGATTCCTTGTTCAGTAGCTTGATTACGTTGTATTTTGATAAGTTAATAGGATAAAGATCGGTCGATATGTCTGAGGTACTTGAAAAGAAATGGTATGTGGTTAGAGCGGTCAGTGGTCAAGAAAACAAGATCAAAGGCTATATAGAAAGTGAGGTAGAGCGCGCAGGTTTTGGCGATTACCTTGAAGAAGTTCTAGTGCCTACCGAAAAAGTTGTTCAGATCAGAAACGGAAAGAAAATAAATAAAGAACGTGTGTACTTTCCGGGATATATCATGATAAAGGCCAATCTTGGAGGGGAAATGGTTCACATCATTCGTTCAATTACCAATGTAATCGGTTTCTTGGGCGAAGTTAAGGGTGGAGACCCAATTCCTTTAAGAAAATCTGAAGTAAACCGTATGTTGGGGAAAGTGGACGAGTTGGCTGTTAATACAGACAATGTTGCGATTCCATTTGTGTTGGGAGAAACGGTTAAGGTTATTGATGGACCTTTCAACGGATTTAATGGAACTGTTGAAAAAATCAATGAAGAAAAGCGTAAGCTGGAAGTAATGGTAAAGATTTTCGGAAGAAAAACACCATTGGAACTAAGCTATATGCAAGTAGAAAAAGTATAACAAGAGCTGTTACATATATAAAGCTGTGTTGCTTCCAATTGACACACTTTAAATTTAATTAGAAACAATGGCAAAAGAAGTAGATAAGGTAGTTAAATTACAAGTTAGGGGAGGTGCTGCGAACCCATCGCCACCGGTTGGACCCGCCTTAGGTGCTGCTGGTGTTAACATCATGGAGTTCTGTAAGCAGTTTAATGCTCGTACACAGGACAAACCAGGCAAGGTATTGCCGGTCGTTATCACCGTTTACAAGGATAAATCTTTCGATTTTGTTGTAAAAACACCACCTGCGGCAGTTCAATTGATGGAAGCAGCTAAGATTAAAAAAGGATCTGGCGAACCTAACAGGGTTAAAAACGGTTCAGTAACCTGGGATCAAGTAAAAGCAATCGCCGAAGATAAAATGGTGGATTTAAATGCTTTTACCGTAGAATCTGCAATGAGTATGGTTGCGGGTACTGCAAGATCTATGGGCTTGAAAATAGCCGGACAGAGACCTTTTTAAAATCTTAAAGCAATTAAGAAATGGCAAGATTGACTAAAAAGCAAAAAGAAGCCCAATCCAAAATAGATAAGAACAAACTCTATTCTTTGGAAGAGGCATCAGCTTTAGTAAAAGAAATAACCAATGTAAAATTTGACGCTTCCATTGATTTGGCAGTTCGTTTGGGTGTAGATCCAAGAAAAGCAAATCAAATGGTGCGAGGCGTTGTTACCCTTCCTCACGGAACTGGTAAAGACGTAAAAGTTTTGGCATTGGTGACTCCAGACAAAGAAGCAGAAGCTAAAGAAGCTGGCGCTGACTTTGTAGGGTTGGACGAATATTTGGAAAAAATTAAAGGCGGTTGGACCGATGTTGATGTAATCATCACCATGCCAAGCGTTATGGGTAAATTGGGACCATTAGGTAGAATTTTGGGACCTAGAGGTTTAATGCCCAATCCTAAAACTGGAACCGTAACAATGGATGTTGCCAAAGCAGTATCCGATGTTAAGGCCGGTAAAATTGACTTTAAAGTGGACAAAACAGGTATTGTACACGCTGCAATCGGAAAAGCTTCTTTCTCTGCGGACAAAATCGCAGGAAACGCTAGGGAGTTGATTGACACCTTGGTGAAAATGAAGCCATCTGCTGCAAAAGGTGTGTACATGAGAAGTATTTACTTGTCAAGTACCATGAGTCCTAGTATTCAATTAGATCCAAAAGCAGTTCAATAACTGGTAGTTCAATTTTTTTAACTATGACAAGAGAAGAAAAAGCAACAGTAATAAAAGACTTGACTGCACAGTTGACTGATAATCCCAACATTTACTTGGCGGATATATCAGGGTTGAATGCCGTGGACACCTCCAATTTAAGAAGAGCGTGTTTTAAGGCGAACATTAAGCTTGCGGTCGTAAAGAACACCTTGCTTGCAAAAGCAATGGAAGCTTCTGATAAGGAATTTGGTGAACTTCCCGATGTATTGAAAGGTAATACATCATTGATGTTGTCCGAAACAGGGAACGCACCTGCGAAACTTATCAAGAACTTTAGAAAAAAATCAGAAAAGCCCGTATTAAAAGGTGCCTTTATCGAAGAGGCCATTTACATTGGGGATAACTATCTTGATGCACTTGTTAACATCAAGTCCAAAGAGGAAGTTATCGGGGATATCATCGGATTGTTACAATCACCGGCCAAAAACGTTATTTCTGGACTTAAGTCCGGAGGCGGTAAATTGGCAGGTATCCTTAAAACCCTTTCTGAGAAAGAATAATTCGCGCACAATAAACTAAGTATATTTTTAAACATTTTTATTAAACGATAGAAAAATGGCAGATTTAAAAGATTTTGCAGAACAGTTGGTAAACCTTACAGTAAAAGAGGTAAATGAATTGGCCGACATTTTAAAAGAAGAATATGGTATTGAGCCTGCTGCTGCTGCAGTAGCCGTTGCCGGTGGTGCTGCCGCTGGTGGAGGCGAAGGTGAAGCTGCTGAGGAAAAATCAGAATTTGATGTAATCCTTACAGCTGCCGGTGGTTCTAAATTGGCAGTCGTAAAATTGGTTAAGGAATTGACCGGTCTTGGACTAAAAGACGCTAAAGAAATCGTAGACAGCGCACCAAAAGCTGTTAAAGAAGGTGTTGCCAAAGATGAGGCAGAAGGTATCAAAAAATCATTGGAAGAAGCAGGAGCAGAAGTTGAGCTTAAATAATCGCTTTTCCCATAAGAACTTGGTTAAGGTCTTTCCATTTTTTGGTTAGACCTTAGCCTATTTATATAAGGAGTGTATAAAGCCGTACACGAACCCCCACATAGTATTCACGATCAAAATTTGTCCATAGATGTTCACAAACACTATTGAAAGAGTTAATTTCGCATCCGCTAAGAACATACCGGAATATCCGGATTTCTTGGACATTCAGATAAAATCGTTCCAAGACTTTTTCCAGCTTGAAACTAAATCTGACGAAAGAGGAAACGAAGGTCTCTACAACACCTTCATGGAGAATTTTCCAATCACAGATACCAGAAACCAGTTTGTACTTGAGTTTTTGGATTACTTCATTGATCCACCAAGATATTCCATCCAAGAATGTATAGAGCGTGGACTTACCTATAGCGTACCCTTAAAGGCACGTTTAAAATTATACTGTACCGATCCAGAACACGAGGATTTCGAAACTATCGTACAGGATGTGTATTTGGGAACTATCCCCTATATGACTCCTAGTGGAACCTTTGTGATCAACGGAGCAGAACGCGTTGTAGTATCCCAGTTGCACAGATCTCCAGGGGTTTTCTTTGGACAGTCTTTCCACGCAAATGGAACAAAATTGTATTCGGCCAGGGTAATTCCTTTCAAAGGATCTTGGATTGAATTCGCCACCGACATCAACTCGGTGATGTATGCCTACATTGATAGGAAGAAAAAATTACCGGTAACCACTTTGTTCCGTGCCATTGGCTTTGAAAGGGACAAGGATATTTTGGAAATCTTCGACCTTTCGGAAGAAGTAAAAGTTTCCAAGACCGGACTTAAAAAAGTATTGGGCCGTAAATTGGCCGCCAGGGTGTTGAACACATGGCATGAGGATTTCGTGGACGAGGATACGGGAGAAGTGGTTTCCATCGAACGAAACGAAATTGTACTTGATCGTGATACCGTTTTGGAAAAAGAGCATATCGATGAAATCATTGATGCCGATGTGAAGACCATTTTGCTTCACAAGGAGAACAATGCACAATCCGATTACGCCATCATCCACAACACGTTGCAAAAAGATCCTACCAACTCCGAAAAAGAAGCGGTAGAGCACATTTACAGACAATTGCGTAATGCCGAGCCGCCAGATGAGGAAACAGCTCGTGGGATTATCGACAAATTGTTCTTCTCAGACCAACGTTACAACCTAGGTGAGGTAGGGCGTTACAGAATGAACAAGAAATTGGGCTTGGATATCGGAATGGACAAACAAGTGTTGACCAAAGAAGATATCATCACCATTATCAAGTATTTGATTGAGTTGATTAACTCCAAAGCAGAGATTGATGATATCGATCACTTGTCCAACCGTCGTGTAAGAACCGTAGGTGAGCAATTGTCCTCACAATTTGGTGTAGGTTTGGCGCGTATGGCACGTACCATCCGTGAGCGTATGAACGTTCGTGACAACGAGGTGTTTACCCCGATAGATTTGATCAACGCGAAGACATTGTCCTCCGTGATCAACTCCTTCTTCGGAACCAACCAGTTGTCCCAGTTCATGGACCAGACCAACCCGTTGGCAGAGATTACACACAAAAGAAGATTGTCCGCATTGGGGCCAGGTGGTCTTTCCCGTGAAAGAGCAGGTTTCGAGGTGCGTGACGTTCACTATACACACTACGGAAGATTGTGTCCAATCGAGACACCTGAAGGACCGAACATTGGTTTGATTTCTTCCTTGTCCGTATTTGCGAAGGTGAACAATATGGGCTTCTTGGAAACTCCTTACCGTAAAGTAGAGAATGGTAAAGTGGACACTAAAAACCACATGTACCTAAGTGCAGAGGAAGAAGAAGGAATGAAGATTGCCCAGGCCAACATTCCATTGGCAGAAGATGGTACTATTGAAAGAGAAAAGGTAATTGCCCGTGAAGAAGGTGATTTCCCGGTTGTGGATCCAACAGAGGTGAAGTACACAGATGTTGCACCGAACCAAATTGCATCCATTTCCGCATCCTTGATTCCTTTCTTGGAGCACGATGATGCGAACCGTGCCTTGATGGGATCGAACATGATGCGTCAAGCAGTTCCGTTGTTGAGACCGGATTCTCCAATTGTAGGTACAGGTCTGGAAAGACAAGTAGCTACAGATTCTCGAGTATTGATCAATGCCGAGGGAGATGGAGTTGTGGAATATGTGGATTCACAGAAAATCACCATAAAATATACAAGGACCGAAGAAGAGCGCTTGGTAAGCTTTGACGATGATTCGAAGACCTACCAATTGGTGAAGTTTAGAAAAACAAACCAAGGGACCAGCATCAACTTGAAGCCCATCGTAAGAAAAGGCGACAAAGTGAAAAAAGGTCAAGTGCTTTGCGAAGGTTACGCTACCGAAAAAGGTGAATTGGCCTTGGGTAGAAACATGAAGGTCGCCTTTATGCCTTGGAAAGGATACAACTTTGAGGATGCGATCGTGATCTCTGAAAAAGTTGTTCGTGAAGATATCTTTACCTCCATCCACGTTGATGAGTATTCTTTGGAAGTAAGGGATACCAAATTGGGTGCAGAGGAATTGACCAACGATATTCCAAACGTATCCGAAGAAGCTACCAAGGATTTGGACGAGTACGGTATGATCCGCATCGGTGCCGAAGTGAAACCAGGGGATATTTTGATCGGTAAGATTACTCCAAAAGGAGAATCAGACCCAACTCCTGAAGAAAAACTGTTGCGTGCCATCTTTGGTGACAAAGCAGGTGACGTTAAGGATGCTTCATTGAAAGCTTCACCATCGTTGAGAGGTGTGGTTATCGACAAGAAATTGTTCTCGCGTTCCATTAAGGACAAGAGAAAACGTTCCGAAGATAAAGAAGCCATCGCCAGATTGGAGATGGACTACGAAGTGAAGTTCCAACAACTGAAAGACGAATTGATCGAGAAATTGTTCAGTTTGATCAGCGGAAAAACATCACAAGGCGTAATCAACGATTTGGGTGAAGAAGTACTTCCAAAAGGAAAGAAATACACCATCAAAATGTTGAATGCCGTAGACGATTTCGCTCACTTGGTCGGTGGAAGCTGGACAACAGACGACGCTACCAATGCTTTGGTTGCCGACTTGTTGCACAACTATAAAATCAAATTGAACGATATTCAAGGTAACCTAAGAAGGGACAAGTTTACCATCTCAGTAGGGGATGAGCTTCCTGCAGGTATCATGAAGTTGGCCAAAGTCTACATTGCCAAAAAGCGTAAGCTTAAAGTAGGTGATAAGATGGCTGGTCGTCACGGTAACAAAGGTATTGTTGCACGTATCGTTCGTCAAGAGGATATGCCATTCTTGGAAGATGGAACCCCAGTGGACATTGTATTGAACCCACTTGGTGTACCATCAAGGATGAACATTGGTCAGATTTATGAAACCGTATTGGGCTGGGCCGGACAAAAATTGGGTCAAAAATATGCGACCCCGATTTTCGATGGAGCCTCATTGGATGAGATCAACAAACTTACCGATGAAGCAGGCGTGCCAAGATTTGGGCATACCTACCTTTATGACGGTGGAACAGGTCAGCGTTTCGATCAACGAGCAACCGTTGGGGTTATCTACATGTTGAAACTAGGTCACATGGTAGATGATAAGATGCACGCAAGATCTATTGGACCATACTCATTGATCACGCAGCAACCATTGGGTGGTAAGGCACAGTTTGGTGGTCAGCGTTTTGGAGAGATGGAAGTTTGGGCATTGGAAGCTTACGGCGCATCATCTACCCTAAGAGAAATATTGACCGTTAAGTCGGATGATGTTATCGGAAGGGCCAAGACCTATGAGACCATCGTTAAAGGTGAGACCATGCCAGAACCTGGGTTGCCAGAATCTTTCAACGTATTGATGCACGAACTTAAAGGTTTGGGCTTGGATATTAGATTGGAAGAATAGAATACTATATACATTAATTATATCATCACCATATTGTTATGGCTAGAATAAAAGATAATAACGCACAAAAAAGGTTCAACAAAATTTCCATAGGATTGGCCTCTCCGGAGTCTATCTTGGCCGAGTCCCGTGGCGAGGTGTTGAAGCCGGAAACCATAAACTATAGAACGCACAAACCAGAGCGTGATGGATTGTTCTGCGAGCGTATTTTTGGTCCTGTAAAGGATTACGAATGTGCCTGTGGTAAATACAAGAGAATCCGTTACCGTGGAATTGTTTGTGATCGTTGTGGTGTTGAAGTGACGGAGAAAAAAGTACGTAGAGACCGCGTAGGACACATCAACCTTGTGGTTCCTGTGGCACACATCTGGTACTTCCGTTCGCTGCCGAACAAAATAGGATACCTTTTGGGATTGCCTTCCAAAAAGTTGGACATGATCATATACTACGAAAGGTATGTGGTTATTCAACCAGGTATTGCCAAAGGTCCAGAAGGTGAGGAAATCAATAAAATGGATTTCTTGACCGAGGAAGAATACTTGAACATTTTGGAATCCATTCCTACCGAGAACCAATACTTGGAAGATAGCGATCCAAACAAGTTCATCGCCAAAATGGGTGCCGAATGTTTGATCGAGATATTGTCCAGAATCGATTTGGAACAATTGTCTTACGAACTACGTCACAAGGCAAACACAGAGACTTCAAAACAGCGTAAGACCGAAGCCTTGAAGCGTCTTCAGGTAGTTGAGGCTTTACGTGAGTCACAAAACAACAGGGAAAACAACCCGGAGTGGATGATCATGAAGGTAATTCCTGTAATTCCACCTGAGTTGCGTCCGTTGGTGCCATTGGATGGTGGTCGTTTTGCCACTTCCGATTTGAACGACTTGTACCGAAGGGTGATTATCCGTAACAACCGTTTGAAGCGTTTGATGGAAATCAAAGCACCAGAGGTGATTTTGAGGAACGAAAAACGTATGCTTCAAGAAGCGGTGGATTCCCTTTTCGATAACACAAGAAAAGCATCTGCAGTAAAAACAGAATCCAACAGACCATTGAAATCCCTTTCCGATTCATTGAAAGGTAAGCAAGGTCGTTTCCGTCAAAACCTTTTGGGTAAACGTGTGGATTACTCCGCTCGTTCCGTAATTGTTGTTGGGCCGGAACTGAAATTGTACGAATGTGGTCTTCCAAAAGATATGGCGGCCGAGCTTTATAAGCCATTCATCATCCGTAAGTTGATTGAAAGAGGCATTGTAAAGACCGTTAAATCTGCCAAAAAGATTATAGACAAGAAAGAACCCGTAGTTTGGGACATTCTTGAAAACGTCCTAAAAGGACACCCAGTACTATTGAACCGGGCCCCCACATTGCACAGATTGGGTATCCAAGCGTTCCAGCCTAAACTTATTGAAGGTAAGGCGATTCGTTTGCACCCATTGGCATGTACCGCATTTAACGCGGATTTTGATGGGGACCAGATGGCCGTTCACTTGCCATTGGGACCAGAGGCCATTTTGGAAGCACAATTATTGATGTTGGCTTCACAAAACATCCTTAACCCTGCTAATGGTTCTCCGATTACCGTACCATCTCAGGATATGGTTTTGGGATTGTACTACATGACCAAGGAGAAAAAATCTACCCCCGAGGAACCTGTTTTAGGTGAAGGATTGACCTTCTATTCTTCTGAAGAGGTAGAGATTGCCTTTAACGAGAAAAAAGTTTCGCTTAATGCCGGAATCAAGGTAAGAGCCAAAGACTTTAACGAAGAGGGCGAGTTGGTATATCAAATTATTGAAACCACGGTAGGTCGTGTATTGTTCAACACGGAAGTGCCAGAACAAGCAGGATTCATCAACCAAGTATTGAACAAGAAAGCCCTAAGAAATATTATTGGGGACATTCTTGCCGTGACCGATGTACCTACAACCGCTGAGTTCTTGGACAAGATCAAGGCCATGGGATACGATTTCGCCTTTAAAGGTGGTCTATCCTTTAGTTTGGGAGATATCATCATTCCAGCAGAAAAGCAGGATATGATCGGCGAGGCAAACGAGCAGGTCGATGGTATTATGATGAACTACAACATGGGTCTTATTACCAACAACGAGCGATATAACCAGGTTATTGATGTTTGGACATCTACCAATGCCATGTTGACCGAATTGGCCATGAAGCGAATTCGTGAAGACAAACAAGGATTCAACTCCGTATACATGATGTTGGATTCAGGTGCAAGGGGTTCCAAAGAGCAGATTCGTCAGTTGACCGGTATGCGTGGATTGATGGCCAAGCCTAAAAAATCTACCGCAGGTGGTGGTGAGATTATCGAAAACCCGATTCTTTCTAACTTTAAGGAAGGATTGTCGATTTTGGAATACTTTATCTCTACCCACGGTGCGCGTAAAGGTCTTGCGGATACTGCTTTGAAAACGGCGGATGCAGGTTACTTGACCAGACGTTTGGTTGATGTGTCGCAAGATGTTATCGTGAACAGCGAGGATTGTGAAACCCTGAGAGGTATCGAGGTGGAACCATTGAAGAAAAACGAGGAGATTGTTGAAACCCTTGGTGAAAGGATTTTAGGTAGGGTATCGTTGCACGATGTGTACAACCCATTGACTGAAGAGCTTGTGCTGAGAGCAGGCCAAGAAATCAATGAAGCAGATGTAAGAAGGGTAGAAGCCGCTCCAATCGAGAAAATAGAAGTAAGGTCTCCATTGACCTGTGAGGCTCCACAAGGAATCTGCGCCAAATGTTACGGTAGAAACCTAGCGACCAACAAAATGGTACAGCGAGGAGAAGCCGTAGGTGTTGTTGCTGCACAGTCCATCGGTGAGCCCGGTACACAGCTAACGTTGCGTACCTTCCACGTGGGTGGTATTGCAGGTAACATTTCCGAGGACAACAAGTTGGAATCCAAGTTTGACGGTATCGCCGAAATCGAAGATCTAAGGCTTGTTGAAGGAGAAAACAGTGAAGGTGGAAAAACCAACATTGTAATTTCCAGGACCTCAGAAGTTAAAATTATTGATCCAAAAACTGGAATTACCCTAAGTACAAATAACATTCCTTATGGTTCTCAATTGTTCATCAAAAACGGTGAAAAGATTGCCAAAGGAACCGTGATTTGTGAATGGGATCCATATAACGGTGTGATTGTTTCCGAGTTCTCCGGACAGATTGCCTACGAGAACATTGAGCAAGGGGTTACTTACCAAGTTGAAATCGATGAACAGACCGGTTTCCAAGAGAAAGTAATTTCTGAAACTAGAAACAAGAAACTTATCCCAACCTTGTTGATCAAGGATAGCAAAGGCGAAACATTGCGTTCTTACAACTTGCCAGTTGGTTCCCACCTTATGATTGATGATGGCGAGAAGGTGAAAGAAGGTAAGATTTTGGTGAAAATCCCACGTAAATCTGCCAAGGCAGGGGATATTACCGGTGGTCTTCCAAGGGTAACCGAGCTTTTCGAAGCACGTAACCCATCCAACCCAGCAGTTGTTTCTGAGATTGATGGTGTGGTATCCTTCGGTAAGATCAAGCGTGGTAACCGTGAGATTATCATCGAGTCCAAGACAGGAGATATCAAAAAGTACTTGGTTAAGTTGTCCAACCAGATTTTGGTTCAGGAAAATGACTACGTGCGTGCAGGTATGCCATTGTCCGATGGTTCCATTACACCAGAAGACATCTTGGCCATCAAAGGACCATCAGCAGTACAGCAATACTTGGTAAACGAAGTACAAGAAGTTTACCGTTTACAAGGTGTGAAAATTAACGATAAGCACTTTGAAGTTGTTGTAAGACAAATGATGCGTAAAGTGAAGATTCAAGATCCAGGAGATACCATCTTCCTAGAGAATCAATTGGTGCACAAAGACGACTTTATCAACGAAAATGATGAAATTTTCGGTAAAAAAGTTGTTGAGGATGCTGGTGATTCTGAAAGATTGAAACCAGGACAGATTTTGACAGTACGTGAGCTAAGGGACGAGAACTCAATTCTTAGAAGAGAGGACAAAACCTTGGTAACCGCAAGAGATGCTGTCGCAGCAACTGCTACGCCAATCTTGCAGGGTATCACTAGAGCATCGTTGCAGACCAAGTCCTTTATCTCGGCTGCATCGTTCCAAGAAACCACCAAAGTATTGAACGAAGCTGCGGTAAGCGGTAAAGTGGATACCTTGGAAGGATTGAAGGAAAATGTAATTGTAGGACATAAAATTCCAGCCGGTACCGGTATGAGGGATTATGACAGCATCATTGTAGGTTCCAAAGAGGAGTACGATGAAATCATGGCCCGCAAAGAGGAATTCAAATTCTAAATAAAAACAAACCCTGGCCTTTAGGCCGGGGTTTTCTTTTTAATACAAGTAACATGGCTGAAGAAAAGAAAAAGCAGAAGCAGATCAATATAGAGTTGGATGAGAAAACGGCGGAGGGAACCTATTCCAATCTGGCCATCATCAACCACTCCGTATCCGAGTTTGTCGTGGACTTCATTAGTTTGATGCCGGGTGCACCCAAGGCAAAAGTGAAGAGTAGAATCATTTTAACGCCTCAGCATGCCAAGAAGCTGTTAAAGGCACTGAATGATAATGTGAATAGATTTGAGCAGGCGCACGGTACAATCCAGGATTACGAACAACCTGCGATTCCATTAAATTTCGGCCCTACTGGCGAAGCATAAAACTACCTTTGCAAAATTGATGTGTCAGTTCGAGCTGTCATCCTGAGCAGTCGAAGGGGTAGTCGAGAACGTTAAAGGACACCACTTTATCTACAATCTCGACAGTGCCTGATATTGATATAAAAATTTTCTTGTTCAGGTCTTTAACTTTTTTACGTCAACCAGCCTTTCTCGATTCCCTTTTTTGAAAAGAAAACGAGGTAGATGCCTATTATTGTAATGATAGCGGGCATGGCGTATGTGGAAGGTCCAAAAGCTTCAACGGCATTGGAAATAAACAGCCAATGGATAAATTGTGCCACAGCTGCAATGAGTGAAATAACAAAAAGTGGACGAGCCCATTTTTTTCGGAGCAACAGACCAATTGATGCCAAGGCTCCGGAAAAAACAGCAATGGCAAATGCGGCGGTCGCCCATGCAGGGATTCCTTCAAAAACTTCCCGTTGCGCTTGATCCATACTTTCCAAAAGTGTCATTTGGTTAAAAGCTTGGTTAAGATAGTTGCCAACGCCCATCAAATTCCATAGAAGAGCAATAACACTCACCACCCAGAACCAAGTAGGTGGTTTTACTGAAGTCGTCATAATATTTTTATTTAATTGGTTATGCTATCCAATGTACAAAAAAATGGCACATTAAACTTGCAAAGTTCTAATATTCAGAATTCTGTAGGGTTTGTAATGGTGGATTTTCACTCAAACTCCGAAGTGTAGTGCAGTTTTACCGAAGGGTATTTTTGTTGGGTCATTTGAAGTGAAAACGGAGAATCAGCCAAAAATACAAGCTGTCCTTTTTTATCCGTGGCCAGGAACTTTTGCTTTACCCGTTTAAACTCTTGAAACTCCTCGTTTTTTTCATCTTCAGGCTCCACCCAGCAAGCTTTGTGCACAGGAAAGTTTTCGTAGGTACATTTAGCACCGTACTCGTGCTCCAATCTATACTGGATTACTTCATACTGCAATGCTCCCACGGTACCAATCACCTTTCTTCCGTTCATTTCCAAGGTAAAAAGCTGTGCTACCCCTTCGTCCATAAGCTGATCAATGCCCTTGTACAATTGTTTGGCTTTCATGGGGTCGGCATTGTTGATGTACCTAAAGTGCTCCGGTGAAAAGCTTGGAATGCCTTTGTAGTGCAGTTCTTCACCACTGGTCAAAGTATCCCCAATTTTGAAGTTTCCAGTATCGTGAAGCCCTACAATATCACCCGGATAGGAGATGTCCACAATTTCCTTTTTTTCTGCAAAAAAAGCATTTGGGCTGGAGAATTTCAGTTTTTTGCCTTGTCGCACGTGCAAATAGGGAGTGTTTCTTTCAAAGGTACCCGACACAATTTTAACAAAGGCCAAACGATCTCGGTGTTTGGGATCCATATTGGCATGGATTTTAAAAACAAAACCGGAAAAATCCTTTTCATTGGCCTTTACCAGACGCTCCTCAGCTTTTTTTGGTCTAGGGGATGGAGCAATGTTCACAAAACAGTCCAACAATTCCCGCACCCCAAAATTGTTTAGTGCAGAACCAAAAAACACAGGTTGCAACTCACTTTTTAAGTAGGCTTCTTTATCAAAATCTGGGTAAACACCAGCTACAAGTTCCAAATTATCGCGCAGTTCTTCGGCGGTATCTGTACCGATTATTTTTTCAAGTTCTGGATTGTCCAGATTGTCAAAGGCAATGGTTTCTTCGATGTTCTTTTTGCTGTTGCCGCTAAAAAGGTTGATGTTTTTTTCGTAGATGTTGTAAATGCCTTTAAAATCGTATCCCATTCCTATTGGAAAACTCAGTGGGGTTACTGTTAAGCCTAATTTTTGCTCCACTTCGTCCAAAAGGTCAAACGCATCCTTGCCTTCACGGTCCAATTTGTTGATAAATACAATCATGGGGATGTTGCGCATACGGCAAACCTCCACCAACTTTTCGGTCTGTTCCTCCACACCCTTGGCAACGTCGATTACCACAATCACGCTATCAACTGCGGTTAGGGTTCGGAAAGTGTCCTCGGCAAAATCCTTGTGTCCGGGAGTATCCAGAATGTTGATTTTTTTGTCTTTGTAAATAAAGGCCAAAACGGAAGTAGCTACGGAAATCCCCCTTTGGCGCTCAATCTCCATAAAGTCGCTGGTTGCCGATTTTTTGATTTTATTGCTTTTTACCGCGCCAGCTTCTTGGATTGCACCACCGAACAATAGTAATTTTTCGGTCAAGGTTGTTTTTCCGGCATCGGGGTGGGAGATAATGCCAAAAGTTCTTCGTTTCGCTATTTCCTTTTCAAATTCCATCAACAAAAATTTCGGCAAAAATACAGGATTTATATGTTTTGCCACTCATTTTTAGTGTGATTCGGGATTGTTAATATAATTGGAAAAAAAATAAAGGATTTAAACGAGCCAAAACCAAAAAGAAAGGTAATTTTCGTCGGTTTTAAATAAATCCTCCATAATAGGGATTATCCATTTGTAAAAACACATGGAAGAGGTAACTAATGATGAGGAAATCACCTTTTATCGATAAAAATAGGAGGTAAATGTTAAATGGGTTAATTATGTGACCTGATTGTATCGAAGTGTGTCGAAAGGACCGGAGATATTAAAACCAATAAGAAAACCCCAATTTTCTTACAATTACGAGAACCACTTGTTGCCATGGTGATTAGTTGACCAAAACTTAATCATTTATGGAAAAAATTACTTTCTTGAATTTCAAGAAGAGCGCACTACTATTGTTACTTCTATTTTTGGGATTGCCTATATATTCTACCATTGTCCCGGCAATTAGTCCAATGATGCGTATGGCTGACTCCTTTTTAATGAGCGGAAATACCGACTCTGATGGTGATGGCGTACCTGATAGTGTTGATATCGACAGTGATAACGATGGTATATTGGACGTTGTGGAAGATGCAAACTTGGATGGCGATAACAATCCCGCTACCAACCCGACCGATTCCGATGGTGATGGTATCCCGAATTATCTGGACTTGGATTCCGATGGTGACGGATTGTTGGACAATTACGAAGCGCAAAACTTTGCAGACTTTCAGTTACCTTCCGGTGTGGATTCCGATGGGAATGGGTTGGATGATATTTATGAGGATTCCCCAGGTGCAGGAAATGGCCTGACGCCTATAGATACAGACAGTGATGATGTGCCGGATTATCTGGATATGGATTCGGACAATGATGGTATACTCGATCAGAACGAATCCAGTGTGGTAAGTACAGATTTTGATTGCAGTACAGTTCCTAAATTAGATTTTGGAATGGAACCAACCTTGGAGTCGGGCGATGCGCTTTCCGAAGGTGCTGTTTATCGCTATCAGAACGTAACTGAAGATTTAGATGCATTGGTCACCATAGAAAAAGTGGTGAATGGTGAAATTTTATATTTTGACCAGAATGAGACCGACGCAGAATTTTTTAAACCAGAAATTTATTTCACCACAACATCGGAGGAAAGAAGACCTTACGTAGATTTTAGGATTTCCTTTGTGGACCAGGGCACAGATATACCTGTTGTTTTAGAAGAACTAAGCGCAAACTTTATTGATGTTGATGGAAATGATGAATATCAAGAATATAATCGATTCAATACACCGGCAAGCTACACCCTCGATGCCGATAATGAAATAACGGTTCAGAACACCACGGGAGGATTTTTAGTGAATGGAGGTACCCGGGAATATGATGGTATTTCAAATGAGCACCCCTCCGTAAATGTTGCTGTTGAGTTCTTAAACATTGACTCTTTTGTCTTCCGTTTTGGAATTCAGGCCGATGTGGATGACAATTTTAAAACGAACGTGGCTAGACAGGCCGGTATACAATTTACATGTTTAGATAATTTTAATGACCCACAAACGGTCAATTTTAGCGAAGATATTGATAGTGATGATGATGGGTACCCCGATAGACTGGATATTGATAGTGATGACGATGGTATACCGGACAACGTAGAGGCGCAACCAACTTTCGAGTACATTCCTCCATCCGGAGACGACCTTAATGGAAATGGTCTTGACGATGCCTACGAAAGTGGTGATACAATGGGGCTTTCATTAGAAGATACTGATGCTGACGGAACTCCGGATTATTTGGATGACGACAGTGATAATGACTGGGTGCCGGATAATAATGAAGGGAACGACTTCAATTTTGATGGAATACCCGATTGGACCTATACAGGTGTAGATTCGGATGGTGATGGACTTGACGACGGCTATGAAGGCAGTGATGTAAATGACGGCTTTGATGTGAACGATGAAATTGAAAATCCTGCAACTGATCTACCAGATAGAGATGGTACTGAGGATGTTAACTATCGAGATATTGATGATGACGGTGATGGAATAGATACTCCGGACGAAGATGCCAATGGTGATGGCGACCCCACCAATGATGATACCGATGAAGACGGCACGCCAGACTATTTGGATAATGATACAGATACAGATGGTGATGGAGTTACCGATGAGGATGAAGAGGAAGATGGAACCGACCCAACCGACCCTTGCGATTTTATTGAAGAGCATATCACTCAGCCACAAACTGGAGATTATTTAACTGCTGATTGCGATGGAGATGGGGTCACCAACGAAGATGAAAAAGAAGATGGTACTGATCCATTTGATCCCTGCGACTATAACCCAGAAAGTATAACCTTACCACAAACAGGTGACTACCTTGAGGCAGATTGCGATGGTGACGGTGTTACCAATGGTGATGAAAAAGAGGACGGAACGGACCCTCAGGACCCATGTGATTTTGTGCTCGACAGTCAAACAGTTGACCCAGATTCAACTTGGAACAGTTCTGATTGTGACGGGGACGGTGTTACGAACGAAGATGAAAAAGAAGATGGCACGGATCCATTAGATCCCTGCGATTATAACCCAGAAAGTGTGACCTTGCCACAATCTGCAGATTGGGAAGCTTTGGACTGTGATGGTGATGGTAATCCAAATGAAACGGACCCAGATCCATTAACGGCCAATGCTAACGATGACTTTGGTTCAACACCGGCACTTACCGAGGTTGCAATTAATATTTTAGAGAACGATGATTATCTCCCTAACAACGATCCTATCAACGTAGGGGTGACAAATTTGTCAAGAATTGGAGGAGATGCAAGTGGTACGGTCACTTTTGATGATGAGACCGGCTTTGTAAACTATACTCCTGTAGCGTCCGAATCCAATTCAACGGTTACCATAATTTATCAAGTATGTAATATTTTGCCCGACCCAAGTGTTTGCGCTTCAGCAACCATTTATATTGAGGTTGGTGCAAATGTATTGGATGCAGCGGATGATAACTACACAGCAAGTGTAGGGGAAGATGGCGTGATTGCGGATAGCAACGTACTGTCCAATGATACGTATAACGGTGAACCTGTAACCTTGGCCGATGTAATATTGACCTCCACACCAACCGACGAACTTATCATCAACGAAGATGGAAGTGTAGGCGTTGTGCCCGGGACCGAAGCAGGTACCTATACCATCAACTATACTATCTGTGATGCTACTGACCCAGCTAATTGCGATTCGGCTACGGTTACCGTTGAAGTAATGCAAGGAACAGGGAATGTTATCGATGCAGTTGATGATAACTACACAGCAAGTGTGGGAGAAGATGGTGTGATTGCAGATGGCAACGTACTGTCCAATGATACGTATAATGGTGAGCCTGTAACTTTTACCGATGTTATATTGACCTCTACACCGACTAACGAACTTACCATCAACGAAGATGGAAGCGTAAGTGTGGCTCCAGGGACCGAAGCAGGCACATACACGATCAATTATACCATCTGTGATGTTTTGGATGTAAACAATTGTGATTCCGCTACGGTTACTGTTGAAGTAATGCAAGGAACAGGGAATGTTATCGATGCAGTGGATAATAACTACACAGCAAGTGTGGGAGAAGATGGTGTGATTGCAGATAGCAACGTTCTGTCCAACGACACCTATAATGGAGAAGCAGCAACCCTTGCTGATGTTATATTGACCTCCACACCCACCGACCAACTCATCATCAACGAAGATGGAAGCGTAAGTGTGGCTCCAGGAACCGAAGCAGGCACATACACGATCAATTATACCATTTGTGATGTTTTGGATGTGAACAATTGTGATTCTGCTACGGTTACCGTTGAAGTAATGCAAGGTGGGGATAATGTTATAGATGCCATTGATGATACATATAATGCAGGTGCTGGAGGTGGATTGATTGCCAATAGCGATGTACTGTTCAACGATACTTTGAACGGTGAGGCAGTATCCATGATCGATGTAATATTAACTTCTGCCCCAACAAATGGACTTACTGTAAACGAAGATGGGAGTGTATCCGTTGCACCAGGAACACAACCCGGTACTTACACCATTGAATATACGATATGTGAAACGGCCAACCCAAACAATTGTGACACGGCCACGGTTACGGTGGTAGTTGAAGCTATCGAAGTAAACCAAATGTTGACACCGAACGGGGATTTAAAAAATGACTTTCTCTTCATTCGAGGTGTCGAGTATATCAAATCGAGCTCCATCAGAATATTTAATCGTTGGGGAACCCTTGTATTTGAAGGCAACAACTACGATAATGTAAACAATGTTTTCGATGGACGTGTTAGAGGTAAATCAGCTTTGAGCGTAAACGATTACCTTCCGGCAGGGGTGTATTTTTATATTTTTAATTACGAAACCGTGCAGGGAAGCTTCACAGACTCCGAATACATTTATATAAGCAGATAAGATATTGATAGAATGGTAAAAAAACATTTTTTAACTACGTTATTGTTTATTGGAATTGTATCCACGGGTGCAATGGCACAACAGGATGCCCAGTATACACAATACATGTATAATACCTTGAGTGTCAACCCTGCTTACGCTGGGTCCAGGGGGCAGCTTAGTTTTGCCGGACTGTACCGATCACAATGGGTAGGTTTGGACGGCGCTCCGGAAACCTTCACTTTAAACTTGCATTCACCTATACGCAACAGTAGGTTGGGATACGGTATTTCCATTGTTAACGACAATATTGGTGACGGTGTGGTACAGGAAACATATTTGGATGCCGTTGTATCCTACACTATTGATGTTTCCATGGACGCCAAGTTATCTTTTGGATTGAAAGCAGGTGGGAATATGTTGAGTTTGGACTTCAACAGACTTCGGAATTTTGACCAAGAAGTAGTCAACCAAAATAATATAGACAATAGGTTCACTCCTAACTTTGGACTTGGAATCTATTATCACTCAGATAAGTTTTATGCAGGAGTTTCCGCTCCAAATGTTCTGGAATCAGAATATTTTGACAATGATAACTCGGACGATGGAGTAAACTTTCTCTCCGCAGAGCGTATGAATATTTATTTGATCACTGGATATGTTTTTGATTTGGGCGCAGACCTTCAATTTAAACCAGCGTTGCTTACAAAAGCGGTAGGAGGGGCACCTTTGCAGGTAGACCTTTCCGCAAGCTTCCTGTTTGCCAATAAATTCAGTTTTGGTGCAGCTTACCGTTGGGATGCCGCAGTGAGCGGCTTGGTCGGTTTTCAAGTAACGGATCAGATTATGTTGGGATTGGCATATGATCGCGAAACAACGGAATTGGGAGGAACACAGTTCAATGACGGATCTTTTGAAGTATTCCTAAGATTGGAATTGTTAAAATCTTTCCAAAGAACCATATCACCTAGATTCTTTTAATAATGTTTAGAATGCTGAAAAGAATACTCACATTATTTATCATCGTTTGTGGATGTCTGGTCAACGTAAATGCGCAACAGGACAGTATTCCCGATAAGCAGACTGCCAGGGTTATGGAAAAGGCCGATGAACGCTACAGGCAATACTCCTTTAGCCCGGCCATAGATATTTACAAAAAAGTATTGGACAAGGGATATAGCTCCCCAGATTTGTTGAAAAGGTTAGGGAACGCATACTATTTCAACGCTAAGTACAATGAAGCAGCAGATACCTATAAAAAGTTGGAAGAAACCTATCCAGATGAGATGTCAGTCGAAGATGTTTTCCGATATGCACAAAGCTTAAAGTCGGTAGGGAACTATGATAAGGCTGCCCAAGTTATGCAGAGTTTTAAGGAAATGACCTCTTCCATGGTAGATTTTGATGAAGATTACATGGCCAAAATTGAGGAGAACTCTGGCAGGTATACCATAAAGTCATTCCCGTACAACAGCAAGTATTCAGATTTTGCAGCGGCCTATTACGAAAAAGGCCTCATTTTCGCTTCCGATCGCGATACGGGCAATTTTGCGAGGTACAGGCACACATGGAACGCTAGGGATTTTTTAGACCTTTACAAAGTAAATGCCGATAGTGTTTCCAACAATAGGGCAGTAAAACTGGAGGGCGATGTAAACACTCGATTGCATGAATCCACATCGGTGGTCACTAAAGATGGTACCACCATGTACTTTACCCGAAACAATTTCTTCGATGGAAGAAAGAAGAAGGATGAAGAAGGAATCATACGCTTAAAAATCTTTAGTGCAGAATATATTGATGGAAAGTGGACCAATATTGTGGAACTTCCGTTCAATAGTGATTCTTATTCCGTGGCCCACCCAATGTTGAGCCCAGATGGCAAGAAACTCTACTTCGTTTCCGATATGCCCGGGAGTTTAGGGGAGTCGGATATTTTTGTAACAGAGATTATAGGTGATGGTACCTATGGTCCAATCCAAAACTTAGGGGACAATATCAATACCTTGGCCAGGGAAACATTCCCGTACATAACCCAAGAAGGAGTACTATATTTTTCGTCCGATGGACACCAAGGACTGGGCGGATTGGATATTTTTGCCACTAAAATCGCGTATAACGATTATACCCAGCCAGTGGTTAACGTAGGAAAACCAGTCAATACCCCAAAGGATGACTTTTCCTTTATCTACAATACCGAGGACAAAACAGGATATTTTGCTTCAAACAGGGATGGCGGCATGGGAGATGATGATATTTACGAATTTGTGGAAAATGAGCCACTTACATTGGATTGCATACAAGAAGTAACAGGAACCGTTAGGGATCGCATTTCTAATGAGGTTCTTGCCGGAGCAACCGTGAAGATCATTGATGAGGAAAATAATGAGATTTCTTCTACTATTACTGATTCTGATGGTAATTACATACTCCAATTGGATTGTTCCAAAGGTAATTTTGTGAGAGCATCAAGGGATGGTTATGTACCTGCGGAAGAATATTTGCCAATATCCGATGGAAAACCTCGAATTGTGGATTTTTATTTGGAACGCGATTTGGTCACCGGAGGTTTTGGCGACGACCTGGCAAAATTACTACAGTTGAGCACCATATACTTTGATTTGAACAAGTATAATATCCGACCCGATGCTGAAATTGAGATTCAAAAAGTAATTGTGGCCATGGAGAAATACCCAAGTCTAAAAATTAAGGTGAATTCACATACCGATAGCCGGGGTGTTGACGCCTATAACCTTTGGTTATCACAAAAAAGAGCAGAATCCACTGTTGATTATATGATTTCCAAAGGAATTTCCCCTACCAGATTAGAAGGAGAAGGATTTGGCGAAACCCGATTGGTAAATGACTGTGTAAATGGCTCAAAATGCTCCGAAGAGGAACATCAACTCAATAGAAGGTCGGAGTTCATCATTTTTGAATAAAGACTTTGTGCCAAAAGGATATTTGAGCGGCCCCCATATGGGGCCGTTTTTTATGGATTCTACCTCAATTCATTGTTACTATTTTATTGGATAGTTCATTTTTCATAGTAAAGCCAAACACTTTCCAGTTTCAGTAAACTTGTAAGATTCAACCTACTAGATTCACTGTTCTATTTAAATCTTATCGACGAACAGCCTTTAAAAAAGTGTGAAAAAATATTGGGGTAACCTCAAAATTTACAGACTATACAGTTCTATTCCATCTGTTCACAACAATTATTTTCAGCCCGTAAAAGTGGGGGTAAATTTGTATCAGGTTGAAAATTCGGTAAGTAGAACTACATAAGAACGAGTAGACCAAAAATACAAAATCAACAAAACAACAAACACAATCCTCAACTAATAGTAACCTCATGAAAAAGAGCATTCTAGCCCTATTTTTTCTTTTTTTTACAGGAATTGCCTTTTCTCAAACCACAGTAACCCTTCAGGATCAATGCAATTGTGAGGTCCTTAAGGGTACGGATGTTTCCAGTTCTGGTGCAATAACACCAGTTGGTGCAGATTTGGGAGATATTTATGTAAATACCAATACAGGAACCATATACTTCTGGGATGGTGATTCATGGGAGTTGACATTTATCGATACTAATACGGTAAATAGTAGAATGGAAGTGGTCGGAACAGACTTGGTGTTAATAGACTCGGACAATAATATCGTTTCAATTCCTCTTACGGATGTTGCAGCGGGAGGAGCCATTGGTCCGCAAGGCCCACAAGGCTCGATAGGAGAACAAGGCCCCGTCGGTGACAAAGGAGAAACAGGCGATAAGGGAGAGACCGGTGACAAGGGCCCCCAGGGCGACCCCGGCATACAGGGGCCGCAAGGCCCAATGGGAGAGCAAGGCCCTGTCGGCGATAAAGGAGAAACAGGCGATAAGGGAGAGACCGGTGACAAGGGTCCCCAAGGCAATCCCGGCATACAGGGGCCGCAAGGCCCAATGGGAGAGCAAGGCCCTGTCGGCGATAAAGGAGAAACAGGTGATAAGGGAGAGACCGGTGATAAAGGCCCGCAGGGCGACCCCGGCATCCAGGGACCTCAAGGCCCAATGGGAGAACAAGGCCCCGTCGGCGATAAAGGAGAGACAGGTGATAAGGGAGAGACCGGGGACAAGGGCCCACAGGGCGACCCCGGTATCCAAGGTCCACAAGGTCTTCAGGGAGATAAGGGAGAAACAGGTGACAAAGGCCCCCAGGGCGATCCCGGCATACAGGGACCTCAAGGCCCAATGGGAGAACAAGGCCCCGTCGGTGACAAAGGAGAGACAGGCGACAAGGGCCCCCAGGGCGACCCCGGCATACAGGGTCCGCAAGGCCCTGTCGGCGATAAAGGAGAAACAGGCGATAAGGGAGAGACCGGTGACAAAGGCCCACAGGGCGACCCCGGCATCCAAGGTCCGCAAGGTGACCCCGGTATCCAAGGTCCACAAGGTCTTCAGGGAGATAAGGGAGAGACCGGTGACAAGGGTCCACAGGGTGATCCCGGCGTTCAAGGTCCGCAAGGTCCGGTCGGAGAACAAGGTCCCCAAGGAATACAAGGAGAACAGGGTCCGGTAGGATTGCAAGGTCCAACTGGTGAACAAGGTCCACAAGGCCCAATAGGAGAGCAAGGCCCTATAGGTGAACAAGGTCCTGATGGACTTGCTAATTTAGTTGTTACAACTGCAGAACCCGCAGGGCTTAACTGTACAGCTGGAGGAGTAAAAGTCGAAACTGGAATTGACGACAATAATAATGGAACATTAGATGTTAGTGAAGTTGATTACACAGAATATGTGTGTAATGGCGACCCTTCAACAGATGATCAAAAAGCATCAGAAGTGGACTCAGATACTCCGGTAGATGTAGACGGTGATGGAAACACGGAAGCTACGGTAGAGGACGTAATTCAGGATATAGCGCCAATTACATCCAAAGCAGCAAGAATATTTTACCCGCCATCTATTGCTATTGATGCTTCAACCAATGGCACTTTTAGTCTTGATCTTTATCAAGAATATATCAACCAGTATGGTTCGCCTACAGTCGGAAGTACGGGCGCACCTGCCGCAATTCCAACTTATAATCGTACCGATTTGTATTACTACGTAACCTATGCAGACCCTACGGTGTTCGACACTGGAAGTATGACAATCGATGCAAATGGTAATTTGAATTATACCGTTCAGGCACAACCTGCCGACTACAATGCATTGATCAACGTGGTTTTTGTAGTAAAATAATAAGGATTAAAGACGGATAGAATTTGAAATCAAACACCTCATATAAGTCTTTACTCATTGGACTGTTCATTTTCTTTTTGGGAATGGGCCTTGCAAATGCACAATTCTTGCTACAAGCACCCGATACTGGTGATGAATATAACTATCAATGGTTTGAAGCATCGGATACCGGAACTGTTTTGGGAACCAATTCATTTTATGAAGCTACTCAACCCGGTGTCTATTTTGCCACTTATGATGGTACACTCTGCGGGTCCAATGCGACGGGTTATTTTATATTGACCGACTGCGAAGCACCCAACAATGAGGTGGTCTTGGATATTTCGGCTAGTGTTCCTTCGGGAGCTACCGTAAGCTGGAGTCCAGCGCTAAGTGGGGATCAAACCAGACCTACCGTTACAAGTATCCAAACTGTAATGAGGTATGTGGCCACTATTACAAAAATTGGTAATAGTACAGAACTACCACGTTTTACGGTGGTATGCATGAGTCAAGCAGCAAACTTGATGAATGACATGATTGCTGTCAATGAAGACGAATCGGTTGCCATACCCATATTTGACAATGATTCCGATGTACCAACCGAAGGTACTTTGACGGTTACTGACCCATCAAACGGAATAGTGAACATTGATGATAATGGAACCACCAATGACCCGACCGATGATGTCTTGACCTATACACCGAACCCTGATTATAACGGAAATGATGGTTTTGGCTACACCATCTGCAATTCTTTCGGGAATTGTAGTACTGCAACGGTTACTGTGGATGTGCTTCCCATTGTGGATGCCAACGACGATTCGGTATCTACCGATATTGGTATGGAAGCGGTTGTTTCTTGGCGAGCCAATGATAACGATATACCTACTACGGGTTCTATCACAGCTACAGACCCATCCAATGGAACCGTTGTTTTAAATGATAATGGTACGGCTGTTGACCCCTCTGATGATGATATTACCTACGTGCCAAATTCTGGATTTACAGGAACAGATTCTTTCGAATATACAGTATGTGATGCTAATGGAAATTGTAGTACTGCAACGATTACGGTAATCGTTAATCCTTCAGGAATTGATTTGGATAGTGACAATGATGGTATTGTGGACAGTTTTGAGGATTTGAACTCAGATAACGATGGTGACCCATCAACCAACCCTACGGACACCGATAGCGATGGTATACCCGATTATTTGGATATAGATAGTGATAATGATGGTATTCCTGATAATATTGAAGCGCAATCTGTCTTGGGTTACATTGCCCCAAGTTTAGCGGATGAAAACGGTAACGGTTTGGACGATGCGTATGAAAATGATGGAAATGTGGGATTGATTCCTCTTGATTCCGATAATGATGGTATTCCAGATTATGTGGACGAGGATAGCGACAACGACAATGTCCCCGATGCCATTGAAGGGCACGACCATGACCATGATGGTATTGCAGATGTGGAGTTAATCGGTTCCGATAAGGATAACGACGGTTTGGACGATGGTTATGAAGGGGAAACAGTAATCGACATTGATGTAAACGATGAAATGGATGACCCAAGTACAACCTTACCAGATAACGATTCCGACGGTATCCCGGATTTTAGGGATTCCGATGATGACGATGACGGCATCGAAACCATAGATGAAGATTTGGATATGGATGGAAACTATGCCAACGATGATTCCAACGAAAATGGTATTCCAAATTACCTAGATCAAGACTTGGGTGAGTTGACCGATACAGAAGAAGAACCCGACCCAATCAATGTAATTACACCAAATGGTGATACGGTACATGATGTGTTTACCATAAAATATATAGAAAACTACCCGAACAACACCGTGCGAATTTACAATAGATGGGGGGTAATGGTTTTCCAGACCAAGTCCTATAATACCAGCGGTAATGTCTTTGATGGTACTTCCCAAGGAAGGGTTACCGTGGACAAGGATAACAAATTACCAGTTGGCACCTATTTCTACGTAATAGATTATGAGGATCAAAATGGAAACATGAAACAAATTTCAGGTTATCTATACATAAACAGATAAAGAATGGTTACTGTGGAGAAAAAGATGTTTAAAGGAAAAATGCAATGGTTGTTTGCGCTGTTTCTACTTGGTGTGGCGAGCATGCATGCACAACAAGATGCACAGTACACCCAATATATGTACAACACGGTAAGTGTTAACCCGGCCTACGCAGGTTCACGGGGTCACTTGAGCATTGCAGGCCTGTACCGTAACCAATGGTTGGGGCTCGATGGGGCACCAGAGACCCAAACCTTGAATGTTCACACACCAGTTGGTTATCGTGGTGTTGGTTTGGGATTATCTATTGTAAACGATAAGATCGGGCCTACTTCCGAGACCTATTTTGATGTGGATTTCTCCTATACCCTACAAACTTCAGATGAAGGTAAATTGAGTTTTGGTCTTAAGGGAAGTGCCCACATGTTGGACATACGCTATTCCGAACTCGATGAGTTTGAGGTGGACCCACAACTACAATCACAACAAGACATTCAGAATAAATTTTCCCCGAACATTGGGGCTGGTGTATACTACCATACCGATAAATTTTATGCCGGTATTTCGGCTCCAAGAATGTTGGAGACCACCCATTTTGACTCATCCTCGGCTTCTACGGCCAAGGAACAGATGAACCTTTACCTAATTACTGGATATGTTTGGGATCTAAACCCATCTTTAAAGTTTAAGCCCACACTTTTGACCAAAACGGTACAAGGGGCACCATTACAAGTGGATCTCTCCGCCAACTTTATGTTGAACGAAAAATTTATTGGTGGGGTGGCCTACCGCTGGGATGCCGCGTTTAGTGGACTTATGGGCTTCATGTTGTCCGATCAATTTATGATCGGTCTCGCCTATGACCGTGAGATATCGGAACTTGGAGCGGCCACCTTTAACGATGGTTCCTTTGAAATCATTTTAAGGTATGATTTTATCAGAAATATCGGAAACATGAAATCCCCACGTTTCTTTTAGGAAGAATTTAAATACCTATTCCCGTTATTTTATCGCAAAGGTCATATTTTTACCAAATGAGAGAGGAAAATGTGATACTTGTAAATGAAAAGGACGAACCCATAGGTTTAATGCCCAAAATGGAAGCCCATGAAAAGGCATTGCTGCACCGGGCATTCTCGGTTTTTGTGATGAATGCCAAGGGAGAGACCATGCTCCAGCAAAGGGCCAAGGATAAATACCATTCCCCATTGTTGTGGACCAATACATGCTGTAGCCATCAACGGGAAGGAGAAAGCAATATTGATGCCGGCAAGCGCAGGCTCATGGAAGAAATGGGCTTTACCACCGAACTCAAGGAACTTTTCAATTTTGTGTACAAGGCCCCTTTTGACAATGGCCTTACCGAACACGAGTTCGACCATGTGATGGTGGGGTATTTTGAAAACGAGCCCAATATCAACCCAGATGAAGTTGCCGATTGGAAATGGATGCATCCCGAAGACATAAAAAGGGATATGGCAGAAAACCCCGAAGAGTACACTGCATGGTTCAAAATTATTTTTGAACGTTTCTACGACCATCTTATGCAAAACACCCAGGCACAATGAAAGTAAAAGCAAGTAGAAAGGCCAGTTTCAATGCCGCGCATAGATTGTACAGACCAGATTGGGATAACGAAAAAAACAATGCTGTTTTTGGAAAATGCAACAACCCAAAATTTCACGGACATAATTACGACCTTATAGTCAGTGTTACAGGGGAAATTGATCAGGAAACCGGCTTTGTTATGGATTTAAAAGTCCTCAAGGAATTGATCAAGGAACATGTGGAGGAAGCTCTGGACCATAAAAACCTGAACCTGGATGTTCCAGAATTCGAGAATTTAAACCCTACGGCCGAAAACATAGCGGTAGTAATATGGAACAAGTTGAGGCCCCATATAAGTAAAGATAAGGAGTTGGAGGTTGTACTCTATGAGACCCCTCGAAATTTTGTAACCTATACAGGATAAGATGAGCCTATATCCATTAAAATTTAAACCGATACTTAAGGAAAGACTTTGGGGAGGCACCAAATTAAAAGATGTTTTAAACAAACCCATTGAAAGCGATATTACTGGCGAAAGTTGGGAACTCTCCGGAGTCCATGGCGATATTTCCGAAGTATCCAATGGGGACTTGGCGGGAACTTCGCTTCAACATTTGATGAATGAACAAGGAGAAGCACTTTTGGGAAAGGGTGTTGTGGAACGTTTTGGGAACGAATTTCCCATACTCATCAAATTTATTGATGCCAAGCAAGACCTTTCCATACAATTGCACCCCAACGACGAGTTGGCCAAAGAACGACACAATTCCTTTGGAAAAACGGAGATGTGGTACATTATGGATGCCGACCCTGGCGCTAAACTGATTGTGGGTTTCAACAAAGATGTAGAAAAACAAGAGTACATTAAAAGTATTGAAGAGGGCACTTTAACCGATTTGATGAACTATGAAGAAGTAGGGGAAGGGGATACCTTCTTTATCAATACGGGAAAAATCCATGCCATTGGGGCTGGTGTGCTTTTAGCAGAGATTCAGCAAACTTCCGATATTACCTATAGAGTTTTCGATTTCAACAGAAAGGATAAGGATGGAAACCTAAGGGAATTACACACTTGCTTGGCCGTTGATGCCATCGACTATGAAAAAAAGGATGATTTTAAGATAGATTATCCGAAACTGCCAGATGCTGTCAACCCTATGGTGGATTGCCCATACTTTAAAACAAATTTTATGGAGTTGGCCCAACCTTTAAAGCAAAATGTAACGGATAGGGATTCTTTTACAATTTATATGTGCGTTGGTGGAGAAGCAACCATTAACAACGATTGGGGAAGCGCGTCCATTAAAAAAGGGGAAACTGTTCTTGTTGCTGCATCAAGTAATTATGTAGATATTGATACCCAAGGAGCTAAACTTTTAGAAGTTACCATTTAATACTATCTTTAAACAAAACTGCTGCATTATGCCAAGTATTCGTGATTTAAAAAAAGATGTCAATTATGTCTTGGGAGACATTATTGAAGCTGTCTACATTTGGGAAGCCGGTTCAGGTAACAAAGAATCTGAAGAAGGGACCGTAATTATAGACGAAGCCATTGAGGTGTACGACAACCTCATGGATAAAATCAATCAAAAAAAGATAGAGAACACTAAAGCCCACTTTAAGTCCATACGGACCGAATTGGAGGAAAAGGCCACTAAATTGGTCGAACAGCTCAATAGCCTTGAAGCCTAATTCTTTTTATCCAAGAATTCTTTGAATTCCTTTCCGTATTTGGATGCAGCCACCTCAGGGGTCAATCCTTTGTAGATGGAGTCCAAGTACTTTGGATTTGCCTCGCTGGCCTCTGTCATCATAATATAGGGAGTGGCATAAGAATCTCCATTGTTGAGGCCAAAATTTAGGGCATATCGGTATCTGCTGATCGTGTTTTGGTTCATTAATCGATGAATGGAGTCCAAAGCAACGGAATCTTCCTGTAACTCGGGTGTAGAGGCTTGCTGTGCCAGTGTTAGTTCTTTGATGTTGAATTTGGAAGCCATTTCGTAAAACTCCAAGAGCTTTTCATGGGATTTAGATCCCGAAATTTCGACATTGGTATCAAAAGTGTTCCAAGCGGTATTGATAACAATATTGCCAGCCTCTCCAAAAAAGGTAATTCTATCGTTGATGTCGTTATTGTCCTCCTTTTTTAGATAGAGATAAAATATTTGTGGCTCATCCACCTCGGTCGAAAAACTAAATGCCCCGTCTCCATTTATTTCCAAAGAATCCAAAACAGCTAAGGTGGAATCCTTAAATTGTTGCAAATAGAGGGTTCCTTTTTTGAGTCCTTTAATGTTTCCACTAACGGTCATGGTGTTTTCCGTAGGCTGTTCACAGGACAGTACGGTCAATCCAACAAGCAATACAAACAAAATCCGCTTCATCATATAATTTTAGCTCGGCAAATATGCATAATCTTCTGAAAATATTTAAACATTTGAGGCGACTTCCATCAACAAAGCGCATAAATAGGCTCCTGCCGTACCCACAACATAGCCAAAAACAGCCAAAAGAATGCCCACAGAGGTCAAGGAAGGGTGGAACTCAGCGGCAACAACGGGAGCAGAAGCAGCTCCTCCTACATTGGCCTGACTGCCCACGGCCAAGAAAAAGAAAGGCGCTTTTATAATTTTTGCCATCAAAATAAGCAGTCCGGCATGGATGGTGATCCAAATTAGTCCAATGGCAATAAGCCCCGGGTTGTCCAACACTTTGCCCAAATCCATTTTCATTCCGATGGTCGCCACTAAAATATAAATGAACATGCCGCCGATTTTACTGGCCCCGGCACCTTCATAATTTTTGGCCTTGGTAAACGAGAGACCGATTCCGATAGCGGTGGCAAAAACAACCATCCAAAGAAATTCGGACCCAAGGGAGGACAATATTTTTTGCGGATTTCGGATGACCTCAAAATTATCCTGTAAAAAACCGGCAAAATGATGTCCGGTTAAATGGGCTACACCCACTCCCACAAATGCAAAGAACAACAACATAATGAAATCCTTGAGTGTGGTGACCCTTGCAATTTTTTCAGTGTGGGTAGATACTTTTACCTTGAGCGCTTCTATGGACGAGGTGTCGGCCTTGAGCCAACGGTCAATTTTGTCCGTTTTGCCCACTCCCAAAAGGATGATGGCCAACCATAGGTTGGCGACTACAATGTCTATAAGCACCATGCCCCCATAACTTTCTTGATTGTATTTGAACACTTCGAGCATGGCGGCTTGGTTGGCACCTCCCCCGATCCAGCTTCCTGCGATGGTGGCAAGTCCCCTCCAAACAGCATCTGGTCCAACACCACCGACTGTTTCGGGAGAAAATATGGAAACAATCAATATGGCGATTGGCCCGCCGATTACTATGCCCACGGTTCCGGTCAAAAACATAATCAATGCTTTGGAACCTAGATTCATAATGGCTTTTAGGTCAATACTTAATGTCATCAAAATTAAAGCTGCGGGCAGAAGATAGCGACTGGCCACATAATAAGTGTTGGACGATGACTCGTCTATAATGCCCACACTGGCCAAAATAGCAGGCAAGAGGTAGCACATGAGTACCGTAGGGATCACACGATAAAATTTGCCCCAAAACCCTGTTTTAATGGATGAGGTGTAGAAAACAAAACCTAAACAGAGGCAAAGCAGCCCAAATATAACGGTGTCTTGGGTAAAAGGTAGTTGGTCCATAGAATTTGTAAGCTAATTGCCCAAATATAGGAAAATCGTTGGGGTGGTGGTTTAGCTACTTAAGGTTTTGAAATGTTACTGATCCCATCCTTCTTATTCTGATGGCATATAAAGTAAAACCGATGAACAAAACACTATTGGGATTTAATGTTTACTAGATGTTTAACCAATACGTAAACTTTAAATTAATGGAACGGCTTCGAGGCATAAAGGAATTGACAAAATAATTGTCGTTGTACACCAAAAATAGGTCGGACAGGGGAGCAAAGCGCCACTGTAAACGCGAATTGAACCCTAAATTGTCCAGTTGGTTGCTATATTGGATCAGTGTGGACCAAAAAACAGACTTGTTGAAGGTTATATCTATTTTGGGGCTCACCAACCAAAGGTCCTCGCTCTCGTAGGGTTGCGGTAGTTTAATGCTGTTATAGTTTAGACCCAAGGAAAACAGCATTGTTGGTTGGAGTCTAAGGCTCATGTCTCCTTCCAAAACAAACCGCGTACCGTTATAAAAGTCTCCATACCCTGGTTGTACCGAATACGAAAATACCCGTCTCCTGTCGCTTTGAAACCCCATTTCATAGCTGGTATAATAAAATCCTACATTGGCAGGTAGTTCGGTGCCCCCGTCCGTACCTGTTGGATCAAAAGTCTCGGTAAGGTATGTATAACGATTGAATAGCCTGACAGCAAATTCTTCTTGTGATTTAAATTTGGCTTGCCAACTGGAAAAAATCGCATAATCTGTGTTCATATAATCTAGGGTAGGTCTCCAAATTACATTGGGGCTGAACCGGAACCCATGAAAATTTAGTTTTCCTTTTTGTGGCCAAAAATTGAATTCTACAAAAGGTCTTGCAGCCACAATATCTTGCCTGCGTACATACCCCAAATCTGAACGGAAGTCGTTGCCCACAAAATTTCCACGAACCCCAAAGTTTAGGAACCTGGAGTTATATCGTAGATCTAGACCTCCCGAAGCATCGCGGCCCCCTATATCGTGGGCAAAGGATTTATGGTAGAAAAACTTGCCTGTCCAAGTATTGTTTACCGATGCCAGATTATAGTCCATCCCAACCACTCGGTTGTACCTGTCGGTTTGCTCAAGAAAATCGTAATCCCCAAAACTTTGACGGTTTACAAAAATGAAACTAAGGTTGGAACGGGAAAACATTTTTTTCTGAAGTGCAAAAACCGTATTGTTGTTGCTGGGGATTTCGTTTTCCTTATCTTCTTCGGTTTGAAGGTTTAACAGACCAAGCCGCCAATTTTTATTTAACTTTCCACTTAGTCTTATCCCGCCCACGATGCCATTTTCTATGGTTTCATCGTCTGCGTTTTGTGCAATCCCTATTCTTCGAGAGAAAAAGGGGTTGGCATCCCTTTCGTTTCCAAAAGAACCAAAAAGGTCGCTGTTGTCTATAAAGAACTGGCGTTTTTCGGGCAGCGAAACCTCAAAACGGGAAACGTTGGTAATCAAATTGTCTACTTCTACATTCGAAAAATCCGGGTTTAGGGTAACGTCCAAGTTCATGCCGTTGCCTATGGAAATTTTTGCATCCCCACCAAAATCAAATTTGCTCAGATCTTCATTGTTTTCATAGTCCTTTCCGAAAATGCCGTTTACATAAGGAATAAGGGCCATAGGAGTTCTGGATTTTCCTAAAGGCTTTTCAAATACCATATCGCCCATAAACGCCAAGCTGTACACAAGCTGATTTTGGGGTATCTTCATCCAAGTACTGGTTTCGTTGGTCTGCATGTCAAACCTATAGCTGTTAAAACGCCACTTTGTTTCTCCTTGCTTAAACTTGAAAGACGTTAAAGGTATTGCGATTTCGCAGATATAGTATCCATCATATACTTTTGCCTCTCCTTGCCACTTTACGTCCCATGATGTGGTAAAACCGCTTGGGCCGGACCCACCATTGGAGATTAAAGCTTCTCTCCGAACACCATAGGGGTTCATACCAAAAAGAAAAGCATTGGTCCCATCATTAAAGGTATCGAACATTAAACTGATATTGTCATTGCCGCCTGCTCTGTAATCCCTTTTTAAAGACGGAATCACGTAGTTGTCCCCTTCAGTGTCCAATCTAATGCCAACATAGAGTGTAGTGCTGTTGTATACCATCTTAATATCGGTCTGTTGTCCTGCCAGCGTGGTGTCCGAAGGAAAATATTGATGAAAATTGTTGGCACTTTCTGAAGTTTCCCAGACACTTTCATCCAAGATACCATCTACTTTAATGATATCGTTTATGAATTTAACTGTAAAGGTTTTAGGGTTGGATTGGGAAAACAGGGTAATAGGAAGCAAGATTGTAGCGAGTACAAAAAGTTTTCTTAACATTGGTTTAGTTTAGTTGGTTTAACAAAATTACAGGATAGGTAGTTAAAAAAACCCTAAAATTTTGAATTAGATTGCTCTTTGGTGAAACATTCTGAAAATTAGCCGTGATTTGTTTTATAATCACCACCTTCTATTCTAAAAGACGTTAAAAAATGAAAAAAACCTTATTGCTATTGCTTTTATTTCCCTTTATAGTTTTTGGTAATACTATCTGGGGGAAAACTGGACACCGGGTCACTGGACAAATTGCACAAGAATATATAACAGGAAAGGCCAAAAGAGCTTTGAACGACTTGTTGGATGGTCATAGCTTGGCTTTTGTCTCCACGTTTGGGGATGATATAAAAGCGGACAGGGCCTATTCAAAATATTCGGCATGGCATTATGTCAACTACCCATTGGGGACGAGGTATAAGGATTCGGAAAAAAGTGAATATGGTGATATTGTTATGGCAATTGAGGAATGTATGGCTAAGGTAAAGGATAAGAAAAATGCGAGGGAAGATCGTATTTTCCATTTAAAAATGTTGGTTCACCTTATTGGGGACTTGCACCAGCCCATGCACGCGAGTAGGGCGGAGGACAAAGGAGGTAACGACATTCAAGTACAGTGGTTTGGCGAAGGAAGCAATTTACACCGGATATGGGACAAAAACCTTATCGAATCTTATGGGATGACCTATACAGAACTGGCATCTGAACTAGGTGATGTGAACCGCAAGGAACGTAAAAAAATCCAAGAGGGAACCATTTATGATTGGGTCGATGAATCCCACGAAATTTGCGCAGCACTATACGAATCTGTTGAAGTGGGCGATAAATTGGGATACCGTTACTCCTACGAATACAACCATCTATTGTTCCAACAGCTCCAAAAAGGAGGATTGCGGCTGGCCAAGGTCTTGAACGATGTATTCAAGTAAAAGGTTTAGGACTGCAATACCGTTTTCAATTGATTTCTATATTCCGAAGGGTTTTGCCCGGTAAACGCCTTAAAGGACTTATTAAAGTGCGAGAAGTTGTTGAAACCACTATCATAACACACCTGGGTAATGCTCATGGGCTGTTCCGCCAACAGTTTGGAGGCGTGCACCAATCTATACTCGTTAACAAATTGGGTAAACGTTTTGTGGGTGATTTTTTTAAAATATCTGCAAAAAGAAGGTACGGTCATACTCACTATATCGGCAATTTGCTCCAAGCTAATGTCTTCTTTAAAGTTTGCCTTTACATAATTGAACACAATATTGATACGGTCGTTGTCCTTTACCTCGGTCTCAATGGAAAATCCTTCAGCGTTCAAAACATTCATTTCGGTAGAGGTGGCCAAAATGTTCAATATATTAAGGATGGACAGTAATCTTTGGAAATCTGTCTGGTATTCCAAGATTTCCATTTTTTCACCAACCTTCATTTTGGTCTTTCCAGAAAAGGCGATGCCCCCTTTGGCAACCTCGAACAATTTTTGAATATTTTTCATCTCTGGAATATTGAAAAAATCACTTCCCAGAAAATCCACCTTCATCTGTACCAAAGTCTCACTCTTGTTGCCGGTAAGCTTATCGGTAAAGCCACAATGCGGCAAGTTGGAGCCAATAAGGATAAGGTCCCCGTTCCTATAATAAGATACATGACTGCCTATTTGTCTTTTGCCAGACCCACCGTTCACATAAACCAACTCCAATTCTGGGTGATAATGCCAACCATTGTTCTTGTTCTCATTGTTTGCATTGAATTTTTGAAACGCGAACGAGTGACCAAAACTTGGGGCTATTGCTTCAAATGCAGGTTTTTGAATCATTTAGCGCAATTTTTTTCTTTTAATACCATAAAGGTAAAAAACTAATTTGCATGCAAATATCTACAATGTTAACTTAAAGTTATGCTATTTTATCATTAATACTATGTTAAAACATTTACCATGTTAATATAGCATATAAACTGGAAAAGATGGTGGTATTTCTGTGCGCCAATGCAACATACATTTGTACTGTAATCTTAAAAAAACGAAGTGTTATGAACGTAGTAAAGAATTTAACAGTAGTAGCAGTCCTTTTGATATCCTCTTTGGGAATGGCTAACGGAAACACAACCGATTTTGGTAAAAAAGTAGTAGCCAAGTACGAGGTTGAAAAGAATTTGGTAAAAGTAAACCTTGACCCGGTATTTGTAAAGAAAGGTCAAAAAATTATGATGAACCTTTTGAACATTTCTAAAGGTAAGGTGCTTTTAAAAGTATACGATAGCGAAGACAGACTTGTTTTTGATGAAGCTATCGACGGTGACATTGTTGTTGAAAAAGCATTCAACTTTGAAAAAGCCTTTAAAGATGAATATACCATAGTTGTAGTGGACAAATTTGGAACCTACAAGAAAACTATGGAGGTAAGATAGTTTGTTTAGTTAATTTTTATGTGCATTGGGGGCGAGAGCCCCCTTTTTTATACCCATTTTTTAAGTTTTTCTCTTTTGTTCAGTGGGAGTGCTTCATTTTTTAAGGCCAGCTCCAAAACATCCTGGTCTTTTGCTTTGGAAAAAATCAACGTATAGAATTCCTGAACGGTCAAAGGGTTTTTGGACGCTTCTGCCAGTTGCATGGAATCACTAACACGTACTGTGCCCGGTTGCAAAACGCGAACATAGGTTCCGGGAAAACCATGGTCTATAAATTGTTTCAGTATATTTTGGTCTTCAAATCGAATACCCAGTTTATAGCAAGGCTCCCTTGGTTGTGTTATCTGGACCAGCGCAGAACCTAGTTTATAAATGCTGCCTATTCGTATTTGAGATTCATCCAAGTTGTCAATGGTCAAATTTTCTCCGAACATGCCCCAATCCCATTCCAAATGGGGATATTTTGCTTTCCAATAGGGATAGTTGCCCGCAGAAAACAAATAACAGGCTTTATAAATACCACCATGGTACTTTCGGTCTGCAACGGTATCGCCATGCACATCTTCCGTATCCAAAAAGAGCGGCTCTTTAACTGGGAATTTGTAAATACCCGTTGTGGTCTCTTTACCGTTCCAAATAATTTTTGTGGGTTTGCCGAGGTTTGTAGAGATAACTTTCATAATGGCAAGTTATAAAAAACCACCGCTTGTGGCGGTGGTTCTTCATTTAAATTTGATGTAAAAAGGTTTAATCAAAAAGAATTCCGCACATGCATGCATCGGGGTTTCCATAGAAACTGTCATTCCCGTGAAAACGGGAATCTACTAAACTCTTTAATCCTCTTTTTCCAATTTCTTGGTCATGTTAAAACCTACCATAAGTCCAACACCGGCCAATAAGAAGATAGTGCCCGGGTAAGCTACTTCATCATCAACCCCTAAACTGTATACCAAAATAGAGGCTACAAAAATGGCTGCTCCAATACCGATAAGTAGTAGAGAAAGGTTAAGGATGATGATTTTCCAGAAAGGTGCTGCACCTTCCCGTTTTCCCCGGACAAAAATGCTGGCATCCGCTCCTTTTTCTATTAAAGCCAATCGCTCTTTGTTTCTTGTTGAAAAATAGAGGTAGGCAATCGCAAAGATGACTCCAAAAATTATTGGTAAAATGATTACTTCTGATCCCATAACTGTTCGTTTTAATAATTATTCGTATTTTTTTGTTCATAACCTATGACGACAGTTTTCTAACATAGGTTACATAATTTAAAAATATTATTTTTTGTGTAACCTAAACTGCACTTTTGGCGTCCAATGAGCAATGCTGACCAACAAGGAAAAGGAACTGATTTCGGAAATATGCAAGGGAAATACCCGGGCGTTCTCCGATTTTGTGGACAGTTATAAGGATTTGGTCTTTACTTTGTCCTTAAGAATGTTGGGCAACAGGGAGGAGGCAGAAGAGGTTGCGCAAGATGTATTTATTAAGGTATATAAGTCCCTGCCCAGCTTTAAAGGGGATTCCAAAGTTTCAACGTGGGTCTATAGAATCGCCTACAACAGCTGTTTGGACAGGATAAAAAAAATAAAAAGGAAGAGGGTTCATACCGATTTGGACCATATCGAGCAAGTTGCCCATTCGGAAATGGATACTGCTCTGGACAAAATGGTCAGACAGGAAAGAAGCGAAATAATTGATCAATGTCTATCACAATTATCGGCGGAAGATGCAGGAATCCTTACCTTGTTTTATTTTGAGGAAAAGAATTTGCAGGAAATAGGGCAGACAACCAATCTTTCCGTGAATACATTGAAGGTTAGGTTGTTCAGGGCAAGAAAAAAATTGGCCGGGATTATGGAAAAAAATATGAACAAAGAAATATTGGAGAGCAATGGATAAGAACGAGGCCAAAAAATTGGAAACTTTTGTGGACAAGATCATGGAAGATGCTCCATTGGAAACCCCTTCCTTGGATTTTACCCAAAATGTGCTGCAAAAATTAGAAGCTGAAACGAACAACGAGGTTTTTCAATACAAGCCCATATTGTCGGGCAGGGTTTTGTCGCTTGTATTTGCTGCCTTTGTTGCCATGTTGGTTTTAGTAGGGATGCGGTTTGGCCTTGATGATGGCCAAGGGTGGTTCAAGAACCTTCAGATGGAAGCATGGTTTAAAAATAGTTGGGGGTGGATGGAAAATTACACCTCTTCCAAAGTAATGGTGTATGGTTTTCTATTTTTGGGCCTTATGTTTTTTGCCCAAGTAACTTGGTTAAAAAAGTACTTGAACCGAACTGCCTTTTAGATATTGACGTAGTAATACGCCCAATACATCAAAAAGAATTGAAGAGGAATTCGAAGAATCAAAATCCATTTGGGAATACCTGCTGATGCTTTTTCACTGGAAAGCATATAAAAATGTACGGACAGAAACGCTGCCAGCATCAAAATTATTCCAAATACGCTTAGTTTTCGGGTAGCTTCAAAGCATATTCCAATGCCCAACAGGATTTCAGCAATGCCACTTATATATACCAAAAGTTTATGGTTGGGCAGGTACAGCGGCATAATGCGCATGTACATTTTTGGTTTTATAAAATGCATTAAACCTGCAACCGTATACATTCCGGACATTAGGTAAAGGTGCCAAGGAGTTTCCATAAGGCTAAAAATAAGAAAGGCAGACCATAATGGACTGCCTTTACCTAAAATTTATTTTGAATGATCTTACTTGATCATATCATAGCTCCTCGCAATAAAATTGGTAAGCTCTTCGCCTTTTAGCAAACCTTTGGACAGGCGGGCCAAATCCAAGGATTGGTTGATCAACCTTTCCCGTTTCTTTGCGGTCTTGGTGTTCAAGATCTCGCTGACCAATTCGTGATTGGTGTTTACGATAAGGTTGTACATATCCGGCATATTGCCCATACCGAACATACCACCGCCACCGGTTTGTTGCATTTCCTTCATACGGCGCATAAATTCGGGCTCGGTAATTATGAACGGAGAAGCACTGCTCTCCATGGCCTCCATCTGGATAGTGTATCCTTTATCGGAAATCACTTTTTCCAAATCAGCCTTTAGGCTGTCTTTTTCTTCTTCGGATAGTTTTGAAATGGCCGTATCCTCTTTTTTGATGAGGTTGTCCACATGGTCGGCATCCACTCGAACAAACGATAGGTTTTCTTTAGAGGTTTCCAATTTTTGCATCAAGTGCGGTACAATGGGGGAATCCAATAAGAGTACTTCATACCCTTTTTTCTTAGCGGCTTCAATGTAGCTGTGTTGTGCCTCTTTGTCCGAAGCATACAACACCACCAATTTGTCATCCTTATCGGTCTGGTTGTCCTTGATTTTGGCTTCCAGTTCTTCGAACGTGTAGAAGTCTCCATCAACCGATGGGTAAAGTGCGAATTTGTCCGCCTTGTCAAAGAATTTATCTTCGGAAAGCATTCCGTATTCTATCACCACTTTAATGTCGTTCCACTTCTGTTCAAAATCCTCGCGGTTGTTTTTAAAGAGCGAAGTCAATTTGTCGGCCACTTTTCTGGTGATGTAGGAAGAAATTTTCTTCACTGCACCATCAGCTTGCAGATAGGACCTGGATACATTCAAAGGAATGTCGGGTGAATCAATAACCCCTTTCAACATCGTCAAGAATTCGGGAACAATGCCTTCCACATTATCGGTAACGAACACTTGGTTCTGGTACAACTGGATTTTATCCTTTTGTATACTAAGGTCGTTGGTCAACTTTGGGAAATATAGGATGCCCGTTAAGTTGAACGGATAATCCACGTTCAAGTGGATGTGGAACAAGGGTTCCTCAAACTGCATTGGATAAAGCTCACGATAGAAGCTTTTGTATTCCTCTTCGGTTAAATCCGTTGGCTGCTTGGTCCACGCTGGGTTTGGATTGTTGATGATGTCATCCACTTCTTGTGTAGGAGCAGGATCATCTTCCTTGGCACCTTCTGGTTTGGGAAGGGTTTCTGTTTTGGTTCCGAATTTAATCGGAATGGGCATGAACTTGTTGTACTTGGTCAAAAGTTCACGGATTCTCGCATCTTCCAAAAATTCAGTGGAATCCTCGGCTATGTGCAGGATAATTTCCGTTCCCCTTTCCGTTTTGTCGCTCGGTTCTATGGAAAATTCGGGAGAACCGTCGCAGGTCCAATGTACCGCTGGTTCTTCTTTGTGACTTTTTGTGATGATCTCTACTTTTTCCGCTACCATAAAGGCAGAGTAGAAACCAAGGCCAAAATGCCCGATTATACCAGCATCTTTACCAGCATCCTTGTATTTGTCCAAAAATTCCTCGGCACCCGAAAAAGCTACTTCGTTGATGTACTTTTTTACTTCCTCCTCGGTCATACCAATACCTTGGTCTATAATATGGATGCGTTTGTTGTCCCTGTCCACCTTAACCTCGATCATGGGATTGCCGTATTCCACTTTCGCTTCCCCAATGGAAGTAAGGTGCTTTAGTTTCAAGGTTGCATCCGTAGCATTGGAAATAAGCTCCCTCAAGAAAATCTCGTGGTCACTATACAGAAATTTTTTAATCAAGGGAAAAATGTTCTCTACTGAAACATTGATTTTACCTGTAGCCATCGTTTTGTTTTTTTATTCTTCTTTACCCCCTTTTCCAGTCAAAAAAAATACCAGAACGTTAAATATGACAAACTGACATTTAACTATCATAATGTCAACAGCTGAATTTTAACATAACTTTGTTTATTTTTGTTTAAAAAAGATTAAACAAAATATGTATATTTACAGTGTTATAGGATGAAATTGCTATGAACTAGTAACACTATAACAAGTTTGTTTATTTATTGGTTAGGTTGTGAAAATGCACTTTCGCTCGAAAGTGCATTTTCTTTAAAAGTTTGATTGTGCCACCTCGCCACCCTTTAATCTCTCATAAAAAAATACCAAAATGGCAAATACTAGTAAATCCAAGATTACCGAAGATAAAATTATAGGCCTGTTTATGGAGTCTGTATTGGAACATGAAAAGGTGCCAAGCTCGGTATTTAAATTTTGTAAGGAGCATAAAATAAAAGAAGAGGAGTTTTATGGATTATTTGGTTCGTTTGAATCGCTGCAGCAATCCATTTGGAACAAATTCTTCGACAACAGTTATGGGGTAATGCAAAAGAACAAGCAATACGCCTCCATGACCAACGAGGAAAAGATGCTGACTTTCTTCTTCACATTTTTCGAAAATCTTACTTTGAACAGGAGCTATGTGTTGTTCATTATGAATGAGCACAAATATTCTCTGGAGGGTCTGACCCAATTGAAAGGATTGCGAAAAAGTTTCAAGGATTTCGCCTCTACTTTAATAGAAGAGCGAAATGAGGAGAAAAACATGAAAATCTTCAAATATAATGCACCTTTGTTTTCAGAAGGAGCTTGGTTGCAGTTCCTCTTCATCCTAAAATTTTGGATGGAAGATGGTTCTCCAGGTTTTGAGAAAACCGATATCGCCATTGAAAAATCCGTGACCACTATTTTTCAAATTTTTGAAAGCACACCCTTGGAAAAAATTGTGGACTTCGGAAAATTCCTTTACAAAGAGAAATTCGCATAAGGCCAATGAAAAGTTTGGATACCATCCCCACAGGAAAAATAGAGCGAGCTGGAAAGCTTGTAAAAACTGGGGTTAAAATAGGAGGGAACTACGTAAAATACTACGGTAAAAAACTGGTGGACCCGGAGACTTCAAAAGATACCTTGAATCAAGACAATGCCGAGGATATTTACGATGGGCTCAAAAGTTTAAAAGGTAGTGCCCTTAAAGTGGCTCAGATGCTCAGTATGGAGAAGAACCTTTTGCCACGGGCCTACGTGGAAAAGTTTTCCCTTTCCCAATTTTCAGTACCCCCTTTGTCCGCACCTTTGGTGCGCAAGACCTTCAAAAAATATTTGGGCAAATATCCAGAGGACATTTTTGACGAATTTGAAAAGGATTCCGTGAACGCTGCCAGTATTGGTCAGGTGCACCGTGCGGAAAAGGATGGCAAAAAGTTGGCCGTTAAGATTCAATACCCAGGAGTGGCTGAGAGTATTAGCAGTGATTTGGCCCTGGTAAAGCCCGTGGCCATTAAAATGTTCAATTTAAAAGGCAAGGATTCCGAAAAATACTTTAAGGAAGTAGAGCATAAACTGGTCGAAGAGACCAACTATATTTTGGAACTGGAGCAAAGCCATGAAATAACGACTGAATGTTCCGTGATACCGAACATGCAGTTTCCAAAATATTACCGCGAATTATCAAGCGAGCGTATTTTGACCATGGATTGGATGGAGGGAATCCATTTGGGGGAATTTACCCAAACCGATTTCGATGCTGAAGTCGGCAATACGTTGGGTCAGGCACTCTGGGATTTCTACATGTTTCAGATTCATAAATTAAGGCGTGTGCATGCCGACCCGCATCCAGGTAATTTTTTGGTCAGTTCCGAAGGTAAGTTGATTGCGATTGATTTTGGATGTATCAAACAAATACCGGACGATTTTTATGTGCCCTATTTTGAATTGGCCAAAGAAGAGAATATCAATAACGATAAAATCTTCATGGAAAAACTGTACGAATTGGAAATCCTGACACCCACCGATTCCGAAGAAGAACTGCAATTTTTTACGGCCCTGTTCAAGGAAATGCTTACGATTTTCACTTCACCCTTTCACAAGGAAACATTTGACTTTGGCGATAAAGTTTTTTGGGCCAAGATTGCGAATCTCAGCGAGCGCTACTCCAAAGATGAACAAATTCGAAAAATGAACGGAAATCGCGGTTCTAAACACTTTTTGTATATAAACCGCACGTTTTTTGGCCTTTATAACTTATTGCACGATTTAAGAGCCAAGGTCGAGGTCAACCATTTTGAAAAGTATATGGACTAATTTTCTTAATAAATATCCAGTTCTTGGGATATATTTTTTACTTTTCCATTAATTAGCCTAGGACTTTTTAAAGATTCAATATTAAGCACTTTATAATGTATAACTCAAGAATATCAGGATTGGGATTTTACGTCCCTGAAAATGTGGTCACTAACGACGATTTGTCCAAAGTGATGGACACCAATGACGAATGGATACAGGAGCGTACCGGGATTAAAGAAAGGCGCCATGTTGTAAAGGGTACAGATACCACCACATCCATGGGGGTAAAAGCGGCCAAAAAAGCAATTGAACGTGCGGGTATTGATAAAGATGATATTGATTTTATCGTTTTTGCCACATTAAGCCCCGATTATTATTTTCCTGGCCCCGGGGTTTTGGTACAACGCGATTTGGAACTAAAAAGAACGGTAGGGGCACTCGATGTCCGAAACCAATGTTCTGGTTTTGTCTACGGAATCTCCGTCGCTGATCAATACATAAAAAGTGGCATGTACAAAAATGTGCTTGTTATCGGTTCCGAACTTCATTCCCATGGTTTGGACATGACAACAAGGGGTAGGGGCGTATCCGTAATTTTTGGGGATGGTGCGGGAGCTGCCGTACTAACCCGAGAAGAAGATACTTCAAAAGGAATTCTTTCCACCCATTTACATTCCGAAGGGCAACATGCCGAAGAACTTTCATTGATTGCGCCCGGAATGGGCAAAAGATGGGTGAACGACATTATTGAGGATAATGACCCTGAGGATACATCCTATTTTCCTCATATGAACGGCCAGTTTGTATTTAAAAATGCAGTGGTCCGTTTTAGTGAAGTGATTATGGAGGGTTTACAAAAAAACAATCTGACCCCTCAAGATATTGATATGTTGATTCCGCATCAAGCCAACTTGCGGATTTCACAATTCATCCAAAAGAAATTTGGGTTGAAGGATGACCAAGTGTACAACAACATCATGAAATACGGAAATACCACGGCAGCATCCATTCCGATTGCTTTGACAGAGGCCTGGGAAGCAGGGAAAATCAAAGAAGGGGATTTGGTAGTGCTAGCCGCCTTTGGTAGTGGCTTTACTTGGGGCAGCGTGATCATTCGGTGGTAGCCAATATCGTCACAATAAAAAAATAAGTATAAAGCCCATTGTGCATTTTGAACATAAAACTTAGTTCTAGGCGTCGGTTCGAGTGATTTTGAGAAACGAAAAATCGTATCGAGAACTTTTTTTAGATAAAAATTCTTTTTCTCGATACAAATTTCACTCATGCTGTCGTGAAATCCACTCGAAATGACGAATTTTATCAAAAATGCACAACGGGAAGTATAAAATAAAACCCCGATCCTTTAGGATCGGGGTTTTTATTGATGCTCTCACAAGATAACCAACCAACACTCGAATATGAAGCATCAATATATTTTAAAGGATTCCACCGCCACCTTGCTTGGTGTTGTCATCCCTTCTTTTGCGTTGCTTGGCGCGGTTTTTTCCACTTCCAAATCGGTAGGATAGGCCAACGTACACATTATTGCTTTCCCAGTTAAAGGCACCTTCTTGCGCATAAGGGTAATCACCTTCAAAGGCAAAGCGCATGGTGTTAAAAATATCGTTGTAGTTTAAGCTAAGGGTTCCCTTGCCCTCGGCAAAGCTGTAGCGTGCGCCCAAATTCACAAAATACATGGGTTGGGCATCAAACTGTATGCTTTTGTTTCGTCCGCGGTAAAAGCCAAAGGCTTGTAGCGTCAATTTTTTGGTCACGGTGAAGCTATTGTTCATTCTAAGGTTCCAGGCCGTGTTATCGACCTCCACTCTTTCTTCAACAATATCGTCCTCGCTTGGGTTGGGGTCCGTGGAGTTCAACGTTTCCGTAATACCTCTTTGCGTCTGCGAGAAAAGGTCAAAACTGCCGTTAATGTTCCACCATTTAATGGGCTTGTAGTTAGTGGATAACTCTACCCCGTAGGCGGAGGTTTTATCAAAGTTGTCAAAAGTGAGGATGGTCTTGTTCAAATCCAGGCGGTCTATATAAATCGCCCTATTGATTTCGTCGGAAATGCTTCTGTAAAAAACACCGCCCGTAACACTGCCATTTTTGATTCTTTTGGTGTAATTGGCTTCATAAGAGCTTGTAAACTGGGGAACCAAATTTGGGTTACCAAAGGAAGATATCAAAGGGGTGGCAAACTCTCGGATTGGGTTTACTTGTTGCAGCCCCGGTCTATCCACACGTCTGCTATAACTAATTTGTATCTGATCTTTTTCGTTGGGTTTGTAGGTAACGAAAGCGGATGGATATATTTCGGTATACTTGTCGGTGAAGGAACGTACCGCATTGGTATCCGCTTTTACCTGCACATCCTCTACCCGAACACCCATTTGGTAGGACCATTTCTCATAGGACTGTCCAAAAGTGGCGTAGGCGGAATAAATATCCATGTCATATACAAATTTGGTGGATGGCGTTGGTACCAAGTTTCCTTCGGAATTAAAAGTTTGGCCAGTGGACGAATAATCCACCTTGGTCTCAAAATTTCTGGATTGCAATCCCACTTCCAACTTGGAAATACTGTCCAAAGGATTTACATAATCCAAATTGGCCGTTGTTTGAGTACGTTCGGTATCCACAAAATCCATATAATCCGGGTAGGTAGATGCTCCAGTGGAGCTAAAATCGGCATCTTGTTCGCTTTCAAACTGGTTGTGGTCCACTTCCAGCTCTATGTTATGCCCTTCCTTGTTAAAGTCCAGTTTATAGTCAAAATTGTACTGTTCGCTACGGTTGTTGGAATCGTCAAAGAACAATTGGGTCACATTTCTGGATGGATTGTTGAAATACGAGACTTGGGTTTTGCCATCTCCTTCTCCTTCATAAATGTTTTGATTGGTAAAGAAGGATATGGTGTTTTTGTCATTCAGATAGAAATCGACCCCCACTTTATAGAGGTGGGATTTGTTGTTGTTGAAGAAATCAAATTTTTGGCGGGAGTTTTCCCCGATGCGTAGAATGCTTCCGTCGTTGACCCATTTACCGATATTGTTTCCGTAATTTCCATAAAAGTTGAATTTTCCATTGCGGTAGTTTAAATCAATGGAGCTATTGAATTTGGCCTCGATACCTTTGGTAAGGCCCATATTCACGTTTCCGTTGAAGCCAATGTTTGCATTCTTGTGCAAAACAATATTGATGATGCCGCTCATCCCTTCGGGATTGTACTTGGCAGACGGGTTGGTGATCAGTTCTATGGATTTTATGGATGTGGACGGAATTTGCTTGAGCAATTGTGCAACGGGCACGTTGGACAATTTTCCATCGACCATGACCCGTACATTGGAATTTCCACGTAAGGTAATATCGCCTGTTTGGGAATCCACATTAACGGATGGAATGTTGTTCATAATGTCCGATGCCGAAGCGCCTGCGGTCGTAAGGTCTTTCCCTACATTGATTACCTTTCTGTCCACACGTTGTTCTATGGTGGTTCGTTCGGCCACTACCTCAACGCCTTCCAGTTCCTTGGTCTCTTCCTCCAAGGTTAGGGTTCCCAAGTTCAGGTTCCGTTTCCCTTTGGCTATAACCAGTTTTTGGGAGTAGGTCTTGTAGCCAATAAACTGTACTTCAAAAAGAAAGGTGCCATCGGGCAGCTTTTCAATTTCGAAGTTTCCATCTTCGGTAGTAATGCCGCCAGTTATGGTCGTTGACCCATCTTCGGATTTGATGACGACCGCCGCGTATGCAACAGGTTGTTTGCTGGTGTTGTCCACGACCGTTCCGTTAACGGAGCCTAAAGCCGTATCGGGGTCGTTTGCTAAAGAAATTGAAGGAAATACAGTGCACAAGAATAGTGCAAAAAGAATGCTCACATGTCTCATGAGTTGTTCGTTTTTTGATTGATGATTCGATTGATTGATGTTACCTTTAAGACGCCCGATACTGGAGAATGTTACAGAGGAAAATTATTTTAACATTCCTTAACATAAAATATGATGGCTTTGCCCATTTTTGTAAGGTATTCTGGATTGGAGGGGCAATTGCGGCAAGTCTATAAAAGAAGAAACCCCGGTAAAAATACCGGGGTTATACATTGATAAGCTATACTAAACACTAACCATTAACTATAAAAATACAGTCTTACCAATGACAATATAATATATGAATAATAGACGAGTTATCCTTTTAAAAGTTACAGTCTATATTAAAGTTTAACACAAAAATTAACAAATGTCAAAAACACTTGTCGTAGGGGCTTCTACAAACCCGGGAAGATACAGCAACACAGCAATTCGTAGGCTGGTTGACAACAATATTGAAACAACCGCATTTGGGATACGTGGGGGAACTGTATCTGGGGTGCAAATTAAAGACAACTTGGGTGATTTTCAAAATATTGATACCGTAACTTTATATTTAAGCCCCAAAAACCAAAAGGAATATTATCAACAGATCGTGGACCTTAAACCCAAACGGGTGATTTTTAATCCGGGTACCGAAAACCCCGAGTTCTACAAAATCCTTGAAAATGCAGGGATTGAGGTAGAAGTGGCCTGTACTTTGGTGTTGTTGGCTACTGGGCAATACTAGTTTTTGGCTTGGATTCCTTGGTCCTGATCAGCCAAAGACCGATAAATGTCAATAATCCGTTGAGTGGTAACAATTCATAGCCAACCTGATACCCTCCCAAGTAATCTGCAGGTACACTGGCAACCAAAACTATGGTGACCACCGAAGCTAGTGCAACTATCCAAACATAACTATCCTTGATCTTATGCTTGGTGAAGATGCCAAAGGCAAAAAGTCCCAATAAAGGACCGTAGGTATAACCGGCCACAGTGAGCAGACTATCAATAACATTGCTGCTAAGAATGTACTTAAAGGCGATAATAACAATTACCAACACTACGCTCATTACAATATGGGTGCGTTTTCTGATGCGCTTTTGCTCTTTCTCCTCCTTTTTTTCAACATTTAAAAAGTCCACACAAAAAGATGTGGTCAGGGAGGTAAGGGCACTATCGGCACTACTATAAGCGGCGGCAATCAATCCAAGCATAAAAGTAATGGCCAAGGCTAGACCCAAGCCGCCGTTCAGTGCAATTTCAGGAAACAGTAAGTCCGTTTTTGGTGTACCGTCCATCAATGGAATTCCAATACCCTCTCTTTTTGCATAGATAAAAAGCAAAGCTCCCAACAACATGAACAAGAATGTGGTCCCTACCAATACAAAACTAAAGGAGACCATGTTTTTTTGAGCATCTTTCAAGGATTTGCAGGTGAGGTTCTTTTGCATCATATCCTGATCCAGACCCGTCATACAAATGGTCACGAACATTCCCCCTACAAAGGATTTAATGAAATAACTTTTGTTCAAAAAACTATCCGTTATTAAAAAGTCGTTGTAATTCTTTAATTCTTCCGAAGCCAAGAACTCACCAAAACTCCATCCCAATTCCTTGTTTATCATCACAATGGAAAGGATTACGGCCAAAATCATAAAAAGTGTCTGTAGGGTATCGGTCCAAACAATGGTTTTTATTCCCCCTTTGTTTGTGTAGAGCCAAATCAATAAAATAGAAATGACCACCGTAAACTCAAAACGGACACCTAGATCATCAAAAACAAATTGTTGTAAAACAATGGCGACCAAATACAATCTAAAAGCTGCACCCAAAACCCGGGATATAAAAAAGAAAAACGCCCCGGTACGGTGGCTTACTTTTCCAAAACGATCATGCAAATACTCGTAAATAGAGGTGAGGTTCAGTTTGTAGTACAGGGGCAACAATACAAATGCTACCACAAAATAGCCAAAAAGATACCCAAGAACCACTTGCATGTAGGTCAGTTGGCTATCTCCCACCCATCCGGGAACCGATATAAAAGTAACACCCGATAACGAAGCACCGACCATTCCAAAGGCAACAACGTACCATGGGGATTGCTTGCCTGCCTTAAAAAAGTCGGCATTGGAATCGTTTTTGCCAGTAAAGTAAGAAATAAGGATAAGTACCAAGAAATAGGCACCTATAAGCAACAGAATTTGTGTGGCTGACATATTTGCAATTTGATTTGCAAAGTACGAAAGTAAATTGGTAACACTAAAATCGTAATTTTGTAGTAGAATTGAAACTATGGAATTTTCATCGAAGCTATTGGAAAATGCAGTTTACGAAATGTCGCAGTTGCCGGGAATCGGTAAGCGAACGGCATTACGGTTGGTATTGCACCTGCTAAAACAGCCCGAAGAAAGGACCGAACTGTTGGCACATGCCCTGCTAAAATTGAAGAGCGAGGTCAATTTTTGTAAAAACTGCCACAATATTTCCGATACCGAACTGTGCGAAATCTGCGCCAATCCCAAACGGGACGAAACCATAGTCTGTGTGGTAGAAGATATCAGGGATGTAATGGCCATTGAGAATACATCGCAGTACAATGGGTTGTACCATGTGCTGGGGGGTAAAATATCTCCCATGGAAGGTATGGGGCCACAAGACCTTACCATAGCATCGTTGGTCAATAAGGTGAAGAATGGAGTTGTAAAAGAATTGATTTTGGCCCTGAGTTCCACCATGGAGGGCGACACCACTAATTTTTATATTTATAAACAATTGGACGGACTGGAGGTTACTACTTCCACGATTGCCAGAGGTATCTCGGTCGGGGATGAATTGGAATATGCAGATGAGGTAACTTTGGGAAGAAGCATCATCAATAGAGTGCCTTTCGAAAGCTCTATTAAAGCGAATTAAATGAACATAAATCAAAAATAAGTCGATTTCTTTAGTATTTTTGTAAAATACAAATCAAAATCACTTTGATAAATACGAATATGTCAAAATTTGAATTGAAATTACCGCAAATGGGAGAAAGTGTCGCAGAAGCTACCTTGACCAACTGGTTGAAGGAAGTGGGCGATACCATTGAGATGGACGAGGCCATCTTTGAAATTGCCACCGATAAAGTGGATTCCGAAGTTCCCAGCGAAGTGGATGGCGTGTTGTTGGAAAAGCGGTTCGATGTAGATGATGTCATAAAAGTTGGTGAAGTGGTCGCCGTAATCCAAATAGAAGGTGAAGCTGACCAAGTAGCGGATGACACCTCCGATGATGAAATGGTGGTAGAGGAAACCGCAGAAGTACCAGCAAGGGAATTGGAAGCCCAAATGGCAGGAGTGAAAGAATCCGTTTCCTCCCCAGCACCCGATTTTTCAAATTCGGAACGATTCTATTCACCTTTGGTGAAAAACATAGCCAAAGAAGAAAATATTTCCATGGACGAATTGGAGGCGATTGCAGGTACCGGTAAAGAAGGCAGGGTCACCAAGAACGATATTATGGCCTACTTGGAAAATCGTTCCAATGGAAGGCAGCAGCAAGTGGAATCCAAACCCCAGCCCGAAACCAAAACAGAAAAAGTCGCTGCGCCCGAGCCTCCAAAACAGGCTCCGGTAAAACCGCAAGAGTCCAAAGTGCAAGTAGGAGCCGGTGATGAGGTAATCCCGTTGACCCGTATGGGCAAACTGATCGCCCACCACATGATGGAGAGCATATCTACCTCCGCACACGTGCAGAGTTTTGTGGAAGTGGACGTGACCAATGTGGTGAACTGGAGAAATAAAGTAAAAAATGTATTCCAGGAACGTGAAGGGGAAAAACTGACCTTTACGCCCATATTTATGGAAGCTGTGGCCATGGCCCTTAAAAAATATCCAATGATGAACATATCGTTGGACGGGGACAAGGTGATTAAAAAGAAAAATATCAACTTAGGTATGGCAGCGGCCCTGCCTGATGGCAATTTAATAGTTCCCGTGATTAAAAATGCCGATCAATTGAACTTGGTAGGCATGGCCAAAACCGTGAACGATCTTGCCAGTAGAGCCAGAAATAATCAGTTGAAGCCCGATGAGGTAAAAGATGGCACCTACACGGTAACCAATGTCGGTTCCTTCGGAAGTGTTTTCGGAACGCCGATCATCAATCAACCACAAGTGGGAATCCTTGCTTTGGGCGCCATCAGAAAAATGCCATCAGTCATCGAGACCGATCAAGGAGAATATATTGGTATCCGCAGTAAAATGTACCTATCACACAGTTACGACCACCGTGTTGTAAATGGTGCCTTGGGGGGTATGTTTGTAAAAGCCGTGGCCGATTATTTGGAAGCTTGGGACATAAACAGGGAAATATAACGGAAAACCGTTCATATTCTTTTCACTATTCTTAATTTAGAAGCCCAGTGAATTTTATTTAAAACGTCCCACATGCAATTACAATTGACCAAACCTATCTGCTTTTTCGATTTGGAGACCACGGGAACCAACGTAGCGAAGGATAGGATAGTTGAAATATCCATCCTAAAGGTTTTTCCCAATGGAAACAAGGAAAGCAAGACATGGTTGGTGAACCCAGAAATGCCGATTCCGGCAGAATCTGAGGCCATTCATGGAATTTCCGATGAAAAAGTGGCCAACGAGCCCACATTTAAACAGTTGTCCAAAGACATTTATGCCATGATCCGTGATAGTGATTTGGCAGGTTTCAATTCCGACAGGTTCGATATTCCACTGTTGGCGGAGGAAATGCTCCGGGCCGATGTGGATTTTGATATGAAGAGCATGGTTTCCGTAGATGTCCAGACCATTTTCCATAAGATGGAAAAGCGAACGTTGGAAGCGGCCTACAAATTCTATTGTGATAAGAATTTGGACGACGCTCACAGTGCCGAAGCCGATACCATGGCCACTTATGAAGTTTTGCTCGCACAGTTGGAAAGATACCCTGAACTGGAAAACGATGTTAAAAAACTATCGGAGTTCACTACCCGAAAGCAAAATCTTGATTTTGCAGGTTTTATCGGTGTGGATGAAAATGACAACCCTATTTTTTCCTTCGGAAAGCACAAAGGAAAAACGGTGGATGAGGTCATGGAAAAAGAACCCGGATATTTTGGTTGGATTTTGAACGCCGACTTCCCGCTGTACACCAAAAAAGTACTTACCCAAATAAAGTTGAGCAAGCTCAACAATAAATTTTAAGATAAGAAGCGTTAACCCCCATAACAGATTATGAAGCTGATTTGTATAGGACGTAATTACGTTGATCATATTGATGAATTGAACAACGAGCGTCCGGATGAACCTGTGGTTTTTATAAAGCCCGATTCTGCTATTTTGCCCAAAGAGCAAGATTTTTATATCCCCGAATTTTCTCAAGATGTACATTATGAAGTAGAGGTCTTGGTGAAAATCAAAAAAGTGGGAAAACATGTTTCCAAAGAATTTGCCCACAAGTATTATGACGAAATTGGGCTGGGTATAGATTTTACGGCAAGAGACCTTCAATCCAAATTAAAATCCAAAGGATTGCCCTGGGAAAAGGCCAAAGGATTTGATGGAGCGGCCGTGGTAGGCAAGTGGTTGTCCAAAAACAAATTTAAAGATTTGGACAATCTAAATTTTACATTGTCAAAAAATGGAGAAAAAATGCAAGAAGGGAATACCTCTTTAATGTTGTGGAAAATAGATGAAATTATAGCGTATGTATCGACGTATTTTATGCTGAAAAAGGGCGATATCATCTTTACCGGTACGCCTGCCGGTGTTGGTAAAGTAAGCCCAAATGACTACCTTGTCGGTACATTGGAAGGAGAGCAACTGTTTGATATTAATGTAAGATAATGATTTACAACCTCGATAAAATAAATGAAATGGCCGAAGGTGATGAGGATTTCATTACCTCGGTAATTTCTGTGTTTTTGGAAGAAGTTCCAGAAGACTTGGAAAGCCTTGAAAAGGCAATCAGCTGTAAGGACTACGAAAACATATACAAGCTAGCGCACAAAATTAAACCCAATGTGGATATTTTGGGCATGGAGCAAACAAGGGCCAAGGCGCTCGAAATAGAAACCTTGGGTAAAACAACAGGCAGTATGCAGGAAATAGAGGAAAAATTTCCCATCCTTAAAAAGGATGTGCTCCAAGTGGTCACCGAACTGAAAAACGACTTCAATTTATAGATGCAAGCCGAAATAATTACCATTGGGGACGAAATTCTCATTGGCCAGATTGTAGATTCCAATTCAGCGTTCATTTCCAAAGAACTGAACAAAATTGGGGTCTCGGTCTATCAAATTACTTCCGTACAAGACGATAGGGAACATATACTCAAATCTTTAAAAGAAGCAGGGGAACGTTCTTCGGTGGTCATCATTACGGGTGGTTTGGGCCCCACAAAGGATGATGTGACCAAGCACGCCCTTTGTGAGTTCTTTGAGGACGAACTTGTTCGGGACGATTCAGTATTGTCTCACATTGAAGAGCTTTTCAAAAAATATATTACCACCCCTATTTCTGATTTGAACAGGGAGCAAGCCATGGTTCCATCCAAGGCTACGGTGCTGCACAACGAATTTGGTACCGCTCCTGGCTTGTGGATAAAAAAAGGGAAGACCGCCTTTGTTTCACTTCCAGGTGTACCTTATGAGATGAGAAATCTCATCGCCAAATCCGTATTGCCCAAGATTATTGAAGCATACGAACGTCCACACATTGTTCATAAAACCATTATGACCTATGGTATGGGAGAGAGTGCCGTGGCAGAAAAACTGGAAGATTGGGAGAATAATCTACCATCTTTTATAAAGTTTGCCTACTTGCCCAATCTTGGGAGCGTACGGTTGCGGCTTTCTGCCAAAGGAACGGATAAAGAAGCCTTAATGGCCGGCATAGAGGAACAGGTTAAAAAGTTGTATCCTTTGATTGGCGATATAATTTATGGCGAGGAGGAAGAAGATGGACGAGTGGAGAAACAAATCGGTACTTTGTTGACCAATAAAAAAATGACATTGTCCACGGCCGAAAGTTTTACGGGCGGCAGTATTGCAGAAAGAATTACCGCAGTTCCGGGAGCATCCAATTATTTTAAGGGAAGTATAGTGTGCTATGCCACCGAGATGAAAGTGAAATTGTTGGACGTGCCACAAGAGCTTATAGATAAACATTCCGTAGTCAGCGAAGAAGTTGCCATGGCCATGGCCAACAATGTGAAGAAAAAGCTGGAAACTGATTTTGCGATTGCCACTACAGGTAACGCAGGGCCCACCAAAGGGGATTCCGATGCCGATGTTGGAACTGTTTACATAGGAATAAGCACACCAAAAGCTACTTTTGCCCAAAAATTTGTAATGGGCAAGCATCGGGAAAGGGTTGTCAAAAAGTCTGTAAACAAGGCTTTTGAGCTCTTGTACAAAGAAATTTTAAATTTCTGAAAAAGATTTTTGTACGTCCCATTAAAATGGTGTAAATTTGCAGCCTCAATAAAATCACTCAAATAGTTAGGGAGATGTCTAAAGTTTGTGAAGTAACAGGAAAAAAGGTGATGTTTGGAAACAACGTTTCCTTTTCTATCAATAAGACCAAAAGGAGGTTCGATGCGAATATCTCCAAGAAGAGATTTTATATTCCAGAGGAAGATCGTTGGGTAACCTTGAACGTTTCTGCCCGTGGGTTGAAAATCATCAACAAAAAAGGAATCTCTGCTGTCTTGAAGGAAATCAATTCCAAAAAGTAAGTTGTAAAAGCATTATAAGTACAATACAATGGCAAAGAAAGGAAATAGGGTTCAGGTAATTTTAGAGTGTACAGAACACAAGGAATCTGGTATGCCAGGTACTTCTAGGTATATTACCACAAAGAACAAGAAGAACACGCCAGATAGGATGGAGATCAAAAAGTATAATCCTATCCTTAAGCGTATGACCGTTCATAAAGAAATTAAGTAATAGCTTTTTACAAAGTAAATAGCATAAAAATATAAACCATGGCAAAGAAAACAGTAGCAACACTTCAGTCATCATCCAAAAGATTGACAAAGGCCATCAAAATGGTTAAATCTCCTAAAACTGGAGCATACACTTTTGTAGAGTCCGTTATGCCACCAGAAATGGTTAATGACTGGTTGAACAGCAAATAAGGAAATCTCCTTGTAGACAATATAGAAGCCGCTTTTTTAGCGGCTTTTTTATTTTCTTGACTTTGTATTTCACCAGCCTCTGCTACAATCATAAGGGTAATCCGTCCCGATCAAATTTTGTATTAACAAAACTCCCCTTACTTTCCTATCTTTGACCATTAGCAAAGAACACAGGATGAGCTTATTCAAAAATATATTTTCAAAGGATAAAAAAGAGACCTTGGACAAGGGGCTCGAAAAATCCAAAACCAGTTTTTTTGGTAAACTGGGCAAGGCCGTTGCAGGTAAATCCAAAGTGGATGATGAGGTATTGGATAACCTGGAAGAGGTTTTGGTAACTTCCGATGTAGGCGTAAATACTACACTTAAAATAATCGACCGAATCGAAGAACGTGTGTCCCGTGACAAATATATGGACACCGATGAACTCAACACCATTCTTCGAGAAGAGATTGCAGGTTTGCTTTCTGAGACCAATTCGGGCGAGGATACCGAAATTACCGTGCCCCAAGACAAAAAGCCGTATGTAATTATGGTGGTAGGTGTAAATGGTGTGGGTAAAACAACCACCATTGGTAAATTGGCCCATAAGTTTAAAAGTAAAGGAATGAAAGTGGTGCTGGGAGCAGCCGACACCTTCCGTGCTGCCGCCATTGATCAATTGGAAGTGTGGGCAAAACGGGTGGATGTGCCCATCATCAAACAAAAAATGGGCAGTGATCCCGCTTCCGTGGCATTTGATACCTTGAGTTCGGCGGTGGCAGAAAATGTAGACGTGGTTTTGGTGGATACCGCAGGACGTTTGCACAACAAGGTCAATTTAATGAACGAACTATCCAAAGTGAAGCGCGTAATGCAAAAAGTGGTCCCCGACGCGCCTCACGAGGTGCTTTTGGTGCTGGACGGATCTACGGGACAGAACGCATTTGAACAGGCCAAACAATTTACCAAGGCCACCGAAGTAACCAGTTTGGCCGTAACCAAGTTGGACGGAACAGCAAAAGGTGGGGTTGTCATCGGCATTTCCGACCAATTCCAGATTCCCGTAAAATATATTGGGGTAGGTGAAGGAATCGAAGATCTTCAAGTGTTCAATAAATATGAATTTGTCGATTCATTCTTCAAAATATAATATCATGTTCAGATATTTTCTATGTGCTTCTCTACTGATTGGATTCATTTCTTGTAAAGATAAAAATGCGGAACCCAAGGAAGAGATTGTCCTTTGGACACCCTATAACGATTCCGCTGAGGTTGCTGCCAATGCAGATCACGAGAACAAGAGGATGCGCTATAAATTCATCCAGAGCAAGGTCTTGGATAAGAACGAAGTGTTTCTCCCTCTGTATGACGAAGTATCCCAGTTCACCGAAGCGCAATACGAAAAAATGAAACCTTTGGTTTTGGAACAGGATATCCCAACCATTCAAAACCATATTGATGCAGGAACGTTCTCCTACGAAGATTTGGTATTGTTCTACCTACATCGAATTTATAAATACGAGTTGCCGAACAAAACCACCTTAAACACCATAATTGCATTGAATCCAAAGGTGCTTGAAGAAGCCCGTCAACTGGATGAAAGCAAGGAGATCCATCATCTTATTTATGGGATGCCCATTTTATTGAAGGATAATATCGGAACCTCCGAAATGAAAACCACAGCAGGTGCCATTGTTCTCAAAGAAAACCAGACCGATGATGCTTTTATCGTGGAACGTCTAAAGTCAAAGGGAGCATTAATTTTAGGTAAGGTAAACCTAAGTGAGTGGGCTAACTTTATTTGTAGTGTATGTCCCAATGGCCAGAGCGTCATAGGCGGACAGACCTTAAATCCCTACGGAAGAAGGGTTTTTGATACGGGTGGTTCCAGTGCGGGCAGCGGAACATCCACCGCAGTCAATTATGCAGTAGGTGCGGTGGGAACCGAGACTTCTGGGAGCATACTTTCACCATCTAGTCAAAGTTCCGTAGTGGGATTAAAACCGACTATTGGTCTGTTGAGCAGGACGGGAATCGTGCCTATCTCCAGTACCTTGGACACCCCGGGTCCCATGACCAAAAATGTAACCGATAACGCCATCCTTTTGGATGCCATGTTGGGCAAGGACGAAACCGATTATAAATCGGTAAGTACGGAAAAACCAGGTATTTTATCCGCTTGGATGAGCCCTGAGCCCCTCAATGAAATTCGTCTTGGGGTGATGACAAACTTAATGGAGGGGGACTCCATTTATGCTGCCAATGTGGAAGCTTTGCGAGAAGCTGGTGCTCAAATAGTTGCATTTGAAGCAGAAAGTATTCCTTTGGAAGGTTTCACTACGCTGTTGAATTTGGATATGAAAGAGGATTTACCTGCTTATTTAAACGCTGAGGTGAAAGATAGGGACGCTGTAAGAGTAGCATCGGTAGAAGATGTGGTTACATTCAACAATCAAGATTCTTTGGTTAGAATACCCTACGGGCAAGCACGTTTTGATGGTATTTTGGCCGATTCGACCACGGCAGAACAATTCGAAAAAATAAAGCAAGATTTGAGGGAATCAGGTAGGGCGTTCTTCAAAATAATGGAAGAAAAGCAGCTTGATGCCGTGTTGAGTATCAACAATTACCATGCAGGCTATGCTGCCGTGGCAGAATATCCCGCTTTGACCGTTCCGATGGGGTATAAAGCTGATGGCGAGCCTGAAAGCATGACTTTTATCGGAAAACCATTTTCCGAAGCCCATTTGTTGCGAATAGGCAAAGCTTTTGAAGAGCTGACCAAGGCCCGAAAAATGCCAGAAGACTATCGGGATTAACAAGCTTAGTATTGCTTTTACCTAATTACTACAAGATATACTACCGCTAAAATTATACACTAAAGTGATTGTAATGCTTTGCGTTATTGTATTTTTGCACTCCATTTATAGGAAATATGCGTACAAAATCGCTCAAAAAGAACAAAATCAATGTAGTGACCTTGGGTTGTAGCAAAAATGTCTACGACTCCGAAGTGTTGATGGGACAATTGCGTGCCAACAACAAAGATGTGGCACACGAAGAGGAAGGCAATGTTGTGGTGATCAACACCTGCGGATTTATTGCGAATGCCAAGGAAGAAAGTGTCAACACCATTTTGGACTACGTACAGCGCAAAGAAGCTGGGGATGTTGATAAGGTTTTTGTGACCGGCTGCTTGAGCGAGCGTTATAAACCGGATTTGGAGAAAGAAATTCCCAATGTGGATGAGTATTTTGGGACCAGTGACCTTCCCAATTTGTTGAAAGCGCTTGGTGCCGATTACAAGCACGAGTTGATTGGTGAGCGTTTGACCACTACACCTAAAAACTATGCCTATCTTAAAATTGCCGAAGGTTGTGATCGGCCTTGCTCGTTCTGTGCGATTCCATTAATGAGAGGCAAGCACAGGAGCACACCTATTGAAGATTTGGTGGCCGAGGCTGAAAAGTTGGCGGCCAATGGGGTCAAAGAACTCATTTTGATAGCGCAGGATCTTACCTACTATGGTTTGGATCTGTACAAAAAAAGAAACTTGGCAGAATTGCTTCAGGCATTGGCCAAAGTTGAGGGGATTGAATGGATTCGTTTGCATTATGCATTTCCTACAGGATTTCCAATGGATGTTTTGGAGGTAATGCGCAACGAGCCCAAGATTTGTAATTACATCGATATACCGCTTCAACATATTTCGGATTCCATACTTAAAAGTATGCGACGTGGTACCACCCAGGCCAAAACCACAAAGCTGTTGAAAGACTTTAGGGAAGCCGTTCCCGAAATGGCTATCCGAACCACATTGATCGTTGGGTATCCCGGTGAAACCGAAGAGGATTTTGAAACCCTGAAACAATGGGTCCAAGAAATGCGCTTTGAACGTTTGGGTTGTTTCACGTACAGTCATGAGGAGAATACCCACGCCTACAATCTGGAGGACGATGTTCCCGAAGAGGTGAAACAGGAGCGCGCCAATATTATCATGGAAATCCAATCCCAAATTTCTTGGGAACTCAACCAAGAGAAAATCGGGGAAACCTTCCGTTGTATTATCGATAGAAAAGAAGGGAACCATTTTGTGGGCCGTACGGAATTTGATTCACCCGATGTAGACAACGAAGTGCTTATTGACGCTACAAAACACTACGTAAAAATCGGAGACTTTGTCAACATCAAAATTACGGACGCATCGGATTACGATTTGTTCGGTGAGCCAGCCTAAGGGTCTTGCTTAGGGGCAATATTATTTTTATCATCCAAAGTGTAATTCTATAATGCACTTGCCATGCCTTGCGCAGCTTGGTATGTCTTCTCAACATGCTTTTATTTGTTAGCGACCACTTATTAAAAGTCGCGATTTTATTGTTTTTAAACACAGACAATATGATCAACCCTTAAAAATGACATTTGTCATGGTATTTGGTGGTGGTGTTAGGTACTTTTAGTATTTCAAAATAAAAGAAGATCAGATGTGTCATTTCCCAATTTTTGATTTCTAAAACATATCAGAAGCAACGATTGTTTGCAATTAACTATATAACTATGGACCAAAATCAAAATAAGCTAAAAGCAAGTGTTACCCTGCTTCGTATTTTTATCGGGTGGCACTTTTTATTTGAAGGTGTGGTGAAGATGTACAATCCCGAATGGACATCGTTTGGGTATTTGGCAACCGCGCAAGGACCTTTTGAGTGGTTTTTTACCATGTTGATCGGCGATGCAACCATAGGTTGGGTGGATACTTTGAACATTATTGCCCTTATGGTGGTTGGGGTCACCTTTACCCTTGGAATCTTTGAAAAAATCGGGGCCATTGTGGGCATTGGCCTGCTGGCATTGTATTTCTTGGCCCATCCGCCATTTCCCGGGTTAACACAAATGAACGCAGAAGGAAACTACTGGTTGATCAATAAGAATTTGATTGAACTTGTGGCCTGTATTGTGATTTACCAACTACCAACAGGCAAATACTTTGGTCTGGATTACCTTAGAAAGTACAAACTTAAAACTCAGGAACAATGAAATGGACTAGAAGAGACCTTTTACTAGGATTGGGAGGCCTGCCCATACTCGGAGCTGTATGGTGGGCAGGAGCGGCGACCTCTGTGGGGTCTAGAAATAAACGCTCGGAAATATTGGAACAACTTAATATAAAGCCATCATTGCCCCCTGCTGTTCCGGCTATTGGCGGTGAACCTGTTCGAATCGGAATTATAGGTTTTGGTATCCGAGGGGAACAATTGACCAGGGCATTGGGCTTTGCTACCGACGAATGGAAAGAAGAAATGCGTTTGGAAGCCGAAGAAGACCCGAACAATAAAAGATTGGAGGATTTTGAGAAACAAGAACCGCTCAATGTAAAGTTGGTAGGCATTTGTGATGTCTTCGATGTGCGTGCTGAGAAATTCATCAACTCCTTCTCGACGGATGATAATCAAATAAAAAGATATTTGACCTACAAGGATATGATCCAAAGTGGCGAAGTGGATGCCGTGGTAATCGCTACCCCGGACCACTGGCATGCTCCCATGTCCATCGAAGCATTGAACAATAATGTGCATGTATATGTAGAAAAACCCATGACACATACTATTGGTGAGACCTATGCCTTGCGCGAGGCCGCCGAAAAATCCGATGCGGTTTTTGCAGTAGGACACCAACATAGGCAAACCTTGAGTTTTGGCACGGCCCGAGACATTGTGGAAAAAGGAACGCTGGGGCATGTGTCCTTGATCCAGACAAACACAAACAGGAACGACGACAACGGGGCATGGAACTACGATATCCACGAAAAAGCCAGTCCCGATACCATTGATTGGGAACAATTCTTGGGGTCGGCACCAAAGGTACCGTTCAACAAAAACCACTTTTTCAGATGGCGTAAATGGTGGGCCTATGGCTCCGGACTTTCCGGGGATTTATTGACGCACGATTACGACCGCTTGAACTGCGTCCTCAATATGGGAATTCCAGCTTCGGTAAGTGCTTCAGGTGGAATTTATACCCATAACGATGGCCGAAATGTTCCCGATGTGATTCAAGTGAATATGGAATTTCCCGATTTCAGTACGGGAAGCAGTCAGACTAAGGGCAAGGAAAAAGGAATGACCTTTTGCTATAGTGCTACCTTGGGCAACGGTTTCAACCGCCCAACTATTTTAATGGGTCACGACGCCACAATGGAACTGGGCAATAGATTAACGGTTTGGCCCGATGGGGCGTCTACCCGGTATGCCGATATGTTGGAAATGGAAAAAATGAGACCTGACGTACCTATCTACCAATACGACCCAGCAGCGAATGCAACAGATGCCGTATCATCGGCAACATCGCAGTATTTTGCAGATAAAGGCCTAATGTGGACCTATATTGATGGAGTTCGTGTAGATTCCACCTTTTTGCACATGAGGGAATGGTTAAGTGTTATTAAAAATGGTGGAAACGTAAGCTGTGGCATCAAGGAAGGTTTTGATGAAGCTATTTCTGCCCACATGGCAGGTTTATCCTGGAAATTGGGAAGAAAAATAGAATGGAATGCAGCAAGCCAAACCTTAAAGCCGATTGAAGGTATAGATTTTGACCAAGTGCTCTTGGGCAACGAAAACTGGAACATGCAACCAGAAATGGTTGGGTGAGGTTTCTTGACTTTTATGGATTCTAGTCCGGAAGGTGGGACATTGCCGAAAAGAATTTGATTCTTGGACCAATGTCCCTCTTTTCTTAATGAATGAATCTAGGGGTAAATCCCTCGCCTTTAGGTGAAGACTTTGGTCTTTTTTATTTCACGTTTTGTCCCCACCTAACCTCCCCAAAGGGGAGGAACTATTCTCCCCTCCGTTGGAGGGGTTGGGGGAGGACTCTTTGGTTGCCTTTAGAAGAAAGTAGTTTAATGTTGAAAGGGAGCTGATCAACGTTTCCGACTTAGCTCATACTCGTATAGTTCCCGACCCAATTGTGCCAAAAATGGTATGCCCACTTCGTCGTATTCGTAGGCATCATCATTAAAAATACCATCACTATTAACCAATATCGTTGCCGTGAGCATAAAATCAACATTGTTTTTGGTGTCCTTTATATAGGCACAATCCGTTAGGGTACCATAGGCATATCCCACTTTGTTATATATTTTAATGTGTTCGGGCATGGGTTCCGTACTGTCACCAAACATAAAAAACTTTACATAGCTGTCATAAAATTCATCAGGGTCATAACCTAATTGGGGCGGAAGTGTATGCATAGCGGTCAACAAATATTCGCGTTGATCATCACTCAGGTCAAAACGTTGTTCCCTTGGGAATGCTTCAGGAAAGATGATGCGTTTTAAAAGTGCAGTCTGTGCCTCGATGGGATAGTAGTTTTTCAACGAAAAATCAAAAGGACCCATTTGCAAAGATTCATCATAAATAAAACCTTTTCCTTTTTCAGCCCTATTTAGTTCAAGTGGTTTTATCGGGGAATTTATAATGGGTTTGCTCAATGAGGTCGTGGAATCGTTAAGGTAAAAAACCAATGGTTTGGTAGTTACATCATCAGCATTGTCCGTAGATAAACGATGGGCTATCCTAATGGGCGAAACGCCTCTCCTTTGCATCCTTTTATTCAAGTCGTCTTGCCCTAAAAACTCTACCAATCGGTTGTTTGCAGCATTGTCCGAGACGGCAAAAATTTCTGAAATGGCCTTTGCGAATGTTGTGTTTGCGGAATCACCTTCAACAAAAAACTGGGTGTTTAGGGAAAGTGAGTCAAGTTTGTTGAGTTTTTCCAGAGTGGCCACTGCAGCGGGGAACTTAACCGTGCTTGCGGGATAAAAATAGTTGCTTTTATCAACCTGAAAATCGTAATCTGTAAAAATGATGCTGTCATTCCTTCGGTCTATTTGGGTATACCGGATTTGAATTTCGTGCTTCTCCAGACTATCCATCACTTTTTTGATCTTGGGGTTTTGTGATGAAAGAGCATTGCCCAAAGGATCGGTTGAAGAGGAGTTGGAGCAAGATGTTCCCAGAACAAGCAAAACTATGATCGAAAACCTATGCCACATGCGTTCAGCGTTTAATTTTATTTGGTGTAGACCTCGCCTCTGTGAGGTTTGAGTATATTTTTCACTTCGTTCAATTCAAATTCGGCCACGACCAAAAAAGCAATACTGTGGGTGGGGCTATAATGTTCTACTCCCGAAAGATCATGTTTTAATTCCTCTGCCTCTACAAATTCTTTGAGGTGTTTTAAATAGTGATCGGCAACATGGGCTGCATTGGGGCCTCTAAAGTCCCAAATAATCTTGATTTTTCTGTCCAAAAGTTTTTCCATGGTTTTTATGAGTCGGTTATGGATTTGCCGGTTTCGGCGAAGGATTTAAAATCTTGCATGTATTTTAGGGACTGTTTTTTAAACGCCCCGGGCATAAAAAGCCCCATAAGTTTCATGCCAAATCCCGAAAATTGGAATTCAGACTCGGAAACCCAGCGGGTTTTGCCCCCTTCTTCCTTAAAATAATTTTTTTGAATGTTATGCACGCCTTTGGTGTCGTAAATGGTGTGCAGTTCGTCGGGAAGGTTTCTTTTGATGATGGTCTCTACCATAGTGATTTCCCGTTTGCCCATTTTGTAACTGAGGCTCATTTGGGCACCTTCCTGTCCAGGGGTTTGAGATAGTTGTTCATAGTTGACAAGACCTCTTTGCCAATGCCTCATGTTTTGGGGATCGTCCATCTTTTTGATGAATTCTTCCCTTGGGACATCAACAACAATTTCGGTAGTGTACTTCATGTTTGGTTTGGTTTTGCACTAATGTAGCAATTTCTGGCATCTATCTCCAACTAAAAAAAATCTGTTAATGAAATTAGAACCTTCTTGTAAGGGATTTTGTAATTGTTATTTTTGCGAAATGCTTAAGCACCAAAAAAATACGCTGTTCCTTCTTTGCGCTTTTATAGCAATCCTCGTTTCTTCTTGCGAGGGCATGTTCAACAAGGAAGAAGAAAAGGAACCTTTGGCAAGGGTGGACGATACTTTTTTATACAAAGAGGATATTGCTTCCTTGATCGGGGACGACATGACAGCGGAGGACAGCACCATATTTGTGACGAATTATATAAACAATTGGGCATCGAAGCAATTATTGTTGTCCAAATCCAAAATAAACCTGCCCGAAGAAAAGTTGGCCGAATTTGACCGTTTGGTGTCCGATTATCGGGCCGACCTTTATACAAGGGCTTATATAGAGGCATTGGTGAACCAATCCCAGGACACTTCCGTTACCAAGGCACAGCTACAGGAGTTTTACGAACGGGAGAAAGAGAACTTTAAACTGAACGAAAAATTGGTGCAGCTCAGGTTTGTGGGTATGTCCGAAAAGTTTTTGGACAGGGACGGTGTAGAGGCCAAAATAAAAAATTGGGACGTTTCGGATAAAAGATATTTGGATTCCATCGCGGTACAGTTCAAAAAAATTCATTTTAATGATTCTATTTGGATAAGTGCATCACGGGTAATCGAGGAAATCCCGCCTTTAACGCGGGCAAATGAGGAAACCCACTTAAAAAAATCACAATTTTTTGAGTTACAAGATTCGTTAGAGGTATATTTGGGCTTGGTGACCAATGTGTTGGAAGTCAACGAAACAGCTCCTTTTGATTATGTGGAGCCGGACATCAAACAATTGATATTGAACAGGAGACGGTTGAACTACATAAAAAAACTGGAAACCGAAATTATTGATGAAGCTATTAAGAAGAATGAATTTGAGGTTTATGACAAAGAAAATTAAAGGACTTTTTATTGCATTTTTTGCACTGTTCGGTATGGTACAAGCGCAGGAAGCCGACGAAGCATTGGGCGTTAACGATTCCACAAGTAACGCCAAAAAAGTAAAATTGGATGGTATTGCCGCCGTGGTCGGGGATTACGTGATCTTGGAATCGGATATAGATAAAACATTGATAGACCTTCAAAATCAAGGGGCATCCACCGAAGATGTTACCCGATGCAACCTATTGGGCAAACTTATGGAGGATAGATTGTACGCCCACCAAGCGGTACAGGATAGTTTATTGGTGTCCGACGATATGGTAAACGCCCAAAGTGATCAGCAGATACAACAACTTACCCAACAAATAGGCAGTGTTGAAAAAATGCTGAGCTACTATAAAAAGCCCGATATGGAAAGTTTCCGCGAGGAGCTTTTTGAAATCAACAAACTGCGTATGCTCTCCGAAAAAATGCAGGGCAAAATTGTTGAAGAGATTGAAGTGACCCCGGAAGAAGTTCGCCAATTTTTCTATAAAATTCCGGAAGATGAAAGACCTGTTTTTGGGGCAGAACTGGAAATTGCCCAGATTGTAAAACAGCCCGAGGCCCCGGAAGAGGAAAAACAAAAGGTCATTGACCAGTTAAAGGAAATTCGTCAGGACGTTTTGGAAAACGATGCTAGCTTTAATGTAAAGGCAATTTTGTATTCACAAGATCCAGGTTCTAAATCCAAAGGAGGTTTTTATAGTATGACGAAAGAAACTCCGTTTGTAAAGGAATTTAAGGATGTAGCCTTCAGTCTTCAAGAAGGGGAGATATCGGAGCCCTTTGAAACAAGTTTCGGCTATCATATTATTTATATAGAAAAAATCAGGGGACAAGAGTTAGATCTTCGACATATCCTCATGATTCCTAAAATCCCTCAAAGTGCTATTGATAAGGCCGTAAACGAATTGGATACTATCCGCCAACAAATTTTGGATGGCAAATATACTTTTGCCGAAGCAGCCCTGAACTTTTCAGATGAAAAAGAAACCAAGTTCGATGGTGGATTGCTCCGTAACCCAGTAAACTTTGATTCCCGTTTTGAGCTGACCAAAATGGATCCAACACTATACAATCAAGTTAGGGATTTAAAAGATGGGGAAATATCACGTCCCATTCGTGAAGATGACCAAAGAGGAGGAGCTCCCAAGTTCAAAATCATGAAGATTTCCAACAGATATGACGAACACGAGGCAGATTTTGCAAAAGACTACATGAAAATCCAGGAACTGGCACTACGAGAAAAACAATTCAAGGCCATTAAAGAATGGATGGACGAACATATAGAGGATACTTATATCCATGTTGACTCCGAAAGTAGGAACTGCGATTTTGCAAACAACTGGGTAAAGGAATAATTGTATGTCGGATGTGGTTGCAGTAGAAAATCTGGTAAAAAAGCACCAAGATTTAAAAAAAGAGATTGCCAAGGTCATTGTGGGCCAAAATGAAGTGATCGAGCAAATACTACTATCCATTTACACGGGGGGGCACTCCTTGTTGATCGGTGTTCCCGGTCTGGCAAAAACCTTAATGGTCAACACCATTGCACAAACCTTGGGGCTGGATTTTAAAAGAATCCAGTTTACGCCCGACCTAATGCCCAGCGATATTCTAGGAAGTGAGGTGTTGGACCAAAACCGAAACTTCAAATTTATAAAGGGACCTGTTTTTGGCAATATCATTTTGGCGGATGAGATCAACCGTACACCACCAAAGACCCAAGCAGCTTTGCTGGAAGCCATGCAGGAGAGAGCTGTGACCATTGCAGGAAAACAGTACAAATTAAATCGGCCCTATTTTGTACTGGCCACACAAAACCCGATAGAGCAAGAAGGGACCTACCCATTGCCCGAAGCGCAATTGGACCGTTTTATGTTCGCCATAGAGCTGAAATACCCCTCGATCGAAGAGGAAATCCAAGTGGTGAAATCCACTACTGCAGATGATGAGGTCCAGATAAACACACTTTTCAATGCCGACGAAATCATCGAAGTACAGCATTTGGTAAGACGTATTCCCGTGCCGGACAATGTTGTGGATTATGCGGTTAGGTTGGTCAATAGAACAAGGCCGGACCAAGAAGGTGCATCCGATTACGTAAAAAGTTATATTGATTGGGGAGCAGGCCCGAGGGCGTCACAGAACTTGGTTTTGGCAGCTAAGGCCCATGCAGCAATCAATGGTAAGTTTTCTCCGGACATCGAAGATGTTAAAGCAGTTTCCTTGGGAATCCTTCGCCACAGGATACTAAAAAACTACAAAGCTGAGGCTGAAGGCATCAATGAGGAAAAAATTATCACGGAATTATTGTAAAAAATAAGAAAGTCAACACTTATTTAGTGCGATTCTAATTCCAAATTACTTCTCATTTTAGTAAATTTACCGAATTACGAAAATCTTAAAAACTCAATTGTATAATGGCATTTGATATAGACATGATTAAGGGCGTTTACGCTTCCATAGGGGAACGTGTGGAAAAAGCCCGTGAATTGGTGGGCAAGCCCCTTACACTTTCCGAAAAAATCTTATACTCCCACCTTTGGGACGGTAAACCCGAAAAAGCATTTGTAAGAGGCAAGGATTACGTTGACTTTGCACCCGATAGAATCGCTTGTCAAGATGCAACGGCGCAAATGGCCTTGCTTCAATTTATGCAGGCGGGCAAGGATAAAGTAGCGGTGCCTACAACGGTTCACTGTGATCACTTGATCCAAGCCAAGGATGGCGCAGCATCAGATTTGAAGCACGCCAACGAAACCAGTAAAGAGGTTTTTGACTTCTTGGGGTCTGTATCGAACAAATATGGAATTGGATTTTGGAAACCAGGTGCAGGTATTATTCACCAAGTTGTCTTGGAAAATTATGCATTTCCTGGAGGTATGATGATTGGAACCGATTCCCATACCGTAAACGCCGGTGGATTGGGGATGGTTGCCATTGGTGTTGGTGGGGCCGATGCAGTGGATGTAATGGCCGGAATGGCCTGGGAACTAAAATTCCCCAAGTTGATCGGTGTAAAATTGACCGGTAAGCTATCTGGTTGGACAGCCCCTAAAGATGTTATTCTAAAAGTGGCCGAAATTCTTACCGTAAAAGGGGGAACAGGAGCCATTGTGGAATATTTTGGCCCAGGAGCCACTTCCATGTCCTGTACCGGTAAAGGAACCATCTGTAACATGGGTGCGGAAATCGGGGCTACCACTTCCACATTCGGTTACGACGAATCCATGGAGCGTTACCTAAGGGCGACGGACAGGAAAGATGTTGCGGATGAGGCAAACAAGGTAAAAGAACATTTGACCGCCGATCCAGAAGTTTATGCCAACCCAGAGCAATATTTTGACCAAGTAATCGAAATAAACCTTTCCGAATTAAAGCCTTTGCTAAACGGACCATTTACCCCGGATTTGGCAACAGAAGTAGGAACAATGAAAGAAAAGGCCGAGAAAAACGGTTGGCCTTTAGCTGTTGAGTGGGGATTGATAGGATCTTGTACCAACTCTTCTTATGAAGATTTATCGAGAGCATCATCCATTGCACAACAAGCTTTGGACAAAAAACTGAAAACAAAAGCTGAATTTGGTATAAACCCAGGTTCGGAACAAGTAAGATATACTACGGAGCGTGATGGTATCCTTGAGATATTCGAAAAATTGGATGCCAAAATCTTCACAAATGCTTGCGGACCATGTATAGGCCAATGGGCACGTTATAAAGACCCGAAGAACGCTCCAAAAAATAGTATTGTTCACTCCTTTAACCGAAACTTCGCAAAGCGCGCCGATGGAAACCCCAATACACACGCTTTCGTAGCTTCGCCCGAAATGACCGCTGCAATCGCTATTGCAGGTCGTTTGGATTTTAACCCCTTAACGGATAAGTTGATCAACGAAGATGGCGAAGAAGTAATGTTGGATGAACCGACAGGATGGGAATTGCCACCAAAAGGTTTTGAAGTTAAGGAAAACGGTTATGAAGACCCGTTGGAAGATGGAAGTGGAGTAGAGGTAAAAGTGGCTTCGGATTCTGAGCGTTTGCAATTGTTGGAGCCATTTGTGCCCATCAAAGCAAGCGATCTTCAGGGTATGAAATTGTTGATCAAAGCCTTTGGTAAGTGTACGACCGACCACATTTCCATGGCCGGGCCATGGTTGCGTTTTAGAGGACATTTGGACAATATTGCCAATAATACTTTGATTGGTGCTGTAAATGCATTCAACCAAAAGACCAACTTTGTAAAAAACCAGTTGACCGGTGAATACGGAGGTGTTCCGGATACGCAGCGTGAATACAAGAAAAAAGGAATCATGACGGTTGTTGTGGGAGACCACAACTACGGTGAAGGTTCATCAAGGGAGCATGCGGCCATGCAACCAAGGCACTTGGGTGTTGCCGTTGTATTGGTAAAATCCTTTGCAAGGATCCACGAGACCAACCTTAAGAAACAAGGTATGTTGGCCTTGACCTTTGCCAATGAGGACGATTACGATTTGATCCAGGAGGATGATACGTTCAATATTGTTGATGCCGCTGAGTTTGCTCCGGACAAACCTTTGACCATCGAAGTAGTGCACGCCGATGGAAGTAAGGATACCATCGTAACAAACCATTCGTACAACGATGCGCAAATCAAGTGGTTCAACGAAGGTTCGGCCTTGAACTTGATCAAGAAGCAGAATGCTTAATTGTATCTAATATAATCTGTAAAAACTCCTGATGTTGTAAAAGATGTCAGGAGTTTTTAATTTTTGATAAATAATTTTCAATGAAGATCAACAAAAAGACCATTCTCAATGTTGTATTGATTCTTTTTATCCTATCGTTTTTTGTGACCCCGATCGGTTACTACGGAAAAATTTGGTTGAACAGGGTGTTTGCATTTTCTCCCGAAGTCATCGAAAAAAGCGAGCAACAAAAAATCACCGATTACGATTGGGAGCTAAAAGATGCAGAATGGAACTTTTTCAACTTTGAAAAATCCAAAGGAAAGGTAATCTTCATCAATTTATGGGCTTCATGGCGATTGCCATCGGAAGCAGAGCTTGCAAGTATTCAGGAATTGTACGACAAATATAAAGATGAAGTTGATTTTTACATCATCACCAATGAGGAGAGAGCACCTGTTGAGGCCTTTATGGAAGAGCACGAATTTACATTCCCAGTAACCTATTTGATCATAGGCGAAAAAATGCCCATTGATCCCAGCGAGGTGCCTTCGTCCTATTTGATCGATAGATCAGGAAGCATTGTGATTCACGAAGAAGGAATTTCGGATTGGAGCACCAATAAAGTTTATAAATTAATGGAACGGTTAATCGCAGAATGAAAATCACCAAGGAACAGATCGGCAACGCTATATGGATTTTGGCCATAGTGCTCATACTTTTTACCCCTTTGGGCTTCTATCCACGGGTATGGGTCAATAAAATCGTTGCCACAGTGATTAGTCCAAGCACTGTGGACAAGGATGAACAAACTAGGTTGAAAAACTATAACTGGAACCTTGTTGATCTAAAGGGTAAATCAACCAACCTCCAATCAAAACAAGGTGAAGTTATTTTGGTGAACGTTTGGGCAACTTGGTGTCCCCCTTGTGTGGCCGAACTACCGGGTTTTGTGGAGCTCTACGAAGATTATGGAGATAAAGTCACTTTTGCCTTTGTTGCCAATGATGAAAAACAAAAAGTTGAGGCTTTTCTAAAGAAAAAAGGATATGAATTACCTGTATACTTTCAAGCTTCGGCCACACCAAAGGAGCTGGAAAGCGGTAGTATTCCGGTAACCTATATTATTGATAAAAAGGGCAATGTAGTAGTGGATAAAACGGGAGCCGCCAATTGGAATTCCGACAAAACCCGGGACTTGCTGGACGAATTGGTGGCTGAATAACTACTTCTTCTTGAAATATTTGAAAGGGACGACCAACATTCCAAAACATTCCCCATCTTCTTTGCCCAAATGTTTATGATGGATTTTGTGCGCCCTACGTACTCCTCGCGCATACCAATTGTTGGCATTCCTAAATATTTTAAAGCGTTGGTGAATAAATATATCGTGAACTGTAAAATAAGCAATGCCATAGGCCAAAATGCCAAATCCTAATGGCCATCCATACCAAAACGAGGTGTAACTGCCCAAGTAAAACAACGTCATGCTAACGACGGCGTAAAAAATAAAGAAAGCATCATTCCGCTCAAACCAGGAATCATGATCTTTTTTATGGTGGTCCTTATGCAGGCTCCATAGAAAACCATGCATTACGTATTTATGGGTAAACCATGCCATAAACTCCATAAAGCAAAAAGTTGCCAAAAATATCAATATCCAAAGTGCTACTTTCATTGTACCAATTGTAATTTATAATTTACATACGATTGTGCCAACAGCCCAAATTTTTGATAGTTGGGTACACGGATCCTAGTGTTTTTGATCTCCAGCGGAGGTGTGCCCTGCAATTTTTGAAGCAGTTTTTTATAATATCTATACGCGGTATAAACTCCAAACTTGGCTTGTTCGGGCAACTGTACAATTCCTGAGTACCCAAGCGCAAAATCGGCCTTGATCTCGTTTACGATACGCTTTTTGGACTCCTCGTCCAGTTCCATCAAGTTGGTGTTCGGAAAATAGGCCCGGTTCAAATGCTCGTAATCAGCTTTTAGATCACGTAAAAAGTTCACTTTTTGAAAAGCGGAACCCAAAGCCATGGCCGATTCTTTCAATTTTTCATACTTTTCCTTGTCCCCTTTTACAAATACACAAAGGCACATCAACCCAACAACATCGGCAGAACCATAAATATACTCACGGTATTCATCAAAAGTCTCATAGTTTTTCTTGGTAAGGTCCATGCGCATACTTTTCATAAACGACGCTACTAAATGATGCGGAATGTCATACTTGTGATAGGTATGCTGAAAGGAATTCAAAATAGGGTTAAGGCTTATTTTGTCCTCAAGGGCCTGTTCCATATCTTTTTCAAAGGCATTGAACAATTTGGCCTTGTCGTAATCGTGAAAGGTATCCACAATTTCGTCGGCAAAACGTACAAAACCGTAAATATTGTATATATCGGAACGGATGGACGGTGCCAACATTTTGGTGGCCAACGAAAAAGAGGTGCTGTAAGACTGGGTCACGACCTTGCTGCAGTTGTAGGATACATCGTCAAAAATAGTTTTCATCTTTTTACTTCTTTAATGATTAAATCAGCCACCAGTTTTCCGGAGATCAGGGATGGTGGAACCCCTGGGCCGGGAACGGTCAACTGACCGGTAAAGAACAATTTTTTTACTTTGCTACTTTTGAGGTTAGGTCGTAAAAAAGCGGTTTGGCGCAACGTGTTTGCCAAGCCATAGGCATTACCTTTATAGGAATTGTACTGCTCCACAAAATCGTTTACACAGAAACTTTCCTTAAAAATTACTGATTTTTTTACAGTTTGCTTGGTTAAATTTTCAAATCGGTCCATTACAATATCAAAATATTGGTCACGTACTTGTGGTGTATCTTCCAATCCAGGGGCAATGGGCACCAAGAAAAAACCTGTTTCTTTACCATTTGGCGCCATTGTGGCATCGGTTACCGACGGAAAGTTGGCATAGAACAACGGATTGCTTGGCCATTGGGGGTTATCATAGATTTCTTGGGCATGTTTTTCAAAGTCGGTGTCAAAAAACAAATTGTGATGTTCAATATTTTCCAATTTCTTGTCAAAACCTATGTAGAACAGCAGAGAGGAAGGGGCATAAGTTTTTTTGTTCCAGTATTCTTCGGAATATTGTCGGTATTTTTTATCCAATAACGTTTCGGAATGATGATAGTCGGCACCGCTCACTACATAATCACCAAGATGATTTTCCCCTTTGCTCCTGATGCCCAAGACCTCTCCATCGGATACTAGAATATGTGTTGCGGGGCTATTGGTATGTATGGTTACGCCCAATTCTTCTGCCAGACTTTGCATGGCCTTGATGATTTCGTACATACCACCTTTTGGATGCCATGTGCCCAAACCAAAGTCGGCAAAATTCATAAAATTGTAGAAGGATGGGGTTTTGCTGGGTTTGGCTCCCAAGAAAAGTACGGGAAACTCCAAAGTGGATACCAACTTTGGATTTTTGAAGCGTTTACGCACCTGTTGACTTATGGTTTTAAAAAACTGGTCAACCTTTAAAACGGTTTCTTTGGTTACAAGCTCCAAAGGGGAAAGACCTGGCCTCAACACCACCTTGTTGATAGCGATATTATAATTTTCTTGGGCTTCGGCTATAAATTGTTTCAAATGTTCGCTGCTTCCCGATTCAATGCGTTCGAACTCGTTGCATATCTTTTCCATACAGTCACCTATGGTGATCACGTCGTCTTCGAAGAAAATTTTATAGGCGGGGTTTAGCTTGTCCAACTGGTAATAGTCCGAGGTCTTTTTGTTGAAGTCAGCAAAAAATTTATCAAAAATATCGGGCATCCAATACCAGCTTGGGCCAATATCAAAGGTAAAACCATCTTTGACCAATTGTCTTGCCCTGCCGCCCACGGTATCATTTTTTTCGAATAGTTCCACCTCAAATCCTTCTTTTGCCAAATAACATGAGGCGGATAGGGAAGAAAAACCAGAACCGATGACAATTACTTTTTCCATTTGGACTTAAAGCGATTCTATCAGTTGATTAATGGATTTAAATATTTTGATGGGACCCGAAGGTTGCTCATCCTCAAATTCTTGTATCTGATGACCCAAAACGTAAAGTTTGGAACCGGGCGATTTTTTTAACACCTTACGGAATCGTTTAAAATAATCATCAATGTCATCTTTGGTGGGTGCTACGGTAAAGTAGGAAATAAACCTGATGTTATCGTAATATTTCAGTAAATCCTCAAGACTTTCCACCGGCATGGTCTGTCCTAAATATATGGTTTTGTAGCCGTTAAGGGCCAATTGGTAATTAATGTACAAGAGCCCCAATTCGTGTATCTCGTTTTCAGGAAGAAAAAGAACGTATACTTCATCTTTTTTTGCGGGAGTTTCAAATTGAAGCTTCTCGGTATGGATGTATATTTTTTGTTTGATCAAGTTGGATATAAAATGCTCGTGGGCCGGACTTATGGTGTTGGTTTGCCACAACAATCCAAGTTCGTTCAACAGGGGGATAAAGACCTCGTTAAAGATCTGGGTAAACGATTTCTCCTCCATGAGCCCATTGTAGGTCTTCAAAAAAAGTGATTGGTCAAAATTGAGCATCGATAGTTTCAATGAATTGAGTATGTGGTTCTTTTTACTTTTTTGCGAAACAATCTCATTGACCAATGCGGGTATTTTTTCATCCCCTAACTTGGCGATTTTGGAAATTTTGTACCCATTGTTATAAAGTAGGGTAACGTTCAATAACTTTTGTAGACTGGTAATGTTGTATGTCCGGATATTTGTGTTCGTTCTTTCAGGACGGAATAAATTATATCTCTTTTCCCAAATTCGGATGGTGTGGGCTTTTATGCCCGAAAGGTTCTCCATATCCCGAATACTAAAAGAAGTTTTTACACTGTTCATCTTTTTTATTTAAACGTTAAACAAATTTACAATTTAAAAGATGTCATCCTAGTTATTTATCATAAATTTTGCACTAACTCTTCAAAAAGTCACGAAGGTTTATGGAATTTTAACAATAAAATCCTTGCTCTCGATACATTCCTAAAAGCGAACAGGGTTTCCCCCTGGAAATAAACTTGAACTGGCTTTTATTGCCATTATCATGTACAATGCTGATGCCTATGAGGCCTTTTCCCTATTTTTTGGCGATCAAATGCATATAGCCTTTGAATTCTTTTTTTACATAAGGGAACAAGATGAGCAAACCGATCATGTTTGGAAATACCAGGGCCAATATCATAGCATCCGAGAACTTTATCACTGCATCCAGGGTTATGGCAGCACCCAGCACCGTAAACAAAAGGAATATAATTTTATAGGTAAGGTCAGTGACCTTGCTTCTTCCAAAGAGGTATTTCCATGCTTGTAGCCCATAATAGGACCAAGATAATATGGTGCTGAAGGCAAACAGGCATACAGCGGCCATTAGGATCCAGGAAGAACCGTTAATGGAATTTTCAAAAGCCAGGGATGTAATGTTCACCCCGCCCAACCGACTTCCATCAGCCATTAGAGCTTGGCCCTCTACTACATTGCCATATACAAAAACACCGTCCATGTTAAAGAGAATGATGACAACGGCTGTCATGGTACACACCAAAACGGTATCAATGAAAGGTTCCAACAAACCTACAAGTCCTTCCGATGCCGGGAATGAGGTATTAACGGCCGAATGTGCTATGGCGGCAGAGCCTGCGCCCGCTTCATTGGAAAAAGCAGCTCTTCTAAATCCTTGGATCATAACCCCTACAAATCCACCTGAAATTGTTGCTTCGGGTGTGAAAGCTTCTTTTATGATGAGGGCAAAGGCATCATCGACCCATTCTATTTTGGAAATTATGATGAACAGTGCAGCACCCACATAAAGTATGGCCATAAAGGGAACCACTTTTTCCGTAACCTTGGCAATACGTTTAATCCCGCCAATGATCACAATTCCGGCTAAAATTGCAAATACAAGGCCAATGATGCTCCCCGTAGCATCGCCGGTTAAACCAAAACGTTCTATAATCTGGGCGGCGGCCTGGTTGCTTTGGAAGGCATTTCCGCCACCAAAGGAAGCCCCCACGCAGAGTATGGCAAAAACTGAGGCCAAAAATTTGCCCAAGCGGGAAAACCCCCGCTGTTTTAACCCTCTGGACAAATAATACATGGGGCCACCATAAACATTGCCATCGGTGTCTATATCCCGATACTTTACCCCAAGGGTGCATTCCACAAACTTAGTGGACATGCCAAGCAGTCCGGCCAAGATCATCCAAAAAGTGGCTCCGGGCCCTCCAAAGGAAATGGCTACGGCCACCATGGCTATATTGCCCAGACCTACAGTACCCGATACCGCGGTGGCCAAGGCCTGAAAATGGTTTACCTCTCCCGAGTGCCCTTCATCTTTAATGGTGTCCACCAAGTCACCATCAACTTCATAAACCTGTGGTTTTGGTTTTGGGGATGTTTTTTCAAGTTCATCGTATTTTCCTCGGACCACTTGTATGGCTGTTGAGAAATGACGGATGTTGATAAACCCAAAGTAGACAGTAAAGAACAGGGCCCCCAGTATCAGAATGATAAGGATTATTGGAATGCCATGCCCGAATATGGGGATTTCTGCCAGAATCAGATTTTCCCACCATACGGCAAAGGGCATAAAGGCTTCATTTATTTTTTCGTCCAGACCTTTTTCGGATGTGGATGCTAAAATTGCATTGCTTGGAATGCATAATGTACTGTACAATAGAAATTTACCCATGATCGAAAGTTTGCCTGAATTTCGATTGTAGGTTTGATTTTTTTGGACATTGTCGGAATGAATCTCAAAATGTCAGTAACCAAATAACTGACAAATAAAAGCTAAGTCATTCATTTTCAATCTGTATGTTTTCTTTTGGGATATGGAGCCTAATTTTCCTTTCCCTGTTTTCCGACATTTCGAACAAAGTGCCTTTTAAGGGATGGTAGTGTTTGTCCCTTGTCCAATTCTTTTTGCCGAAGAGTCCATTCAGCAGCGCCTCCAATAACCTTTTAAGCTCATTGTGGTCGTTAATGTCATAGTTTTTGGAAGCTTCAAAGTTTTTAGGTTTGATTTCCAGCCAATTATCGGTTGAATTCAGTTTGCGTTCGGCAAATGTTCTCAACAAGCGATAGAGGGCAGGGGTGAGCCGAACGATTCTATCTTTATTACCAGGAAACCCGATTAAAGTCACTGAGCTTGCGCCACCGTTTTTTTGGCCACCGGTTTTACCAAATAAAAGTTTTAGCTGATGGGGTCCTGGTATCACCGTTTCGGTAAGTTCCTTTACCCAACTTAGTGCCAGGGCAAAGAACAGCATGATCAACGAAGTTTTAAAAATGGCTGAGAACAACAATAGATTAATGGTGTTGTCCATCAACTTATATATTTGGGCCAAGAGCGTTACCAAAATGGTGATCAATGCTAACCAACCCAAGAGGGGAAGCCTTCTTTTTATAAAGGATTCCCATAAAACAAAGCCTAAAAATAGCAAGGTCAACAGTGCATAAACAACATCGAGTTCATTGATGACGTATGCTTCACGGACCAAAAACATTTTGAATAGGGTAGGAAACAGTGCAAATGCAAAAGGAATACCGATGATGTAGGGCCAAAACTTTGATTTTATCAAAGGAGCCAATGCCTTGGGCAAATATTTGAACCAAGGCAGGGCCATCAAAATAAACAAACTGTTGGTCAATGATAGAATACTCCTAAGACCATCTTTAAAGTGGGGGTAAAGGCCATTATTGTTGAGGTACACGATTTCCACAAGCCCGGAAAAGGCCCAACAAAGCACAGAAAGAGCCAGCCATACAGGGCCATAATCATTTTGCTTTTTCCCGATATGGTACCAAATGGCCATTAGGGAAAGAAATGCAAAAAGGCATACCGAAAGCTGCCACCATCCATAAAACATGGAAATTTCACTTGATACTTGTGCATCCATGCCTATCGTTTATATAAGGGATAAGTATTCAACTATGACTGATTAGGAATTACTCGGAAAATAAATAAAAAAAGCAGAAGTAAAAAGAATGACTAAAAATAGAAGTCTATCCGTAGCCTTGAAAACAAAAAAACCGCAAGATTTTGCGGTTTTCTTCTGTGCCCACGACTGGAGTCGAACCAGCACGTCCTTACGAACACTACCCCCTCAAGGTAGCGTGTCTACCAATTCCACCACGTGGGCCTTTGGAATTTTAGGTGTGCAAATATAATTTTTTTGGACAAAAGGGAAGGATTTTAATGGCTTTTTATGGTCGATGGTTTTTAAAACCAACACGAGAACAAGCTTTCGTAAAGTTTACAATATCATAATATCCGTCCACTCTTATTTTTATGAAATTTGTCCGTGATGAAACACCCCCATACAAATGAAGCACAGCAAGAACTTGCTGTCCGGGTCAAAGCCTCGGACAGGAATGCATTTAACAGTCTGTTCTCCATGCTTTGGGAGCCCATGTACGTTTACGCAGCGTCTTTGGTAATGAACGATTCCTTGGCCAAGGATTTGGTTCAGGACATCTGGATCGATTATTGGCAACGCAGGGAAACTGTAGACGTAAACCATATTAAGTCATATCTCTTCAAAGCGATTCGGTATAAATGTTACAATACTTTAAGGGATACCAAGTTTAACAAAACACAGATTGAGGCTGCCAATTCGATTTATATAGCCCCAGAAATGGAGTTGGAAGAAGACCTTATGGAGCTTACCGAACGTATTGATGTAAGTATGGCCGATCTCCCACAAAGATGCCAGGAAGTATTTAGGTTGAGCCGAATACACAACATCAGTAATAAGGAAATCGCGGAGCGACTGAACATTTCCCATCGCTCGGTTGAGAATCAAATTTCCTTTGCCCTCCGCAGGCTGCGCAAAGACCTTTCCATTGTTAAATCATTGTTCCTTTAAATGATGGGTTTTTTAGCTTAAGGTTAAGAGGTTTCCTGTACTATTAAGTAATCATTAAAACAGATTTTTCGAGTGTGCGTCCCTGTACGTTTCTGGTACTTGTAGTTGAAACGGACATACAATGACTGAAAATGAGATCAAAGTTTTGATGAAAAAATACCTCAATGGTACCATTACCAAAAAGGAGGAATCACTCTTGGAGGAGTTTGACCATAAGTTGCTTTTCAAGAACCATCAAAACGTTTTTAAAAATCCAAAACAAAAGAAGCGGGTAGGTCAAAAATTGGCCAAACATATAAATAATTCCAAAAGAAGGCCAATACTAAAATGGAGCAGCGTGGCGGCTTCGTTAACCTTGTTGATTGGACTTGGATATTTTGCCTACACCTTTACCCATCAAACAGAAGTGGTGGAACCCATTGCCAAGATTACCAAAACCACGGAGTGGGGACAAAAGCTACACATTGTTTTGGCCGATGGTACCGAGGTATATCTTAACGCTGGCAGTACCATAAAATATCCGCAACGATTTGAAGGCGATACAAGGGAAGTGGAACTCGAAGGCGAAGCTTTTTTTGATGTTGCTAAAAACCTGGATAAACCCTTTATCATAAAATCGGGCGAGGTGGCAACCACGGTGCTGGGTACTTCTTTTAATGTGAATACCTATCCAGAAAACCAGCAAGTGGCAATAACAGTGGCAACAGGCAAGGTAAAAGTAGCTTCAGAAGAAAGCGAACTACTCCTGTTGCCCAATGAGCAGGGTATTTTCAATAGAAATTCAAAATCCATTTCCAAGGAAAAGATAGATATTGCCTCATTTCTACATTGGAAAGACGGCATCATTCATTTTGATGACGCAGAACTGTCCAAAGTGCTACAGACCTTGGAACGCTGGTACGGAGTAACTTTTGTGGTTGATAACAATACCATTGGCAATTGCCATATCACCGCAACATACGATAACGAAAGATTGGATGCTATTCTGGAAAGCATTGTGTATGCTAAAAACGGATTGCGCTATCAATTTTTGGATAAAAATAAAATCCAATTAAAAGGAAAATGTACTGACTAAAACCAACTCAAACCAAAAAACAGCATTACTATGACATAAAAGCAAACAAATTAAAAAGAGACAGCCCGTAACACTTTGGCGAGCGGAAACAGGCTGTCGACTGTTCAATAATTACAAATACTTATAACCATTTAAACATTATGTGAAATTATGAATTCACTAACTATTAAACAATTAATCAAGTTGACATTCCATACATTTTGCTTTCTGATTGTTTTGGCACTTCTGAACCCAGTGCTGGCCGCTGATGTCAGAGGACAGAACTTGGAAAGTTTTAAGGTGGACCTGTCCACGGACAATGCCACCGTAGTAGATGTGCTGAGACAAATCGAAGGCCAAACGGATTTTAAGTTTGTGTACGACCGCAAAGTGGATAGGTTGCAAAATACCTACGATATTACATACCAAAATGTGTCGCTGAAGTCTGTTTTGGAATTGATGGCCAAAGATGCCAATCTTACTTTTAGAAGAATCAACAATACCATTTCCATAGATGTTAAGCCCAAGGCTCCAAAACGAGTGTTCGAAGTGGTTTTTATTACCGTTACGGGCCAAGTAACGGATGAAAACGGAGTTCCATTGGCCGGTGCTTCGGTTATGGAAAAGGGTAGGGGCAACGGTACCATTACCGATTTTGATGGAAACTTTTCCATTGATGTTGAAAGTGATGCTGTGCTGCAAATTTCCTACTTGGGCTACAAATCCCAAGAAGTTTCCGTAGATGGCCGCAGTACCATCAATATTCAGTTGGAGCAGGATGCCACCATGTTGGAAGATGTGGTTGTTGTTGGGTATGGCACCCAAAGAAAAACCGATGTGACTGGTTCTATCGCTTCCGTGGACAGCGAAGATTTTAACAAAGGAATCGTGATGAACCCCGGGCAACTTTTACAGGGTAAAGTGGCCGGTGTGAACATTTCCAACGTTAGTGGAGAGCCCGGAGCAGCACAGGATGTAATCATCAGGGGTGTAGGGAGTCTTCGTTCGGGCACCACACCACTTTATGTAATTGATGGTTTTGCTTTGGACAATACGAGCACCGGTGTTCCGACCAACCCCTTGAACTTCATCAACCCACAGGACATAAAAAGTATAGATGTGCTTAAGGATGCCTCTGCCGCAGCAATTTATGGTGCAAGAGCAGCCAATGGAGTAATTGTAATTACCACCAAAAGGGGCAAGGCCGGAAGAACCAGCATGGATTTGAACGTATCCACCGGGTTTTCAACCTTGGCTAACCAAGTTGATGTTTTTTCGGCTGATCGCTTTAGACAAGAAGTTGTGGTTACCGGAGGTAATTTGGAAGACGGAGGTGCCAATACCAATTGGCAGGATGCCCTTAGCAGAACGGGGTTTACCAAAAATGTGAATTTAGCCATGAGCGGCGCATCCGAAAAATTCTCCTACCGAGCATCCTTGGGGGTGAACGATCAAGAAGGAATTCTTAGGGGCAATGATCTTAAACGTTATTCAGGTCGATTGAATTTGACCCAAAGGGCTTTCAACGATCGTTTAAAGGTCGAGTTCAATATGACAGCTACCAGGACCGAGAACCTTCGCGCAGATTCAAGGGCCATTGTGGGAGACATGCTTCAGCTGAACCCAACATTACCATTGTACACCGATGGGCAACCAACCTTGTTGGATAATATGCTCAATCCCTTGACCAGAGAGCAAATATACAGTGATGATGCCGTGAACCATCGTATTCTGGCCAACTTGGCACCTTCCGTGGAAATTGTGAATGGGCTTACCTATAAGTTGAACTTGGGCGTGGATTACTCATCTACACAAAGGGATATACAGTACAAGCCCTACTCTTTGTTGGAAGATTACATAAGGGGAGAACTGAACAGTATCTACACCACCAACAAAAACAGTCTTATCGAGAATACATTGACGTATAATTTGATGACCGATAAACACAATTTTACCTTTTTGGTCGGGCATACGTACCAAGAAACCTTTGTCCACCAAAAGAGTTTTGAAATGGAGGGTTTTTCGGATAATGGTATCGACCCAAAATATCAGGATCAGATAAGTTCTGAAGATATGCCAACTTTTATGAATACTTATGCCACAAAGAATGAGCTGCAATCTTTCTTTGGTAGGGCCAATTATGTGTTCGATAACAGGTATATGCTTACCGCCACCATGAGGGCGGACGGGTCATCCAAGTTTGGTGGGAACAACAAGTATGGATATTTCCCCTCCGTTGCCGCTGGTTGGAACATTATGAACGAAGCATTCTTGAGCTCGAACACAACCATCAACAATTTAAAGCTTAGGGCAAGTTGGGGTAGAACCGGTAATCAAGAAATTCCATCAAAAATTACAAAAAGAAGTTTTACCGATAGTAGGGACAATAATGATTCCTACCCCATCAATGGCGACGAAGAGACCTTGGCCGATTACCCTTACGGAACCATTTTTACCCGTTTGGCCAATCCCGACATCCAATGGGAGGTATCCGAGCAGTTGGATTTTGGTTTGGATTTTGGACTGTTCAACAATCGCTTGTCCGGTACGTTGGATTATTTCAATAAAGTATCCGAGAATATTTTGTTGGAAGTAACCCCGGCCGACCCTGTTCAACCTACCGATAAATACTGGACCAATATTCCCGATATGGAAATTAAGAACAGTGGTTTTGAACTTGCTTTGGATTACCACAGCGATTACAGCAAGGATCTTTCCTATAACATTGGCGGTAACTTGGCCTATACCAAAAACGAAGTGTCCAACTCACCCTACGAAGTGCTGACCACGGGAGCTGCACAAGGAGCGGGCCAGACCGATGCAACCATTAACGGAAACATTAATGGTGAACCAATAGGAGCTTATTATATGCAGGAGTTCTTGGGAATCGGAGATGATGGCCTGAGTATTTTGTCCGAAGATAGGAGAGTAGTGGGGAGTGCATTGCCGGATTTGATCTATGCATTTTATCTGAACTTCAACTATAAGAACTTTGATCTTGGATTGAACTTTAACGGGGTTTCTGGAAACAAGGTGTACAACCACACCGCAATGTCGTTGTTCAGTAAAGGGCTTTTAAGTTCCAACTTTAACACGACCTCCATTGCCACGCAATTTCCCAATGAGGATATCACCAACTCCAATGCCGTATCCACCAGATATTTGGAGGACGGTGATTTCTTGAGGTTGAACAATGCCACTTTGGGTTACAACCTTAGTCCGGAATTGGTCGGTCTTGATGGATTGGTAAACACGATTCGCTTTTCCATAACGGGGCAAAACCTATTTGTGATTACGGATTACAGCGGTTTTGACCCGGAAATCAATTCAAACTTGACTATAGACGGCATACAGACCTTTGGGATTGATTACTTCAATTATCCCAAAACAAGAACCCTTGTATTTGGCTTAAACGTATCATTCTAATCAAAAAAAACACTTCAAAAATGAAGCATAAAATAATAATCGCACTATTTGGAATAGGCTTGCTCTCAAACGTAAGCTGTACCGATCTTGAAGAAGAAGTTATCGACGAATCCCTGGAAGGTAGTGGACAGGCAGAAGCCATAAGCGGGGCCATTGCTCCGGCTTATGGGCAAATTTCTTGGACTTGGAGGCACACCAATTACTATGGATTGCAGTTAATTCCGTCCGATGAGGCCATATTACCTTATCGCGGTGGGGTCGACTGGTACGATAATGGGAAGTTTTTAGAAGTACATCGCCACAATATTGCTCCAAGTAATAGTTTGGTAGGAAGCTCTTGGAACGAAGTGACACGAAACATATCCAGGACAATAACGGCAATTGATGTTTTACAGCCCCTTGCGAAAGAAGGAAATGCCGAGGCAGAGGGGGGGCTATATGAAATGATTGCCCTAAGGGCCTACTTGAACATGCTTACTTTGGATAGTTGGGGATTGGCTTTTAAGAAAGAAACTTCAGGTGAGCTTTCAGAAGTGATCCGAGGGCAAGATGCCATTGATTACATCGAAAGTGAACTGCTTTCAGTTGTTGATGTGATCAATACCAGTAGAGGCCCGGGACGAATAACACAAGCAACCGTTTGGGGGTTCTTGGCCCGATTGAGCCTAAATGCTGCCGTGTACCGCGATCCCTACGGAACACCGGATTTTACCTCAGAAGATATGAACAAGGTAATTGAGTACACCGACAATATCATCAACTCCGGAATGTACTCCTTGTCCCCAGAGTATTTTGAGCTTTTTAATGATGAAAACCACGACAACCCAGAGTTGATCTTTGCTTTGGATCAACGTGGCGTGATGAACAGGGAGCACAGCCGATGGGCCTATTGGTCGTTGGCGGGATCTTGGTATCCCAGACCGGAACACCCCAGCGCAGATGGTACCGATGGGCCGGCCATTACCCCGGATTTTTATCAGACCTGGGTAGATGCCTACGGCGATGTTGACCCGGCGGAGGCCGATGCCAGATTTTATCAGGAAAACCAGATTATCCCTGAAGAGCTCAGGGACTTGACGGGTGTTTCACCGGAAAATGATGAAGATCATTACTACTGCATGTCCGCTGAAGATTTTGAAATCAACAGGGGAATTATCCGAGGTGTAATTTGGGGGCCGCGCAAAGACGAAAACGGCTCTTTTTACACCTGCGACGAAGGTTACCGTATTTATCCGGTAATCCAAAGAAAAGGGAATGGTCCCGATAAGGATGTGGATTATGTGAACCATACCTTGCAGGTGGATTTCTCCAACGAAGGCAGATTGCACAAAAACGGTTACCGCGTATCCAAATACCAGTTTAGCCGTACCTCGCCAAATGGCAACAATTACAGTAGCGTAGACCTTGTTTTGATGCGCTTGGCCGAAATCTATTTGATGCGTGCAGAAGCTAAATTACGGACAGGTGATAATGCCGGTGCTCTGGCTGATGTAAATACAGTTAGAACCTCCAGAACGGCACGTCCAGAGCAGACTCCGGAACCACTTTCCGCTATCGATTTGGATATCTTGTTCCGTGAAAGAGGATTTGAGTTGTACTGGGAAGGTTTCCGCAGGAGCGATCAAATCCGGTTTGGTCGTTACGAAGATACTTGGACCGAAAAAACAGATGACAACGTTCATCACAGATTGTTCCCGATTCCACAAGACGCCATAGATGGCGCATCCAATGTTGCAGGGTATTTGGAGCAGAATGAAGGTTATTAGTAGGGTGTATTTTTTAGCTAAGCGGCAGGTTGGTTTATCCACTTGCCGCTTACATGTTATAAAAGAAAAAGAACAGATTCATGAAAATTTCATTTAAAAAAGCTGCTGCATCTTTGGCCGTTCTATGGATTTTGGGCTGTACCACATCAAAAAAAGAAGAAAAACCTATAGAATCCATCAATGAAGAGCCCCTGAGCATTATTTTTATGATAGGCGACGGGATGGGTGTTCCACAAGTATCAACGGCCTATTATTTTGGCGATAGCCTGCCCAATTTTTCACGGTTCAAGCAAATTGGATTTCACCAAACATCGGCAACGGATTATACCATCACCGATTCGGCCGCTGGGGCCACCGCCTTTTCAACCGGACAGAAAACCTATAAAAGGGCCATTGGGGTATCTGTTGATTCGCTTCCGCAAGAAACCATTTTGGAACAGTTGAAGGGGAATGGATACCAAACAGGCTTGATCAGTCTTACCACAATTACACATGCAACGCCTGCGAGCTTTTATGCCCATGTAACCGACCGTGGCATGCACAATGAGATTGCTTCACAGTTGATTGAGGCTGAAGTTGATTTTTTTGCGGGCGGAGGAAGAAAGTTTTTCAATAAAAGAAACGATGGAAGAAATCTTTTTGAGGAATTAAAGGACAAAAACTATCATTTGGATACCTTGGCACTATCAAAAACCGCGAAGGACAAAAGGAATGCCTATGTTTTGGCCGATGATGGGATTCCCTCAAAAATTGATGGGCGGGCCAATTATTTATCCGAAGCAACTACCATGGCCTTGGATTATTTTGATCAAAAAGGGGAGCCATTTTTTATGATGGTCGAAGGCTCGTACATTGATTGGGGCGGACATGCAGAAAATGCCGAAATGATGATATCCGAAGTGTTGGATTTTGATAAGACCTTGGGAGTTGTGTTGGATTATGTGGAAAACAACCCGAATACCTTGCTGGTGGTTACGGCAGACCATGAAACAGGAGGAGTGAGTATTGGCAAACATTATGAAGTGGACAAAAGTACGGGCAAAAAAAGGGAAGTGCCCGAAAAAGTGACCGTTTACTTCAATTCCGATCAGCATAGCGGGGAATTAATCCCTGTTTTTGCCAAGGGCAAGGGGTCGGACAATTTCCAGGGCATCTATGAAAACAACGAGATTTACCATAAAATGATCAATGCCATAAATCAAGCAAAATGAAAAAGAGAGCAGCCTTTTTAGTTATAGTTGGATTGATTTTCTTCGTTACGGGAAAAATCTTTGCCCAGACCGTTTATAAAGTCCACTCCCATAACGATTATGCCCAAAAACTGCCATTTTGGTATGCCTACAGCAATGGGGCATCATCCATAGAGGCCGATGTGTTTTTAAGGAATGACTCCCTCTATGTTACCCATGCCGAAGATGAGATAGTCAAGGGAAAAACCTTTGATAAGCTGTATTTGAACAGGCTCAGTAGTTTGGAAAGATCAGGGGAACTCAGGCCACTTCAATTGCTTATCGACATCAAGTCCGAAGCATATGCCACACTGGGAAAATTGGAAGAAATACTGCGATCTTACCCAAATTTGATCAAAGCGGACAAAATCAAATTTGTGATTTCTGGCAATCGGCCTAAACCAGAAGAGTACAAAAATTACCCAAGTTTTATTTGGTTCGACCATCAGAATTTGGACGAGTTGGAACACATGGATTTAAGCAAAGTTGCATTGATCAGTTCCAGTTACAAAAACTATTCTGTATGGAATGGATACGGACGAATGACCGCCCTTGATCTGGAGAAAGCAAAAAAGGCCATAGCCAAAGCCAAAACATCTGGAAGACCATTTCGATTTTGGGGCACACCGGATACCAAAACAGCTTGGGCACGTTTGGCAAAATTAGGTGTGGATTATATCAATACGGACAGACCGGCCTTGGCCAAACAGTATTTGGATAAACTGGATGCAAACACCTTCACATTAAAGGATACAGTTGAGGTGTACCGACCCAAATATGCATACAATACCGATACCAAGCCTACCAATATTATTTTAATGATAGGTGATGGCAATGGATTGGCGCAAATTAGCTCGGCCATGATTGCCAATCGGGGTAAACTAAGTGTAACAGGGTTAAAAAACATAGGATTGGTGAAAACAGCTTCACATGATGATTTAATCACCGATTCTGCCGCTGGAGCTACCGCCATGGCTACAGGTAGAAAGACCAACAACCGGGCCATAGGCACAGGATCACAGGCTGAACCACTGACAAATTTAGTGGATATGGTGAGCAAAAAGGGTTTCAATACGGCGATAGTTGCCACGGATGCCATTTATGGAGCTACGCCCTCATCATTCTACGCCCATAGGGTTGAACGAGATGATACCCCAGGCTTGATAGAGGATTTAAAAAGCAGTCCATTGGACTTTTTTATTGCGGGTGGGGAAAAGAACAAAAAAAACATTGAAGCGGTATTTTCCGAACAGGAACTGGAACACTTCTCCGATTTTAAAAGACCGACAGCTATTTATTTGGGCGACAATAAAGCTCCGTCTATCGCGGATGGTAGGGGAGATGCACTTCCAAAAAGTGTTGCAAAGGCTCTAACTGTTCTGGGGGCCAAAAACAATCCATTTTTTCTGATGGTCGAAGGTGCCCAAATTGATAATGGAGGACACTCCAACAGCACTGGCGACATAATCCGGGAAATGTTGGATTTTGACCAAGCCATTGCAGAGGCATTAAAATTTGCCGATGCCGACAAAAATACATTGGTGATCATTACTGCTGATCACGAAACTTCTGGTTTTGGAATAGTTGGTGGCAGCATGGAAGATGGTATCGTGCAAGGTGATTTTTTAACCGTTGACCACACAGGAATTATGGTGCCCTTGTTTGCTTATGGGCCCGGAGCCAAAAATTTTAGCGGTGTTTATGAGAACACAGATATCTTCGATATAATATTAGAGGTATTGAAATAAATATAGAACCAAAGGCATTTTAGGCACGTAATGCCTTTGGTTTTTTTGATAAACCTTATCAAATCATACAACCTGCTTTTCTCGGATAAAATGATGACCCCCATATATTGGGAGCAAGATTAGATTCTGTAATTTTGTACCGTATTTCTTTCAATTGGAAACTATGGACAAAGACCTGGGTCGTTTGCTTTACAATTATTTGTTGGAGACAGGAATGAGCGAAGGCTTGGCTGCTTACCTCAACGTATTTGTACTTATGCTTGTTGTTCTTGTACTAGTACTGTTGCTGGATGTGCTCATTTGGAAAGTATTGCGGGCATTGTCCGTAAGGCTGGCCCGAAAGTCCATAAACAATTTTGACAATTTTTTGGTGGCCCACCGGGTTCCGCGTTATGTGGCTCATATTGTACCATTGACCATCTTATTGGAGTTTGTTCCCATAGCTTTTGCAGATTTTGATTATGCGGAGATTTTAGCTCTAAAAACCATTAAGATCCTCTTTGTCTTCTTGACCTTGGTCATTTTTCGGAAGTTTTTTAAAAGCGTGAACGGATATTTGAGAACCCGTCCCAAGTTTAAGGACAAGCCAATAAACAGTTACGTTCAGGTATTTATGATCTTTGCTTGGGTGGTGGGGCTGCTCACTGTTTTTGCTATCGTTACCGATACCACGGTATGGAAATTTTTTACCGCATTGGGTGCTGCCTCTGCAGTGATACTGCTCATTTTTAAGGATTCCATTTTAGGTTTTGTGGCCAGTATTCAGGTTACCATTAACGATATGGTGCGCATTGGCGATTGGATTACGTTCGAAAAATATGGGGCCGATGGTGATGTAGTGGAGATTAGTTTGGCCACGGTTAAGGTTCAAAATTTTGATATGACCATCACCACGATACCTACCTACGCTTTGATTTCTGATTCGTTCAAAAATTGGAGGGGCATGCAGGTTTCGGGCGGAAGGCGAATCAAGAGATCATTGATCATACGGCAAAAGAGTATTCGGTTTTTAACTGAAGAGGAAATAGAAAAGCTTAAAAAGATCCAACTGGTAGAAGGTTACATAGGTACTAGGAACGAACAGATCAGGGCCTATAATGAAGAAAACAATATCAATAAGGAACTGTTGGTGAACGGAAGAAACCTGACCAACTTTGGTGTGTTCCGAAAATACGTGACCAATTATCTGGAAAATCATTCCGCCATAAACAAGAAAATGACCTTGATGGTACGGCAGTTGCAGCCTACTCCGCAAGGTATTCCTTTGGAAATATATGCCTTTAGTTCGGATAAGCGATGGGAAAACTACGAATATGTGATGGCCGATATTTTTGACCATTTGCTCGCTGCCCTACCTTATTTTTCTTTGGAGCTTTTTGAGTTGCCCGTGGCAAAGGATTATGTTTCTACCGGAGATGAATGATTAGCCTAAAGCCTACTTTTAGGGCAAAGCAGCCGCCAAGGCAATTTCTACCATATCCTTGAATGTTGTCTCACGAGCATGTGCCGAGAGTCTTTCTTGAGTTACCAGGGAATCTGAAATGGTAAGAATCGTCAATGCCCTTACATTATATTTTGCGGCTATGGTGTACAAGCCGGCGGTTTCCATTTCCACACAAAGTACACCGTATTCCGCCCAGAGTTTGTATTCCTCGGGGTCATCCACATAAAACTCGTCCGAAGAAAGCACATTGCCTGCTTTAATGGGAATGTTTTGTTCTTGGGCATAGTTAACGGCTTTTAAAAAGAGTTCAAAATTGGCGGTTGGGGAGTAGTCGGAGTTAATAAACCTGGAGTTATTGATGCCTGAAGTAGTGGAAGCGGCCATGGCCAAAACCACATCATTAAGTTTTACGTTTGCTTGGTATGACCCTGCGGAACCCACCCGGATGATGTTCTTTACCCCATAATCTGTGATGAGTTCATGAAAATAGATCATGGCCGAAGGCATACCCATACCACTACCTTGTACAGAAATCCGTTTGCCTTTGTATGTGCCCGTGTAGCCCAGCATTCCCCGTATTTTATTATAGCAAAACGGGTTTTCGAGAAAAGTTTCGGCAATCCACTTGGCCCGTAAGGGATCGCCCGGCATTAGCACTGTTTCGGCAATTTCTCCTTGTTTGGCTTCTATATGGGTGCTCATTCCTAATTTATCATTGTTCAATTAAAGCAGGGCCTGATGAGGTTCCTATGCGAGATACCCCAAGTTCTATGTATTGTAGGGCTTCTTTCTTTGTTTTTATACCACCGGAAGCTTTTATTTTTAACTTGTTGCCCACAACGCTTTTCATGAGTGCCACGTCATCCAAAGTGGCACCTCCGGTTCCAAACCCAGTGGATGTTTTTACAAAATCCGCCTTTGCATCAACCGCTAGGGTGCAGGCAAGTTTTTTTTCTTCATCGCTCAGGTAGCAGGTTTCTATGATCACTTTCAAAATATTGCTGCCAATCGCTTGTTTTATCGCTTTGATCTCATCTCTAACAGCATCAACCTCTTTTAATTTAAGCCATCCAATATTAATTACCATATCTATTTCGTCCGCACCATTTTTAATGCAGTCCATGGCCTCGAACACTTTTGCCTTGGTAGACATGGCCCCAAGGGGAAAACCGATTACGGCAGCCGTTTTTATTTGACTTCCTTTTAAAACTTCTGTGGCCAAAGGTATATGGCATCCGTTTACACAAACAGCATAAAAACCATGTTCAATAGCTTCCCTACATAACTTTGTTATGTCGGTATGGGTGGCGGTGGGTTTTAGATTGGTGTGATCTATATATTTTTCCAAAGACATGTTAATGGTTAAAGAGCTGTTTGAGCTTAAAGATAGCCAACATCTCCGATCTATTTTTCCCAGCAAAAGATTTGGCTATGGATTCGGCGGTTTCAACAACCAATTTTTTGATAGGTTCGGTGAATTTTTCGGGATGTTCTTTGTAAAACTCCTTGAATTCCTTGAAATATTCTCCACCATCTTTCTCCTCTCCATTTAACCAATCGAAAACAATTTCTATTTGATAGGCGGCATCGGTATGAAACTCATCTTCAATTTCATCCATATCCAGCCAATGTTGCCGAACATATTTCCGCAACCTTTTTATTTCGATGGGCCTTACATTGTTATCTGCCATGGCCACGGCATAAAACAGCTTGCCAAGGTTTTGGTAGAATTCGTTTCCTATTTTCTCAGAATTTAGCATGATTATCCTTTTAAACTCAACTAAAGTTAAGATTAATCAAATAGGTTTAAAATGACATTTCTCAATTGTTTTTTGGAAAAAATGTCTCAAATGTTATCATAATTGGTTTGGCACAAACAAATTAGGTGGTGCGATCAATTTGTAATCGAGGGGATTTGTGCTTTGAATAGAATCGTAAAGGTGGTCCCTTGGTTAACCTTGCTGTCCACCGAAATACTTCCACCAAGGCTGGTAAGCTGTTCGTGGACTAAATATAAGCCAACACCTTTACTGTCTTCGTTACCATGAAATTTCTCGTTCAACTTAAAAATAAGGGTGCCTACTTTCTCCATATCAAAGCCAAGACCATTGTCCGTATAGGTTAGTTTCTTTTTCCCATTTTCTTGTGCTGTGCTTATTGAGATGATGGGAGGAACACTGGGTCTGGCATATTTAATGGAATTGGTGATTAAATTCAAAAAAATACTTTCCATGTAAATATCCTTGAAATGGACACTAGGCATGGCACTAAAATCTATGTGGAATTTGGCACCTGCCCTTTGTATAAGTGAGCTTATAGAGTTCTGGACCTTATCAAAAACATTTTTAAAATCGACATCTTCCAACACCATATTCCGAACGTCCTCTTCGGAATAGGAATCAATATATGCGTTCATGGTATTCTTCAATCCTTCGGCGGATAGTTTTATTAGACTGAGTATTTCTTTGGTATCCACATCATCAATTTTGGTCAAATCCAATAAATTGACCAGGGACAGCATATTGTTAAGAGGCGATCTAAGGTCGTGTGAGGTGCTATAGTTCTGTTGTTTAAGCTTTTCATTTACCTTGGACAGTTGACTTAAATGCAATATGCGCTCCTTTTCCAGTTTTTTGGTATGCGTAATATCCTTGGCTATGGCGTAGATCAATCGCTCATTTTCCAACGGTATGGATGTCCAATGTAGCCAGACAATAGCTCCTGATTTGCACACATACCTGTTTTCGAAATTCACCAGTGGAACATTGTTTTTTAGTTCTTCCCTGTGAGCGGCCGTTCGTTCCCTATCTTCGTGATAGATGAATTCGGAAATTAATTTTGAGCCCAGCTCTTCTTCGGTATACCCCAATAGCTTTATAAAAGCAGGGTTCACTCTCACAAAATACCCATTATAGTCTGCAATACAGAGACAATCCATGGATTGGTCAAAAAAAGGTTCTAATTGGGGGTTCATTGTTTTTGTTGTGGTTTTTATCATTCCATCTTCCTTTGTGAGAAAACAGGGGCTCTTTTATCAATTCATCTCGTGGTCGGTTATCTGGTACCAACTTGGACTAAATTATATCTGCATACTTTTTGGTTTAATAAGTGGAAATGACAAATATGGCCAACACATTTTTTAATTGAAAAGACAATACCACTCTTTTTTACCAGCTCGTTAAAATATAGCGTGAAACAGTAATAAGCAAATACATTTTATTGATTGTCACTAAGGTTTCATCATTTTTTGGAGGGAAAACCATAATCCATACCATCTTAGATCGTATTGTGAACCCTTTTAAACCATATTATATCAAATTAAGATAGGTCTAAAAAACACAAAACCCCGTAATTTAAATTACAGGGTTTAATTTCTTATGGTTTGCTAAAAAGTGACCTGACTGGGTTCAGTGAATAATATGTTCAGCCCTTTTTTTAGCCACTTTTCAATCGTTTTTATAAACTTTAAAGATGCTCAACAAAATTCATGCGTTTGCCCAACACCCTGACAATAAAAATTTCGTCAACACTATCAAATTGGTAGAAAATAACATGAGCTTTATAGCTGTAGTATTTTAAAGGACCGGAAATGGCCGATGCGTCTTTGGCCAATTCTGGGCGTTCGGACAGTTCCTCTAAAAAACTTTCCAAATCCAATAAATACTTAGAGGCCTGTTGAGGGCCAAAAAACTTTATACCATATTTATAAATGCCAACTAAGTCGTATTGGGCCCTGGTGGATAAATTATAATTCCCCATTATCAACTTTTGCGATAATGTCACTTATTTTGAGATTACTTCTGCCACTTTGCAATCCATCATCAATTGCGGCCTTAAGCTCCGCGAGTTTCATGTTCTCTTCTTGGTCCTTTCTTACCAAATCCCTTATATACTCACTATCATTGGTAAAGTCACCTGATTGAACCCTAAGCTTTATCCAACTATCTTGTTGATTTGTAAAAGTGATTGACTTTCTAACTGTTTCCATAAACCTATGTTTGTGATGCAATATAACACTTTTTCGCACCACCAGTGGTGTGTACGGCTCTTTTTAAAATTTATAGTGGAATTTACTCTTCGCTAATAGGTTGGTCAGCTATTGTTTATCATAGCTCGGTTTCTAAGATTCTAGTTAATTCGACATGGTTTACATCAACTGTCATAATTTGTCCTTCACGGTCTAATAGTATATTGAATGGAATGGAATTTAAATTATATGTTCTTTTAGTTTCTCCTAAAGAATCCAAAACCTGCAACCAGCTAATACCATCCTCTATTATCGCTTCTTTCCATTTTTGGGAGTTTTCATCTATTGAAATTCCCAAAATTTCAAACCCCTTATCTTTTGATTTCTCATAAATTTTCAAAAGTTCTGGATTTGCTTGTCTGCATGGAGCGCACCATGAAGCCCAAAAATCCAATAGAACAATCTTTCCCTTTAGTGTTTTTCTATCCAACAGGTTGCCTTCCATGTCAGGCAAAACAATGTTAGGTGGAGTGTTGCCAATTTCCAATAGCTTCCTTTGGCTTATGTTTTTACTTATTTTTTCCAAACTTTGCTCGTCTTGGTAACTGGTATCCAAAAGAACAAAAAGATTGTTTATTTGGTCGCTAGTCAGATTATATCCAGGAGTGCTGTAATCTGCCAAATATTCCCCACTCAATTCTAATTCTGGATTTGCAGATAAAAACTCAAACAAATTATCATACAATGTTTCAGTCTTAATACTGTCATTTGGTTCTTCAAAAACGGTACGGTGCATTTTTCCCTCAAAATGGTCTTTAAGAACTTGGCTTTTGGATCCATTGATACTGTCAATATCCAAAAACTTGATTGGTCCTGAACTTGTCATTCCTTCGGAATATCTTGCCACAATATCTATCTCACTGTTTTCCAGCATTAAGACTCCAATTGTCATTTGTTCCTTGGAGGATGGTAAGTCTGGATATAATGCAGATTTTTTAGGATAGGAAACTTTCCCCTCAAAATAAAATGAACCATTCAGAACTTTTGAGCTATCGATTTTGTTTCCGTATACTAAATAAATATATCTATTGTCCAATCCACTTATTCTGCCATTGATCAAAAAACCTTTTTCTGGTTTGGTGGTACATCCAAGTATTACTATGGAAAACACTAAAAATAAGGCTAGCGTATTTGATTTCATAAATTGGGAATCCTTTATTTGAACTTTACTTAAGGTGTTTTGGAAAATCCATCCGACCGCCCAAAACTCTTACAATGAATATTTTCTCATTTTTCACAAAATAGAATATGACATGTGCCTTGTACCTATAGTTCGTCCTCAATCAATAGAATTTTCATAAAATAAAATTACGCTCAAAATTTAGAAAGAAAAGGGAGCTTACGGAGACCATGCCCGATGGTGTGTTGTCATTTACAACTTTATGAGTCAAGATTTGTTGAATAAAGCAGAATGTTTTACTCCTAGATAGCGAATACCAAAGTGGAGGGTAGTTGAAGGGAGTAGTAAAGGCCATGGAAAAGTGACGAGTCTAATCTGATCTATTAGCTAGTGGTGACAGGTTATAATTGGGAAAACTTGGGAACGGTTTTGTTCCCAAGCTCTCTCAACATCAGCATCTAAAAGCTAACTAAACTAATCGTTAAAAATTCATTCAAGGTATATGCTCAAGATGTTCATTATTTTATCGAAAACTTCATTGTTTTCATACACACCCTGAAACTCATGGGAGTGTGGACCATAGGCAAAAATGGGCACCATGGCCGCAGTGTGGTCAAAAGTGGTGAAATCCCCTTCAATGGTCCTGCTTTTGAGATTGCCCTGTGGAATGGCAAAACCAGAGGTTTCATGGTCGGCGGTAATAATGACTAGTGTATTTTTCGAAACATCGGCAAATTTTATGGCCTCCGTTATGGCCCTGTCAAAATCTATCCCCTCACTTACAATGCCCGCCACGCTTTTTTTATGCGCATACTTGTCTATTTTTGCACCCTCCACCATCAGGAAAAAAGGTTTGTTCTTTGCCTTTAGGAAATCGATGCTTCCTTTGGTCGCCCTGGCCAATGCATCTCCCCTTCCTTCCAGAACACTTGGCACATCGCCATTGGAAAAAAAATGACCGACCTTCTCATGGTCAGAATCACCAATATCATCTATATGATCCACTAGAGTGAAGCCAACTAGGTTTTCCTTGTTTTCAAAATCAGTTTTTCCTCCCCCTACAAATAGAGAAAGCTCACTATTGAACAAATCTGCTGCAATGGAGGTTACTTGTGACCGGTCTTCCTGATGCGCATAAAAGGAAGCTGGTGTGGCCCCGGTCAACTTGTCTGTGGTTACACAACCAGAAATAAAGCCAGATGTGGCTAGTTTTTCGGGAATATTTACCAGAGGCTCCCTCAAGGTATCGAGCCCAATGGAACGATTGTATGTCTTGCTTCCGGTTGCCAAAGCAGTGCCCGCAGCAGCCGAGTCGGTGGTGAAATCATCCGCTGAGGCAGTTTTCAGAAAACCGATGCTCTTCAATTGTGTCAGGGTCAATGCCCCCCCATTGGCCAAGGCTGCTGAAGAGATATGGCTCAACCCATTTCCATCGCCGATGAACAATATGATGTTTTTCACCGGTTTTTCCTTTTGATCTACGGTATATCGGGGAGTATAAACTTCAGAGAAAATCTTGTTTCCGTATCTCCTTTTTTCCAAAGAATTGACAAAATCGATGCAAACGAAGGGCATATCCGTGTTGATGAAATCCACTCCAAGATCAGCAAGTGCCCGCCAAGCCGTTTTGGTATCGGGAGTGGCCCAAAACCTAAAAGGTTTTCCATAGCTGTGTGCCTTATCGATGATGGTCTTTACTTTGTCAAGGTCATCTGAGGTTAGTCTTCCCAACCCGTTCCAAGGAGAAATCTTCTTGAAGTTGAGACTGATCAAAGCCACTTTGTCCCAAAGTTTCTCGTTGTTGAAGTTTTCCAAGCTTTGATAATCAAACTTGATGTATGGTGGATAGTTTGGGTAGGTTTCGACGGGCGGACGATTTCCCGAAATGACCAAGGTGATATTGTTGTTCCCTATGATATCCGGGTATTTTTCCAACACATTGATCAATTCTTGCAGAGTCGGTTCCGCTTCGGATTTGATATCGATGAGCACTTGGATGGCTTTTTGATTCCCAAGTTTCAGAGCCAAGGCCTTTTGTATAGGTTGGAGATAAAGATTTTCAATGTTCCTGTCCTCGATTATTTCGGATTCCTCATGAGTGGCGTATAATACTCCGTTTTTTAGAAACACATCCACTTCAAAAGATTGGAGACCACCAGAAAAAGCATCCCAAAAAGGAACAGCCTGTTCATAATCATTGTGTGAATGGATGCTCTGGCCATGGACGTTGGACTGGAATTGGAAAACACCAATGAGAACGACCAAATGGAGCAAGGAAATCTTGTACTTGTGCAATGTAAGGTGCATAGAAATCATTTATAAAGGATAGATTCATCCACAGACCCAGTTGGGAAAATTGGACAATTCAAAACAACGACAAATAATACATTCTTTAAAAAAATATTGTGCAAAGGTTTGCACAAAAAAAGGTGTTGCAACCCCTAAGGATCAAAGAGTTGGAAGGGGGGTACCTTCACACTCCTTGCAGAGACTGTTGTCACCCTTTATAAAATGTTTTCAAATAGGGGATAAACAAGCGGTTAAATGCTTGCAAATTAAAGGTTAACCAATGCAAACCTTTGCATAAAGTTTTGATGTAGGCGTATTAACGAAATCGTTTTTTTATTGTTATTTGGTTGCCGAATTAACAATTATAATCAACCTAATATGAAGAAATTTAAATTTTTGGTAACAATTTTTCTAATTGGCCTTACCACGGTTTCGTGGGCCCAAAAGAAAATAAATGGTACTGTTATCGATAGTGATGGGTACCCCCTTCCAGGGGCCAGTGTTGTGGAGAAGGGAACCAACAATGGGGCTATTTCCGACTTTAATGGGGAATATTCCATTGAAACCAGTTCCGACACACCTGTTTTGGTGGCTTCTTATATGGGTTTTGAAACAATGGAAAAAACTGTTGGCCCATCTGTATTCACCCTGGATTTTGTTTTGAAAGAGGCCAGCAATGTTCTTGATGATGTGGTGGTCATTGGTTATGGGACAAGCTCCAAGGAAAAAATCACTGGCTCGGTGGTCAGTATAGATGCAGAAAGTATCCAGGAGTATTCCAACGCCAACTTCGACCAGGCCATAGTAGGAAAACTACCTGGGGTTGACATTTTGACCAACGCAAGAAACCCTGGGGATGGTAATACTATAACCATACGGGGTGCGGGCTCCATTACCAGAAGCGCAAACCCACTCGTGGTGGTCGATGGTTTTCCGTTGGCAGAAGGAAGCTCCCTCAATGTCATCAATCCCAATGACATTGCATCCATTGATGTGATAAAAGATGCGGCTTCTTCGGCCATTTATGGATCTCGGGCGGCCAACGGGCTTATCATGATTACAACGAAAGAGGGACGGAGCAAAAAAACGACAGTTCAGATTAATTCCGTGGCCGGGATACAAGAACGTACCGGGACATACGACCTTTTGAACGCTTATGATGCGGCCATTTTCTTTAGGGACGGACGAAACAACGCATATCTGAAAAACCATAGCAATGTTAGTGTTAATGACACAGAGGCACAGCGTATTGCTAATGGAGCAAACGTGCGGGAACTTTTATTGGATTATACCCTTCCGTACCTGAATAACGAACAGGGTCTAATGGATTTTAACTGGGAAGATGCTGTGTACAGGGCAGGGATAGTACAGAACCACCATATAAATGTATCGGGTTCGAACGATGCCACCAACTATTCAGTATCATTGGGGTACACCGATGAGGAAGGTATAGTGATTACTGCAGACCAAAAACGTTATACCACTAACATCAAGTTCAACACCAAATTGAGTGAACGCTTGAAGTTCGGGGCAAACATGAACGGTTACTATTCTGAAAGAGGACTTACCAATGGAAGTAACCAATATAGGTTCCCTATAGATCCAGCAGGCAGAGCCATGGTATATATGTACCCATTTTTCTCTGCTTATGACGATTCGCACCCAACCGGGTACAATATTGAGGCACAAATTCGTGCAAACAGGCCCTATAATGCAAACTTGCAAGAAAACCCTGTGGCCATGGCAGAATTGTCCAAGTATGATAGAAGAGAGTTCAGGACTTTCGGAAATGCCTATCTTTCCTATGAGCCTATAGACAATCTGGAACTAAAGACCTCATTGGGTTATCTGTTAGACTACAAGTTTACCGACCAGTATGCGCCAATGCTCACCGGTGCATACCGTGAATTGATCAGTGAAAGAAATCCTCAGCAGGGGTCGGAAAGCAGAAGCGATCAGGGGGATGTTCTCATAGAGAACACGGCCAACTATACCTTCGATATTGGCCAGCATTCGTTCAATGCATTGGCAGGACAAAGTTTTCAGAAAAGCTCTTCATCTGGACTGTCCGTTGACGGGTTCGATTTTCCAAACGATATCATTGAAAATATAGATGGCTCTACTGTGCAGACGGCCGGGGCATCACGAAGCCGATGGACACAGCTCTCCTATTTTGGTAGGATTATGTATGATTACAAGGATACCTATTTCCTATCGGGATCCATACGTACCGATGGTTCCTCCAGATTCGGAAGGGACAATAGGTATGGAACCTTTGGTTCGTTCTCCGCAGGTTGGGTGTTGAGCAATGAATCCTTTTTTCCGGAAAATGATATACTCACGTTTGCAAAATTGAGATATAGTTGGGGGCAAACAGGGAATAATCAGATTGGCAACTATGCACAGTATGCCTCCATTGGCACAGGAAGGGACTATCCTTATGATGGTACGCTCCATCCCGGTGCCGCCCCGTCCAGTGCCCCATCCTATGCCCTTACTTGGGAGACTAATACCTCCAACAACTTTGGTGTGGATTTGAGTTTTTTCAACAAAATCAGGCTAGGGGTCGATTACTACGTAGCAGACATTACCGATCTTTTGTTGGACAGGCCGGTACCCAAACATACTGGTTTCAACAATTCTCTTCAGAACATTGGGGAAATGAGAAACAAGGGCTGGGAATTCCAACTCAGCGGATCTAATTTCAACTTGGGGGATCTAAGCTTTGGCTTTGATGCCAATTTGGCAACCAACAATAATGAGATTCTTTCCCTTGGAGGTGCCGATGAGTTGTTCGAAGGAGGAAATCAAAGATTCATTACCCGGGTAGGGGAGTCCTTGGCGAACCTTTATGGCTATAAGATCATCGGGATTTTGAAATCCGAGGAAGAAGTAGCTGAATATAACAATAGAAAGAATACTACCCTATCTGCAGAAGTGGGTGACTACATATTCCAAGACACGGATGGAAACGATACTATTGATGCCAATGATAGGGTGCTTTTGGGCGACTACAACCCCGAAGTAACCTATGGTTTTGGAATAAACCTCGCCTATAAAGGGTTTGACATGAGCTTGAACTTCAATGGAACCGTGGGAAGAATGGCCTTTGATGAGATGACTTCCAGATATTTGGAGTATGGGGAGGCGTTTACCAATACCAACTACCACTATTTTAACAATTATTGGGACCCTGTACATAATCCGGATGGTTTTTTGGCCCCTCCCGATGCTTATGGCAACACCGCTACAAGGTCTGCCAGTAGAAACCCCACCAATTACAACGTACTTGATGCGGATTACCTGAGATTGAGAAGCGTACAGTTGGGGTATAACATACCTTCCGACGTGTTGGAACAGTTGCACTTAAAGAACCTACGCGTATATGTCTCTGCCAATAACCTGCACACTTGGACCAAGTTCAGGGGAATGAACCCTGATGGAGGCAACACGGGCAACCCACTGAACAGAGGACATATTTTTGGCACAACGGCAGTTCCCAGACTCATTTCTGCGGGCATCAATCTAACATTCCAATAAAAAGAATTATGGTTATGAAACGAATATATATTTACACTTTGGCAATGCTTTCATGCTTTGCATGTGAAGACGAACTGGACCAATTTCCAGAAACAGGCATCTTGGCCGACAACTATTACACCACACAGGAAAATGTTGAATCGACAGTGACCGCTACATATAATGAGTTACAGGCACTCTATGATTATTACATGATACTGTGGGGAGAGATTCCTTCTGACAATGCATATATCCAAGCTCCAAACTCCAATGGAGGTGCGAGACCTTTGGAAGATTTTTCATGGATCAGCACCACTGGTTTTGTTGGGAGTATATGGGAGAATGCCTATGAGGGCATCTTATATGCAAATACCGTGTTGGATGTAATCGATAATGTGTTATATGACAGTGAATCCTTGAAAAGTATAAGGATTGGTGAGATGAAATTCATCAGAGCATTTTTATATGAGCAGCTTACAACAATCTATGGGGATGTTCCCTTGGTTTTGGAGGTGGACGATCCTACCAATGCGTTTGATGATGTCCGGACCCCAGTGTCTGAAATCTATACGCAAATCGAGGCAGACCTGTTGGATGCCATAACACTTCTGCCAAAAACCAATAGCGTGGGCAGGGCAAATGAATATGCAGCACGTGCCATTCTTGCTAAGCATTACATGAGACTAGGGGACTTTGGCAAGGCAGAGGCACAATTGGAAATCATCGTGGGTTCCGAAAAATATGACCTTGCTCCGATTGATGGCCTTTTTGGTGTGGAAAATGAAGGCAACGATGAAGATGTCTTCAGTATTCAGTACACTTCCAATTTAGATGGAATGAGTGAAGGAAGCCGGTTCTATTACATATTTACCCAACCTGATGACCAAGGGGGCATGGGGGCCATGGCCATGGAAAGTTCCCTGTACAATTTATACGAGGCAGAAGATCTTCGTCGAAACTTGATCAACGAATCCAACAATGTGTACTATATCAACAAATGGACACCATCACCCAACAGCAACAGGGAAGATGGTGGGGACAACCACTTTGTGGTCAGGTATGCGGATGTGTTGCTACTATATGCGGAATGCCTCAATGAGAACAACAAGACCTCTACTGCGGAGATTTATCTCAATAGGGTAAGGAACAGAGCAGGTCTGGACAACACCACTGCAAGCGACCAAGCAAGCATGCGCAATGCCATTGCCTTCGAAAGAAGGTTGGAATTGGCAGGTGAAGGCCACCGCTGGTACGACCTACTGAGAACGGGCAAAGCCATACAGACTATGAACAGTTTCTTCCAAACGGAAGGAAGAGGTATCACTGTTGACCCCATAAGATTGTTGGCCCCTATTCCACAGGCTGAAGTTGATATTACGGATATGGAACAGAACCCCGGCTATTAATCAAAAAAAACACAAACAATGAAACGATTTTATAAATTTTTCCTATTGATCGCATTTATCGGAGCTGCACTCAGTTCCTGTGATGTGGACAGTACAGACTTTTCCCTTGACGACAGGGACGTCTATATCGACTCCATAATCATAGAAGCCTCCAAAAACCCTTGTATTGAGGAAGATATTGAGGTTTCTGTTACCAATTATTCCAGAAGCATTACAGCTTCCCTTCCGGAAAATTGTGATGCCAGTGACATGGTGCTCACCATCCATTTGCAGGATGGAATCACAACCTCGCCCGCATCCGGGGAAAGTTTTTCTACTGGGACTTCCTCCCTTTTGGTATCCGGATTTGGGCTGGAAGAGGAATACACCATCAATCTAAAAGTATTGGAACCGTTTGAGTCCGATGATGAATTTGTGTCCGTTTGGAGAGTGGATGCCAATGGCAGTATAACCCTTCCACTTATAGAGACTGGGATTTACAACTTCAAAGTATTCTGGGGCGATGGGCAGGAAAGTATAGTGGCCACCTACGACCTTGAGTCTGCCACGCACACCTACGCAGAGGCCGGTGACTATACAGTCACTGTTTGGGGAGAAATCAATGGGTTCAACTTTGATATGACCAAGACGAGTGCATCGAATATCATCGACATCACTAACTGGGGACAGGTCAAGTTGGGCAATGATGGCGGTTATTTTAGAAAGTGCACCAATCTTCAGATAACGGCAGAAGATGCCCCTGACCTTAGTGAAACCACCAATTTCAGGACCATGTTCAGGGAAGCCACTTCGTTTAACAGCAACATCAACCATTGGGATGTGAGCGGTGTCACCAGCATGTGGGACATGTTCTATAAGGCCAATAATTTCAACCAACCTTTGGACCAGTGGGATGTGGGCAATGTAACCACTTTTGAGACCATGTTTAGGGATACCGCTTTCGATCAAGACATATCCGGATGGGATGTCAGTAGTGCCACGACCATGAAGAACATGTTCAGGAACTGTCCTTTCAACCAGCCCATCGGTGATTGGGATGTTTCCAATGTGACCAGTTTCCAGTCCACCTTTAGGCAGAACGATGCCTTTGATCAGGATCTTTCCGGTTGGGGCGACAAATTGGGCAATGTGGTCACCATGCGTGAAATGTTCAGGGAATCCGATTACAACGGCGACCTTAGTGCATGGGATATGAGCAAGGTGGTAAGCATGTGGGACATGTTCAAGGACAGCGGATTTAACAATCCCTCGATCAATAATTGGGACTTGAGCAGTATGGACAACATGGAAACCATGTTCGGTGGTGAAAATTGCGCCTTTAACCAAGATATTTCCGGTTGGGACGTGAGCAATGTGGTCAATATGCAGAACCTGTTCAAAGAAAACAAGGTGTTCAACCAAGACCTTTCCGGTTGGGACGTGAGCAACGTAATGTGCAATTACGATTTTGATACCGACGCACCCCAATGGGAAGATGCCTATAAACCCAATTTTGTTGCTGACAAAACAGATAATAATGAGTTCTGCAACAGGGATAATTGACATGGATTTATTTTTAATTGAAAAGGGACCCGATCAGGTCCCTTTTTATACTTTATATTAGTTGTATGACAAGATCAACTCTCTTCAGTATCGCATTGTTGGGCTTTTTTGTGGCCTACGGTTGCTCATCGGACAGCGGAGAACCCGCTGTGAAACCAGACCCCCAAAAACAGGGGCAGAATCCGGATCCAGATCCAGATCCTGTTGTTACGGATTCCACGACCGCCATATATAGGCAGTTTTTCTTTACAGGGACCCACAATTCCTATTCAGGAAATCTTGGAGGGATGAAAAGGGAAGGAATCGAGACACAATTGGAAAGGGGGCTCAGGTTTTTTGAATTCGACCTGTTCACCTTCCATACCCAAAAAGCCTTGCAGACAACTTGGGCCGAGCAAGTGGATGGATTTACCGTGTTCGATTACATGGGAGAGCCACATATCCTTTCCTATTCAAAAATCGGGGGCAGTATCAAAATATTCAGCCTGGACAATGGCAATCCACAAATAGTTTACCAGAATACAGGAGAAGGTTTGGACGAAGTCGATAGGAAATTTTCAATACTGCCTTTTCAGAACGGGCTATATATTTTTGGATACGAACCATTGGCCGGTGACTTTATCATTTACAGTTTCAATGGCACTTCACTGACTCCCTTGCATTCAGGAAACATAGGGGACACCAATGTGAACCTGTCCACTTTTGTGTTCAACAATACAGCCTACACAGCAGTGCATGCCAAGGACAGTACCACCTATAAGATTATCGACATCTCTTTTGATGGTGGAGATGTTGCCCTTGGAGAAACACGCTATGAACAAAATTCCGTTCCCTCCAATGAAACCCTGTATCCTTTTGAGCAGGATAACAACCTTTACATGTTTAGGCACAATGTAAATACCGTCACTAATTTCAAGGTCGAATCGGTCGATACCAATGGAAACACTTGGACAACGAACGGCAACCAAACAAGCACATCAAGCCAGCTCACTGGCACGGTACAGGCTTCAATCACCAATGGAAAACTCTTTGTGAACTCCTATGGCGCCAATGGTGATGTAAAGGGTTCGCAATTGATCATGGACAATGGCAAGCCTAATTTGGTCAATGAGTACAACAATGAATCTGATATGTTGTCCGGTGCAGAAGCGGGTATGTACCCATCTGAAAATGGATATTACCTTTTTTTACAAAAAGATACATCCGTCCAATTGATGTCTATAGCGATAGGGGAACTTGTTCTAGGACATGATGCCCCAGGAGATGAGGTAGATTTAAGCGTGGACAATCCATCGTCCGTTTTCTTGGAAGATTGGATAACATATATCTCCAATTGGAGCAATGACAACCCAGAGCACGAACCCCTGTTCATTATGACAGAGCTCAAGGAGTACGAACAATGGATGGCAAATGCCAAATGGCAAAGCATCATTCGTTTGATGCAGGACAAGTTTGGGGACAAGCTGAGGTACCATAGTTCCAGCGGGTTCCATAATGAGGATCTGGTGGATCAAAACAAGATTGTTGATGGCAAGACCTTGTACTTTATGGACGAAAACGGGTCGAAGGAAGGGGGGCTGCTCGGAAAAGTGGTGCTCTATATACAGCCGAACAACAACATAACCAAGAGTGAGCACACCAACAACTTTCAGCCCTTTGCCACAACTGATGGCATACTGCAAGAAAACTTCCTCCAACTCAGACGGTACAGGGAAAACAACAAATTGGTGTCGCCCGATTGGAGAAACCCTGGGAACTATGGCAATGATATCGGGGCGTTCATTGATGCAAAAGACGACAGCTACATCAGTCGGATTTTCCACATGCAAAGCGCATCGGGTGACGGTCAGTACGACAATATCCGTTGCACCGATGTCATGTTTGCCGTTTCCGATAGGCCATATGAAGGCCTGTACACCAACTATGTGGAACAACAGAAAGTAAAGAACGATTTGGAAAAAGTCGTTGGCTGCGATTGAAAAAGGGCATCCAGAGAGCAATAGGAAACAGTAAAATTTAAATGCGCAAAACAGTTGATGGTCGACAAAAACTAGGAAAATGAAATATATTGTATCAATACTATTTTTATGGTCATTCCATTTGTGTATGGCCCAAAACCACATTATCCCCCTCTGGGAAGGAAAAATCCCGAATGCCAAAGAATCAAATCTCGAAGAAGTACAAAAGAATCCAAAGGCCAGGGTGATTTCAAAAGTCATAGGGCCTAGTTTGGAAGTGTATTTACCATCCAGCGTCATCAAAACAGGCAAGATGGTCATGATATGTCCCGGGGGAGGATACGGTGTGTTGGCCTACGACAAGGAAGGAACGGATGTTGCCAAATGGCTCAATGGCTATGGCATAGCGGCGGCCGTTCTAAAATACAGACTGCCTGAGGACGAATCCAATGAGGTCCCGCACCTCACCCCATTGCTGGACGCCAAGAGGGGAATGGAACTGCTCCGCTCAAATGCGGAAGAATGGGAAATTGACCCCAACAAGGTCGGAATAATGGGTTTTTCGGCAGGAGGGCATTTAGCCTCCACACTTGGGACACACTTTGAAGATGAGAACCGACCGGATTTCATGGCACTTATCTATCCAGTGGTGACAATGAAAGAAGACTACACTCACAACGGTTCAAAGAAAAACTTGTTGGGGGAGCAGCTTTCCGACGATTTGGTGGAGCACTATTCCAATGAATTACAGGTAAGGGAAAACACGCCTCCCACATTTATCCTCCACAGCGCCGATGACGAAGTGGTCCCGCTGGAAAACAGCCTTCAGCTGGTCAAGGCACTCAAGGACAAAAGGATATCGGTTGAGATGCACATTTACCCGTATGGCGGACATGGATTTGCCCTGGCCCTACAAAAGGGTAGACTTGCAAAATGGGGCCAGTTTCTTTTGGATTGGTTGAAAGACATCTAGATAGGTAATATTTTTTCATTGAAAATCAATACGTTACGATTTTAAATTTGCAGTAACCAAATCTGTGGACGCGTAATGGAAAAAATAATTGTATTTTGTTAACAGGTCACTTCCAACCCTTAATAGTTGTACCTGTTCAGGGTTGAAAAGTACAAAAGAACCAGATGAAGAAAAGATTTATACCTATCCACTATGAAAAAGGGACGTGTCACCTTAAAGGATATTGCCGCCAAGCTCAACCTTGCCCCTTCCACAGTTTCAAGGGCTCTTAACGATCATCCCGCTATCGGGGACGATACCAAGAAAGCCATCAAAAAATTGGCCGAGGAACTGGATTATCAACCCAATCCCATGGCCTTGGGGCTCCTTCAAAAAAAATCCAATACTATAGGGGTCATAGTGCCCGAAATAACCAGTCACTTTTTTTCCGCTATTATTACGGGCATCCAGGATGTGGTGGGACCAACGGAATACAATATCATGATTTGTATTTCCAATGAATCCTACGAAGAAGAGGTCACCTTGGTGAAGAAGTTGTCCAAGATGCGCGTGGATGGCATTTTGGTATCCCCATCATCAGGAACCAAGAGTTTTGACCATTTCAAGAATTTGCAGAGGAACGATGTGCCCGTGGTGGTTTTTGATCGGGACTGCCCAGGGTTGGAAAGCGACAAGGTTTTGGTGGACGATTATTCCGGGGCATTACAAGCTGTGGAATACCTCATACGTTCCGGCTGCAAAAGAATAGCCCATTTGGGCGGCCCTTTGAACCTGAGCACCACAAAGCATAGGCTCCAAGGCTATCTTGATGCTCTGGAGAAGAACAAGGTGCCCTTACGAAAAGACTACATCCAACACGTTAAGGGCTTTTCCCATAAAGATGGTATCAAACCCACCAAGAGATTACTGGAACTTGAGGATGCCCCAGATGCCATATTTGCCATTAATGATAATATAGCCGCTTCGGCCATGCACGTGGCCAAAAAAATGGGACTGGCTATTCCTGGTGACATTTCAATCGTCGGTTTTGATGATGAGCCCCATTCCTTATACTTTTCCCCTGCATTGTCCACCGTTTGGCAACCGGTGTACAGTTTGGGCATGTTGTCTGCCAGGATATTGTTGCAACGCATTAAAAACAAAAATTCCAAGGAAGAATTCAGAATGGAAGTATTTAAGCCGGAACTGGTTGTAAGGGCATCCTCCAGAGAAGATTCGGTCGGTATTTCCGATTGATTTTGATGTGGTTTTCATGCAAACCTTTGCATGGAGTTTTCGCCCCAATGCTTTCGGGCATAGCGTTTTTTTTGTTCTTTTAACCTCGGTTTAAGGCTTTTGTCTGACCACTAAAAAAATAAAAGGACATGGTTGTTTCTCCCAAGATTTTTTTTAACGACTGCTACGGCAAATATGCCATTGCGGCCGTAAATGTTTTTACAATGGAACAGGTGCACGGGCTTTTTAGTGCCGCACAGCGGGCCAATGCTCCTTTTATAGTGCAGTTGACCCCCGTGGCAAGGAGCTACGCCCATGCAAAAATGTTGTCCGCCATGATCGATGCCGCGGCAAAGATCTATCCCAAGGCTGTATATGCCGTTCATTTGGACCATGGCAATGAAGAGCATGCCTTTGACGCCATTAACTCGAAAAAGTACCAATCTGTGATGATCGATGCTTCCCACGATGATTTTGAGACCAATGTGGTGCGGACACGTACCGTGGTGGAAAAGGCCCACCAGGCCAATATGGTCGTGGAGGCTGAATTGGGTGTGCTCGCAGGTGTGGAAGACGATATCGACATTGCAGAGGAACATTCCTGCTACACCCAACCATCCGAAGTGGCGGTGTTTGTCAATGCCACAAAATGTGATAGTCTTGCCGTAGCGGTCGGGACCAGCCATGGGGCCTATAAATTTTCGGGAGGCCAGGGAATCCAATTCCATATACTAAAAGAAATACAGGATCGGTTGAACGGTTTCCCCATTGTACTGCACGGGGGCTCTGCCGTCAATGTAGAGGAAATAGAACGGATCAACCAAGCAGGTGGAAAGTTGACCGAGGGAGCAGCGGGTGTTTCTCCGGAAGAGATAGTAGAATCCATAAAGTACGGTGTTTGCAAGATCAATATTGCGACCGACACCAGATTGCTCTGGGCCAGGGTGCATCGGGAGTTTTTTAAACAGACTCCAGACTTGTTCGACCCAATATTGCCCGGAAAGGAATACATACAAGAATACGAAAAGTTCATGTTGCAAAAATTTGAACTTTTGGGAGCCACTGGCAAGGCAGAAAGAATAAGGACAAACAACAAAATAGTAATGAGCAGATGAGAAAAGAATCCCATTTATTGGTCAAACCCCTTAAAACACCAGGAACATACCATAGCATAACTCCAGAGACAGCAAATTGGAACTATCTGAGTTTTGGGGCCAGGGAAATGAGAAGGGGAGAGAACTGGGAACATAGTACGGGAGACAATGAAATGGTTATTGTGCTCCTGAGCGGAAACTTTAGAGTGAAGAGCGATAAGGGAACATGGGAAACGAGGAATGGGCGGAAAGATGTGTTCAGCGGAGTAGCACACACCCTCTACATTCCAAGGGACAGTAGGTTTGAACTGACCGCAACGAGCGATACTTTGGATATTGCCTTCGGATGGTGCAAATCTGATGGGGAATATCCAGCAAAGTTTGTCACGCCCGAAGAAACGCCCACGGTAATTTTTGGTGGGGACAACGCAACAAGGCAGTTCAACGACTTGGTGCCGCCCGGTTTTGGATGCAGTAAGATCGTGGTGCGAGAAGTGTACACCCCATCGGGCAATTGGAGTTCCTTCCCCGCACACAAGCATGATGAGCGAATTTTAGATGTAGAAGGAAATGTATTGGAGCCCGTTCAAGAGGAAACCTATTTCTACAAATTCCAAAAACCAGAGGCTTATGCCATTCAACAAGTATATACGGCAGACCGTTCATTGGACGAAATAGTAAGGCCACGCCACAATGATGTGGTTATGATTCCAAAGGGATTTCACCCAGTAGTGGCGGAGCATGGTTTCCATTGTTACTACCTCAATTTTTTGGCCGGCACCGACCAGTGCTTGGCCAATACCACAGATCCCGATCATGAGTGGATCTATGGTTCATGGAAAACAAAAGACAATAGGTTGCCCTTGGTTACCGCACAAATGAACAAACACTAAAAGATGAGCAATAAGAAATACGATGTGATTACGTTCGGAAGATCTTCCATAGACCTGTATTCGCAGAACATAGGTTACCCATTCAATGATATCAAAGGATTTGACGCCTTTGTGGGAGGCTCTCCGCTGAACATAGCGGTGGCCTGTGCCCGCCTTGGGCTCCAACCCAGCCTACTTACCGCAGTGGGCAAAGACAAAGTTGGTGAATTCATCATCAACTTTTTGAATAAGGAAAAGGTGAACACAGACTGCATCCCAGTCAAAAATGGAGCACGAAGCAGTGCGGTCATTTTGGGCATCGAACCTCCCGACAGGTTTCCCTTGGTCTATTATCGCGATAATGCGGCCGATAGCCAAGTCGATATAGATGATGTGCTGAAGGCCAACATACAAGATCATAAGATATTGCTCATAAACGGTACGGCCATGAACGTTGAACCCAGTAGGAGCGCAACCTTTTTTGCCGCCGAGATAGCTCAGAAAAATGATGTTGACATTGTTTTGGACCTCGATTTCAGGGCAGATCAGTGGCATGACTACCGTGCCTTTGGAATCACCGTAAGAGCCATTTTGCCCAAAGTCAAGATTGCGATAGGTACCGAAGAGGAAATTCTTGCGGCTACTCTGAGCGAGGCATCACAGGTGGTCATCAAACACCAACAGATATCGGCACCCGAGATCAAAGGGGATATTGAAAAATCAATAACATGGTTGCTTTCTTCGGGAATTGAGACGCTTTTGGTGAAAAGGGGCTCGGAAGGGGTAAGCATCTATTCAAAAGATGGTTCACGGGAAGATGTGCCCGGGTTTCCGGTAGAGGTCTTGAACGTATTGGGAGCGGGTGATGCATTTGCAGGCGGCTTTTTATATGGTCTGCTTCAAGGCTGGGGCCTGTACAAAGCATGCCGGATGGCCAATGCCAGCGGAGCACAGGTGGTGACCAAAAATGGGTGTGCCAATTTTATGCCGACCCTGGAAGAATCCCTGAAATTTATAGAGGATAAAGGCGGTTTCTGAAATATGGAACAGCCAGGTGCAATATCAATGAAGGAAAGATGAAACGGATTGTGAAAAGGTGCACTTTTAAGTACAACCAAAAAGAGAAAGATCAATGAAAACAATACGATTGACAGTGGCCCAAGCGACCATCGCATACCTTAAGAACCAATACGTGGAACGGGATGGCGGGGAGCACAAGTTTTTTGCCGGATGTTTTGGGATTTTGGGACATGGAAATGTAGCAGGAATCGGGCAGGCACTCCACCAAGACCCGGAATTTCCGTTTTATGTGGCTCGTAACGAGCAGGGAATGGTCCATTCTGCAGTGGCCTATGCCAAGGTTAAAAACCGTTTGGAAACCTTTGTCTGTACCACATCCATAGGGCCTGGAGCAACAAACATGGTCACAGGCGCAGCCTTGGCGACCATAAATCGGATTCCGGTACTGCTCATCCCCGGGGATATTTTTGCAACAAGACAAGTGGCTCCCGTACTGCAACAACTTGAATCCAATACTACGCAAGATATTTCTGTAAACGATTGTTTTAAGCCTGTCTCAAAATATTGGGATCGAATCAACCGGCCAGAACAACTGATTACGGCCCTACCTGAAGTCATGCGGGTATTGACCTCTCCTGCGGAGACAGGTGCGGTAACCTTGAGCATTCCGCAGGATGTCCAAGCTGAGGCTTATGACTTTCCATCTGAAATGTTCGAGAAAAAAATATGGACAATAGGGAGGACATTGCCTGATCGTAGCTTATTGGCACGGGCCGTCTCACTCATTAAAAAGAGCAAAAAACCGTTTATTGTTGCCGGGGGAGGGACCATTTATAGCGGTGCTACAGATGTTTTGGAAGAAATGGTCACCCGAACAGGAATTCCGGTAGCAGAGACCTATGCGGGAAAAGGATCGTTGCCCTATGATGTGCCCCAAAATTTGGGTGCAGTCGGTGTAACGGGGACCCCAGGGGCCATAGAAGTGGCCAAGGAAGCGGATGTGGTCATAGGTATAGGAACCCGTTACAGTGATTTTACCACCATATCCAAATCAGGGTTTCAAAATCCAAATGTCCGTTTCATCAATATTAATGTAACGGAATTCGATTCTTTCAAACACGGTGCCCTTCCCTTGGTGGGAGATGCCAAGGCGATTCTCGAAGAATTGAATCAACAACTTTCAGATTTTGAAGTGGGGGAACCCTACCGGAAAAAAGTATTGGAACTCAACAAAAACTGGGATGATTTTGTATCCGGAATATATGCGGAAAAAAACGGAACACCCGCTTTTCAAGGCGAGGTCATAGGTGCCGTGAATAATTTTTCGGAGGCCAAGGACATTGTGCTCTGTGCAGCAGGAAGCCTGCCCGGTGATCTACATAAACTATGGCGCACAAGGAATCCGAAAGGTTTCCATTTGGAATACGGATACTCTTGCATGGGCTATGAAATTGCGGGTGGCCTTGGTGCCAAGATGGCTAGACCTAATAGTGAAATCTATGTGATGGTGGGTGACGGCAGTTATTTGATGATGTCACAGGAGATAGTCACTGCCATTCAGGAACGGCAAAAACTTACCATTATCTTGTTGAACAATGATGGTTACTCCAGTATAGGCTCTCTTTCTGCTTCTTTGGGGAGCGAAGGTTTTGGCACATACTACCGATATCGAAACGAAGCAACGGATCAGCTTGATGGCGGATTGTTGCCCGTGGACTATGTGGCGAATGCCGCGAGCATGGGCGCTTATGTCATAAAAGCATCCAACGTGGCCGAATTCAAGGAGGCCTTAAAAGAAGCGAAGACCATTGATAGGACCACTTTGATCTACATTGAAGTGGATCGAAAAAAAGGGGTGCCAGGTTTTGCTTGGTGGGATGTTGCCGTGGCCGAAGTGTCTGAAAAAGACGCTGTCAAAGAATCCTTTGAAACCTATCAAAACAATAAGAAGACCCAAAAATATTACCTATAACCCCTCTCAATTAAACCAACCAAACCAATGGATTCAGATTTTATAATCATGCTGGCATCGTTTGTCCTTTTTACGGGAGGAGTTGCACTCTTTACCTGGTACAGTCTAAGGAAAACCAACCTGAGTTCATCAGATGGTTACTTTTTGGGTGGAAGAAGCCTTACGGGGACTGTGATTGCTGGTTCCATGCTTTTAACGAACATATCTTCGGAGCACTTGATCGGCATGAACGGGAATTCATACGTCAACGGGTTCATCGTTATTGCATGGGAAGTGACATCTTCCATAGCATTGGTCGTGGCAGCCGTGTTTTTTGTACCTAAATACCTTAAAATGGGACTCACCACGATTCCCCAGTTTTTGGAGAACCGTTTTGACAGTTTTACACGTTCATTAGTGGCCATCATCTTGATTTTTTCTTTTGTGGTCACTCTGTTGCCCATAGTACTGTATTCCGGTGCCATTGGTATAGAGAGCCTTTTTGGCGTATCGGAAATTTTGGGGGTAGACAAGACACAGGGCTTATGGATTACCGTGGTGGTCATTGGGGCCATAGGATCTATTTACGCAATCTTTGGGGGGTTGAGAGCGGTTGCATTTTCCGATACCATCAACGGGTTCGGCCTTTTGTTGGGCGGTTTGCTCATTCCCTTCCTCGCCCTGATGGCCATAGGTGATGGCAATGTATTGCATGGTCTAACCGAAGTATATGAATTTGCACCTCAAAAGTTCAATGTCGTTGGGGCACCCGATTCCGTACTGCCGTTTGAAGTGCTGTTCACGGGATTGATCATAAACCAGTTGTATTTCTGGGGTATGAACCAGACCATTGTCCAAAGAGCATTGGGAGCCAAAAACCTCAAGGAGGCCCAAAAGGGTCTTTTGCTCACGGGTTTGTTCAAAATTTTGATTCCATTGATTATCGTGTTACCAGGGGTAATCTGTTACTATTATTTTCAGGATGCCTATTATGGCAACCAGGACAGTGTTTATCCACAACTGGTAAAAAAGGTGTTGCCAACATGGCTGATCGGTTTCTTTGCGGCCGTCATCATGGGTGCTGTATTGAGCACGTTCAACTCCGTACTCAACTCTGTGGCCACGCTGTTCAGTATAGACATCGTCAAAAAGCACATCAATAAGGATATAAGTGACAGCAAACTTGTGGTAGTCGGCAAGGCCACATCGGCAATTTTGGCGGTGGTAGCCATATTCGCGGCTCCTATGATGGCCAATGCACCGGACGGACTTTACCAATTGCTCCAAGAGCTCAACGGTATCTATTTTATCCCTATTGCATCCATTTTGTTGGCAGGGTTTTTCATGAAGCGCATTTCGGCCACAGGGGCGAAGGCGGCATTGATATTTGGGCTTCTGTTCTACATTTTTATGTCGTGGATTTATACGGAACACGGGATCCATTTCGTGCATTTGTGGGGTATTGAGTTTGTCCTGAATGTGGCCGTCATGTTTGTGGTCTCCCATTTTTATCCACGAAAAAGCTCATACGACATGGTGGATGTGGGTGCGGTGAGCCTTGTTTCATGGAAATACACCAAAGCCATGTCCATTGGACTTTGCTTGGTCACCATACTGATTTACATATTGCTCGGAAGCAATTCATAATAAAAAGAATTATTTTAATATAGCCTTAATAACAAGAAAATGAATATTTTAAAGAATTACATTGACGGAAAATGGTCCGAAAGCGCATCAAAAGATTCGATAGCGGTTCATAATCCGGCCAATCAAGAAGTTTTGGCAAAGGTCCCTTACGGTGCGGATACCGCAAAGGATGTAGATCGGGCGACCAAGGCCGCACATAAAGCATACAAAGAATGGAGCAAAGTACCCGTTATGAAAAGAACACAGGTACTGTACCAGCTCAAAACCTTATTGGAGGACAATCGGGAAGCGTTGGCAGAGGTCATTACCAACGAATCGGGAAAGACCAGGGCTGAATCGCTTGGGGAGATCCAAAGGGCCATAGAAAATGTGGAAGTGGCCTGTGGTACCCCTATGCTCATGGCAGGGGATGTCATAGAGGACATTGCCACGGGTATCGATGAGATGATGATCCGCCAACCACTTGGAGTAGCGGCCTGCATCACTCCGTTCAACTTTCCGGGAATGATCGTGTTTTGGTTTTTGCCCTACGCCATTGCCACGGGGAATGCCTTTATCGTAAAACCATCGGAAAAAGTGCCCATGACCATGATGAAGGTCTTTGAACTGATCGATCAGCTCAATATTCCGGACGGGTTGTTGAACTTGGTGCACGGAGGAAAGGAATCCGTAGATGCAATATTGGAAAACCCCATCATAAAAGGAGTAAGCTTTGTGGGAAGTACCCCGGTAGCCCGTTACATTTATTCCAAGGGAACGGCCAATGGAAAACGGGTTCAAGCGCAGGGCGGAGCTAAAAACCCTGTTGTGGTTCTGCCCGATGCGGATATTGAAATGTCTTCCAAGATCATTGCGGATTCAGTATATGGATGTGCCGGACAAAGGTGTTTGGCCGCTTCAACCATTATCACTGTAGGAGATGAAAAAGGGGAGATCAAGGATTCCATTTATGAAACAGTAAAGAACAGGACCACGGGCTATGGTCTGGACAATGTGGATATGGGACCGGTGATTACCCCAGAAAGCAAAACAAGGATTGAAGGACTCATCCAAAAAGGGGTGGACGAAGGGGCCAAACTTTTGTTGGATGGTAGAAATGCAACGATTTCCGGATATGAAAAGGGAAATTTTATAACCCCCACCATTTTGGAAAATGTGGCTTTGGACAAAGAGTTGATACAAACTGAAATTTTTGGACCTGTGATGAGCTTGATATCGATGAAGAACATTGATGAGGCCTTGCAATTTGTCAATAATGGCAATTATGGGAACATGGCCTGCCTTTTCACGACCAGTGGTGCCAATGCCAGAAAATTCAGGAACGAAGCTGATGCAGGAAACATCGGGATCAACATAGGCGTAGCGGCACCAATGGCCCAGTTCCCCTTCAGTGGTTGGAAGGATAGCTTTTTTGGCGATCTGCACGGCCAAGGGAAGCATGCCATTGAATTTTTCACACAGACCAAGGTGGTCATAGAACGTTGGCCAAATATTTGGTCGCGCAAATTTTAAAGGATAACAAATGATCAAGATAGCAAATGCCCCCTGTTCATGGGGGGCTCTGGAATTCGATCTCGAAAAAAAATCTGAAGAAATAGGTTTTGAACAGGTTTTGGACGAGATCAAGGAAACGGGGTATTTGGGCACCGAACTTGGCGACTGGGGATATATGCCCACAGATCCCGCGCTTTTGAAGAATGAGATAAGCCAGCGTGGACTCGAGCTTCTCGGTGCATTTGTGCCCGTTGCGCTGGTCAAAGCCGATCAGCATGAAAACGGGAAGGCTTCGGCTATGCGCGTGGCCGAATTGATGTACAATGCAGGGTATGGTGATGCTTTTATCGTTCTTGCGGACGACAATGCCTCGATATTGGAAAGGACCCAAAATGCGGGTAGGATAACCCCCGAAATGGGGTTGGATCGAAAACAATGGCAGGTTTTTGCCGAAGGGGCGGAAAAAATTGCGAGGGCCGTGAAAGATACTTTCGGGATAAGGACGGTTTTCCATCACCATTGTGCTGGCTATGTGGAAACTCCTGAAGAAATAGATACCCTTATGGAACTTACTGATCCCGAACTGATCGGACTTTGCCTCGATATGGGGCATTATGCCTTTGGAGGTGGGGATCCGATAAAAGCTTTGGAAAAATATAGGGATAGGATTTGGCACGTTCATTTTAAGGATTATGACCCCAAAGCTGCCCAGAGATCCAGAAAGGCCCAAGGGGATTATTTCGATGCGCTCAAAAGAGGAGTTTTTTGTGAACTGGGCAAAGGAGATATTGACTTTAAAGCAATTGTGGATTTGTTGTGCCGAACCGGATACGATGACTGGATTGTAGTGGAACAAGATATTTTGCCGGGCATGGGAAACCCAAAAGCATGCGCCAAGTCAAATAGGGATTATATTATAACATTGGGATTATAGTTTATAGAAATCAAATTCATGAAAAAACCAAAATTCGCCGTTGCCGGTTTAGGCAGAATAGGCAAGATTCATTTGGGCAACATTTGCCAAATGGAAGGGGTACAAGTGGTCGCGGCCATGGATCCCTTGGAAGAGGGCAGACAATATGCCAAGAACAAGAACATCCCGTACATTGCTTCTAACTTCGAAGAAATGTTGACAATGACCCCCATAGACGCCATAGTGATCTGCTCACCAACCGACACCCATGCAGATTATGTGGAGATGGCTGCAAAGGCCGGTATCCATGTCTTTTGTGAAAAACCCCTCGATCTATCATTACAGAGGGTAGTGGAGGTCCTCGATATTGTGAACAAGGCCGGGGTCAAGCTCATGTTGGGCTTTAACCGTAGGTTCGACAAAGAGTTCAGAAAAGTGAAGGATTTAGTGAAGACCGGAGCTGTGGGTCAGCCCCACTTGGTCAAGATTACCAGCCGGGATCCCGGGGCCCCGCCCATAAGTTACATTGAAAAATCGGGTGGACTGTTTTTGGACATGACCATTCACGATTTTGATGTGGCCCGTTTTGTGGTCGATAAGGAAGTAGAGGAGGTATACGCCAAGGGGGCCGTTCTTATAGACGAGGCCATTGGCAAGGCAGGTGATATAGATACTGCAGTGGTAACGCTTACCTATTCCGATGGTACTATGGCCGTAATTGATAATAGTAGGGAGGCGTCCTACGGATATGATCAAAGGGTGGAGGTGTTTGGATCCAAGGGCATGGTCCAGTCCAATAACAACTTTATGGATTCTCATAAATTGTACAACGATAAGGGCATACATGCAGCCTTGCCTTTACATTTTTTCTTGGAACGGTATAGGGAAGCGTACAAGAACGAAATCTGTGACTTTGCAAAGAGCCTTGAAAATAATGACAAGACACCAGTTGATGGAAATGATGGACTTCAATCGTTGAAAATAGGTCTGGCAGCAATCAAATCACTCAGGGAGAATAGACCTGTTAAAATCACTGAGATATTTTGAATAAGACAAAATGCAAGTATTTAAACTTGATTTTTTTGTGAACTAAGAATCCTATGAGTGAAAATGACCCATTAGCTGGGTAAGACAGAACTATAAAGAACTCCACGACTATAAGATAACAGTAGGTCAAAGATTTCAGCCTGTTTCAGAAGAAATTGTAGTAAGTACATTGGGTAAAAGCCCTCAAGGTGAGCTGCGCAAATTTTATCATTTTAAAGATAATAAGGTCTATACGGACAACGACACCGTCAAGCACAACAAGCTACGTTTACCATGGAAAATACTGCTTTGGCTTTCAACTGGGAATTGGATTTGGAAATACTTGGGATGTTGCCATTTGAGGACTTCAATCAATTTGATATTAATTTTTATCATCCGGGTTCCAAATCAAAACCTGAATACCATACGTATCAAAAGGTAAGAGAGGAAAAGCTGTCCATTAATGATCAAGAGTTCAGCTGTTGGGTGCTGAAAATAGAGCACAATGAAAAACAATGGAGTGAATTTTGGATAGATCAACAAACGTTCAAAGTTTTGCAGATACGTGATTTTTTCTATTGAAGGTTTCGTTACAAAAAGTTGGTGATTTAAAAGGGGGGTACTGTTTGTGGATTGTAGAACAGCTTTTTTAGTTGTTTTGTAAGCCTCTCAAAAAATATTACAGTTTGGTAATGGTCAAAAGTTTGATTTCAACAGTCAGATTTGCTTAAGAAAAACTGTCCTAAAAATCAGGGTATCTACAAATCAATGCATCTATGAAATACCCAATAATTTTTCCTCAAATCATTTTAACAACGCTAAAAGGATTTTCTCAAAATACTTCAGATTACTCAAAATTAATAGGGGGTGGAAACTTTGCCTTGCTAAAGATTATAGAAGTTAATCCGGACTTTATGAAAAAGCATTTGAGCTAAGCCTAAGTGCTCCATTAAGTGATTGCTATAACGCCTCTTGTATTTAAGCACTGGCAAATAATGAAGATATGCCTCCTCATTACCAGTGAATTGAAGTGGACGAACTAGATGTGCCAAAAAGATTTAAATATGGGAATGAAGATAGTATTTGCTATTTTAAATTCATTTTTAAGCAAAAAAAATGCCCTTTTAGCCAAGGGCATTTATCACTTATAACAGTATTAATTGATTTTGAGATTGTTACATCCTCAATCTCATAAACAATTCATGGGTATTGTTGTCCAGCCCGTCAATGGGGTTTTGGATGGAGGTCTCATAGGCATAGCCCAAATTGAATCCGTTGTTGATATTGAACAGGAACAGTCCGCTGATGCTTTCATCGTACCTATAGCTGGCGCCAAACTCAAAGCGTTCCCCAAAGTCCAGGATACCCGTCAGTTCCACCGATATGGGGGAGGCATCCACGTAGCGCAACATCCCCATGGTCTTCAGGTCCAAGGTTTTGCCCAAGAGAAGGGTATATCCCCCGCTGAGGTAGGCGTGCATGCGGTCGGTTCCCAAATAGGCATTTCCATCGCGTTCCTGCAAGCGATCCGGGGTCAGTAGTTTGGGAGCGGACAGGGATGCAAAATACCTATCGTGCTTTAAATAGACCCCTGCCCCTACATTGGGGGTGAAACGGCTATCGTAGTCCATCAGGGTTCCATCTTGGCCAACCCCATAGGTGACAAGGCCATTGGTGTTGGCATCATAGGAGTTGGCACTTCCCTTGATCCCAAAGTATAGCCTGTGGTCTTCATCCAATCGGATGTGGTAGGAAACATCGATGGCCATCCAGGTCTGCTGTTCTATGAAGGTACGGTCGTTGAGGATGGACACGCCAAGCCCCACGTTCCTGCCCATGGGCATGCCGAAAATGGCACTTTGGCTCTCGGGGGCACCTTCAACGCCCGCCCATTGGCTCCTGATGCCCAAGGAGAGCTCGGCAGCCTCCGAGCTTCCGGCAAAGGCGGGGTTGTAGATGTTCATGTTGTAGCGGTAAAAGGTATAGTTG